>CANFUT010000004.1 GCA_947450325.1 Flavobacteriia bacterium
CAAACGCTTCGGCGGAATCATTTAATGCAAAAATAAAAGCTTTCAGAGCTCAATTTAGAGGAGTCAGAAATGTTGGATTCTTTTTATTTAGATTAACCCAAATTTATGCTTGATTTTCTGTGAAGTCCACAGAATTTTGACATGATCCAAATTGATAGTAGTATCGAACTACTTTCAAACATCGAAAACCTATACTTGCAAAGAGATACAGCAACAAAGCAACGTATAATTGGTTCGATTTTTCCTCGGAAGATGGTATTTGAGAAAAATTCAGTTCGAACCCTCGAAATGAATCGGGTCGTTTCTCTTATACTCAATGCTGATAAGACTTTTGGAGGGGGTAAAAAAGGAAAGCACACCGATTTTGGTGTGCTTTCCTGTGGAGTGGGAACGGAGGGAATCGAACCCCCGACACAAGGATTTTCAGTCCTTTGCTCTACCGACTGAGCTACGTTCCCGCCTCAATTGTGGGTGCAAATATAACAACTTTATTTAATATGGAGTTTTAAAAATAGATTTTTTTTCATTTTTTTACTCGTATCTTTGCAACCAATGGTTAAAAATAAAAGGTATTTGGTTGTTGATGCGGGGAATACACGTATCAAAGTCGCTGTTTACAACAACGATAAATTGGCCGAAATTCACTTATTTAACAGTGATGAACTCACACAATTGAAATCTTTTTTGATTGATAACCGTTTTCACGAAGCCATTTTATCTTCCGTTCGTTCGCAAAAAGAAACAAAGTGGATGCTGCAATTGATGCAGGGAGCAAAGTTGTTTAAAACATTGTCCAGTTATCCAATTCAATTGAATTACGATACACCTGAAACGTTGGGTGCTGATCGTTTGGCAAATGCAATCGCTGCTTTTTCCAAAGCGAAAGGAAATGCCTTGGTGGTGGACATCGGAACGTGTATCAAATTTGATTTTGTGAGTGAAGATGGCGTTTATCAAGGTGGGTCGATTTCTCCCGGAATCCAAATGCGCTATAAAGCGATGAATCAATTTACAGCGGGACTTCCATTGGTAAATAATTTAGACCAACCAAAATTAATTGGAAAATCTACCGTTGATTGTATGCATACTGGCGTGATGCTCGGAGTAGAAGCTGAAATCAGTGCTTTTATTCAAGATTATCAGTCAAAATATGACGGTTTAACAATTTTTATTACCGGCGGAGATGCTCAGTATTTTGATTTCGCATCAAAAAACAACATCTTTGTAGACGAAAATTTGACCTTAACGGGTTTATTCATTACAATTCAAGCACATGCACATTAAACTATTGACGTTTATTTTTATTGGTTTTTCACTTTTGACTAGCGCTCAAAAGTTTTCAAATTCACCTTTCAGTTCTTACGGAATTGGAGAGTTTGGTGGGTTGGACAATGCGATTTTTAGTGGAATGGGAAATACTTCAATCTCCAA
This sequence comes from Flavobacteriia bacterium, assembly GCA_947450325.1. Lineage (GTDB taxonomy): Bacteria > Bacteroidota > Bacteroidia > Flavobacteriales_D > Crocinitomicaceae > JAQVCM01. The sequence continues at coordinate 1,432 of CANFUT010000004.1, forward strand.
TCTAGATTCTACGATTTTAAATATTACAAATCCATCATCTTATGCATCACTGGCGCATGGACAACCGCTTTTTTCAACAGGAATTTCCTCTCGTTTTTCTGAATTTAAATCTGGAAATGCAATTGCAAATGCAAAATATATAGGTGTTGAACAATTTGCCATTGCCATCCCTTTTGGTAAAAAGTTAGGTTTAGCATTTGGTTTGAAACCTTATTCTAGAACAGGTTATGATTTCTACGATTTACAAACTTTGCCTACGCAAGAAGAAATGAAATACATCTACAGAGGTTCGGGTGGAACAAACCATGTTTTTGTTGGATTTGCAGCAAATTTATTTGAGTACAAAGGTCATAAGTTAGGAGTTGGTGGAAATTTCGGTTATATCTTCGGAACAACCTTGAATGAAAAAATTTCTTACATCAATGCCAATTATACATCAACTGATTTAATCGCTGGTGGTGTAGAAAATAGAACTTACAAAGTAAAATCTTTTAACGTTGATTTTGGATTGAACTATTCATGGAAAATGAATAAAAACCGAACGTTAATTGTAGCAGCAGTTTTAACACCAGCTCAAAAATTAAGTGCCTACAGTTCTCAGTTTTTGGCTTATTCTGCTGATGTTAATAATTCAAACAAGTTTGTCTATCAAGCTCCAGCTACAAATTACAAAGGATATATCGGAATGCCTTCCATTTTTGGATTAGGTGCAACTTATGTGATGAGACCCAAAAATATTCAAAAATCAAAGAAGATTTATCAATTGACATTGAACGCTGAATTTAAAATGGCTAATTGGTCAAATTATGAAGCAAGGTTTAATGGAGTTTCGTCCACCGAGAAATTTGCAAATACTACTTCGTATGCTGTTGGTGCACAATTTACGCCTCACAATGATTACAAAGATAAAACGGTAGGTTTCATCAATAGAGTTCGTTACAGAGCGGGAGTTCAATATGGAACTTTACCAATAGTTTCTCTGAACAAACAGCAAACCAATATGGCGTTTACCGCAGGAATTGGACTTCCATTTGCTACACAAAGATCTTCGTCATCTTTGAATTTTGGGTTTGTTTTTGGCAAACAAGGTACTGGTGATGCTCAGTCAATAAATGAACGATACATGGGAATTAATTTTGGAGTAACCATTTCTCCGGGAATAAATGATCGTTGGTTCAGAAAATTCAAAATCGATTAATTTATTTCATTTTGCAAAGTCAAATGGTTTTTAGTAAAAAGAAAATCTTTCATTTATTCCTTTTGACTTGCTTTGGCAGTTTGATGACCGCTTGTGTAAACGATTTGGATTCCATCCGAAAAGTTACATTTAAAGCAACAGATCCAGATGAAAGAACGACCAATTTGAAGGTTTTTTATACTGATAGCGGGTATGCCCGCGTTCAGATTTTTGCAAAATTGGCCGAAACTTATTCTAAACCAGAACCAGTAATCAAATTGAAAGACGGTGTAAAAATCAATTTCTTTTCTGAAAATGGTGAAATAGTTTCTGTCCTTACAGCGTTATATGGTGAAATTCAGCAAGAGCGAGGAACGATGTTTGTGCGCGATTCTGTTCAACTTTATAACTTTAATAAAAAGCAACGATTAGAAACTGAAGAGTTATTTTGGAATCAAAGAGATTCATCTATTTTTTCTGAAAAACCAGTCATTGTGCGAACACCTGAAGCGGTACTTTTTGGTCAAGGAATTAGAACCAAACAAGATTTTTCAGCTTACGAATTTTTGCAACCTCGAGGTCAAATGAAAATGAAAAACAATTTGTAGCTCAAAATTTGAGATAATTGATTGAATCATGCACAAATCAACCACAATTTAAAACTTGTTTTTAACTTTGCATTCAAAAGAAAATAATCATGGGAATTTATAACAAAGTAATGCTTTATTTTTGGCTCGTAATGGCCATTTTTATTTTTGTTGCGGTAACTGTAATGGGCTTAAAGTCAGGCTTTGAAAGATGGTATCATTTTTACCTTTTTGGAGGAATTTCTTTGTTGATGTTTTTTGTCAGAAAATGGATGTTAAAACGCATGGAAAAGCACATGTTGTTTTTAGAAGAGCAAAAAAGACAAGCTGAAAATAAAGCTTGATTTCCATTTATCACGAAAATAGAACTTTCTTAAGAATCATTTAGCTTTAAACACAATCTTGAAATAGTTCATTTGCTTTTTTTTATTTTTGATAAACTTTATTGCGGCAATTTTGTTACTTTTTGTTTTCTGAGGATTCTTAACTTATGAAACTACTTAAAATCTTTCTTTCATTACTTTTTTTGTTATCACTTTCAAATGGCTTTGCTCAAAGATTGCTTTCTGGAGTCGTAACGGATGAAAAAAAGAATCCAATTCCTTTCGCAAAAGTATATGTCAAAACGAGTGCTGACTTAAGAACGCAAGCAGACGTCAACGGATATTATGAAATGCGTTTATTTGAAGGAGAATATTTTTTGGTTTTTTCTGCAACCGGATATGAGGACCGTGAATCTTATGTGGTCATAAATCCAATGGATTCTAAAAGAGACATTCAACTATTTCCGCTTAAAATACAAGAATTAGAAGGTTTTGAGGTAACTACCAAAAAGACCAATCCTGGAAGGGAAATCATGTTAAAAGTGGTCGACAAACGTGACAAAATTAATCCTTGGAATGTTCCACATACCGTTGATGTTTATATCAAGGCAACAGAAAAAATCACCAGAACTGGAAAGGAAAAAGGAAAAAAGAATGAAGTCGAAAACTCCAATGGAAAAGAAATTGAAGATCCTTTTGAAGCTGAAAAGCGAAAAATAATTGCAGAATCAAACAACATGAACTTGTTGGAAGTTCAAATTCAAAGGAATTTTGCCCCACCAAGCAAGGTCAAAGAAATTCGAAATGCTTATACCTTGAGAGGAACCGATAAGCAATTGTATTATACAACTACGGTAAAATCTAATTTCAATTTTTTTGAAAATTTATTGCATCTCAATGATTTGCATCAATCTCCTGTAAGTTCACCAATTTCTGGTCCTGGAATTTTGTCTTACAAATATCGATTAGAATCTCAACATGAGGAAAATGGGCAGAAAATCCACAAAATAAAAATCATTCCTCGAAGTACCGCGACAACCACTTTGTCAGGTTACATCTATGTAATTGATTCACTTTGGTTGATTCAAAAGCTTGAATTATCGATGGAAAAAGGAAATTTGTTGAAATATGATTATTTTAAAATCGAGCAAACCTTCAGTCATCCTGGGGATTCGATGTGTGTATTAACGAATCAAGTTTTGACATACGGAACGAAGTTTAAGGATGAAATTTCAGCTTGTAAAACCGAAGCGACTTACAGCAATTACGTTTTTAACCCGCAATTTTCAAATAAATTTTTTGGAAATGAAGTTGCGATCACAGCGCAGGAAGCTTACGAAAAAGATACTTCCTTTTGGGCTACCGCTCGCACAACAACGTTGACACAAGAAGAACAAGATTTCATCATTTTGAAAGACAGTTTGCGTGATAGATTGAATCGAAAAGAATATTTGGATTCAATAGATGCGGTTTTCAATAAAGTTACATTTTGGAAAGTGGTATGGTTTGGTGTTGATCACCGAAATCGAGAGAAGCAAACACAGTGGACAATCAACTCTGTGGCAGCTTCTTCTAGACCGGTTTATATCGCTGGATCTCGGGTTGCTCCAGGTTTTAGTTATTTCAAAAAATGGAAAGACCAACGGGCCATTGACATGTACACAGAATTGTCTTATGGTTTTAGGAATGAGGACCTCAAAGGTCGAACATGGTGGCGATATCGCTACGATCCCTTTCATTTAGGCACAATCGGTTTTGGCGCATCCCATGATTTTGATGCCATCAGGAGTTATGATGCCATTTCTCAAATTTTCAAACGATCCAATTTCATTGAAACTACTTCGATGAAAGTTTTTGCAGAATATGAAATTTTCAATGGCTTTTATATCAACCCTGAAGTAAGTTTCACCGAAAGAAGAAGTTTAGATACGAATAGATACAAGTTCAATCAAATTTTAGACAATGCGCTGAAAAATGATAATCCAACTTCCTTTGCATCTTATCAAGCGGCCTTAGCAGAAATTACAATTAGCTATATTCCAAGACAAAAATACATGCGTGAGCCTTATCGAAAAGTAGTTTTGGGTTCCCGTTGGCCAACTTTTTATGCCTATTATCAAAAAGGAATTCCTAAAATTTTCGGGAGCGACATTGACCATGATTACTTATTGTTTGGAATCATGCAAACTTTTAAAATAGGTACTTTGGGCACTTCTAATTACCATATAAAAACGGGAACATTCATCAACTCCAGGCAATTGAAAGATGCGGATTTGAAATACAACCGCAGAAGCGACCCATTTTGGTTTTCAAATCCTTTGTATTCTTTCCAAGGATTGGATACACTTTTACCGACCAAACGCAGGATTTTCGAAGGGCATTTTATCCATCATGACAATGGAGCGATTTTGAATAAGATTCCATTCATGAAAAAGACTGGTGTAGGCTTGGTTTTTGGCGCAGGAGCATTGTATGTAACAGAATACAAATACCAACATTACGAAGTATTGGCAGGATTAGAACGCAATTTCAAGTTTTCAAGACGCCGATTGAGAATTGGAATTTATGGTGTATTGTCAGATGGAAATCACATCAAGCCAACGGCAACCTGGAAAATCTCCTTTGCAGTGTTGGATGATAGAAATATGAAGTGGAATTTTTAGGTTTCAGTTTCATTTGAATGATTATTTTTGTTGAACATTCCATTAATCAATCAAATGAAAAAATACTACTTTCTCCCAATATTATTTTTTGCTCTAGTTTTTGCATCTTGTAAAAAGGATAAAAATACACCAGCAGTTTATGAACCAAAATTGATTTTCTTATTGGATTTTGATTCTACTCAAGTGAGATTGAATAATCTTGGTCAACCTTCAACAATTCCTGCAGGACATGCAACTCAAAATCCGAAAATGAACAAAATGAGTGCGCATTACATTGAATTGGCGCAATCTGCATTGACTCAAATTGGAAGCGGTGTTGTCGTTTACCATGCGCCAGAAACATCAATTGGAGGTGGAATTGCGATAGATTTTAGCAAAGCGGTTTTGGTTGGAAAAGGAGAAAAATTTTTTGAAATCCCACTCAAAAATGTCGCTGTTGGCGAATATGAATATTTAAGAGTTTCTATTGGTTATCAAAATTTTGATGTAAAACTGCATGTAGATACAACTGTGAATATTGCTGGTATTGGAAACGTAAATATTGTAAAAGATTACCCTTCAACCGTTGCAAGTTTCGTTGGATTCAATACTTACATCACTAATTTTTTAATCAAAACGGATAATATTGCTGTAAATGCAAATAAAAGTCAAGGTTATTGGGGATTTGAAATGAAAGGATCTTACAGTGGTTATCCAATCAATTACACAGGAACAGGACAAGCGCCAGCAGGAGCCACAACAGTTGTCAATCCAATTGCTTCAACATCACCCAATCCAACAGGTTCTTGTTTAGTTACTGGACCATTCAATGGTGGAAAATTGAAAATAACAGGTGTAGAGACCAAAGATATTGTCGTTAGAGTATCCATGTCAACCAATCAAAGTTTTGAATGGGTCGATAACAATAGCAACGGAAAATGGGAACCTTCAAAAGGTGAGGCAGTTGTGGATATGGGATTGCGTGGAATGATTCCTTTTGTTCAATACTAAATAACTTTTCGTTTTCTAGAAGCTTTGATTATTTTTGATGTAAAAATTACTTTGAATATGAAGATTTTTGCTTTAATTTTTAATTTATTTCTAGTTTTTTCATTGTCTGCACAGAAGACAATGGATGTAAAATTAATCTTGAAATACAGAAATAATCCACTTTGTAATTGGGATGTCACTATCAAACACGGAGATGTGACGATTGCCAAAAGTAAATCCAACGAAAATGGCGAAGTAACTTTCAATAGTGCAACGATTTATTCATTGAGTATTGATGCATATGGATACAAAGCTTTTCAGGGTGGTGACAAAAAGTGGGATGTCAAAGGCTACATTCAATTGAACGAACAAGGATTCGCATCTTTTGATTTTGAACCTTTGGTAAAAGAAACTGGAATGCCAGCATCCATGCTAGAGGCTGCTTGGGGATTGACTATAAATGATTGTGGTCAAGTTGGAAGTGCACCAAAAAGTGAAGAAAAAAGTATGTCAAATACTCCAACTAAAACTACCGAAGAAAAGCCTGTGAAAGAGGTTAAAGAGGAAAAATATTCTATGGAAGAAATGCAACAAGACATGAAGGCCGGAATGGATAACATGAAATTGATGCAAGAAAATAAAATTGCTAATTTGAACTCCAAAATTGAGAAGAAGACTAAACAAAGAAATGATTTAGACCCACAATCAAAAGAATACAGTGAACTTTCTTATGAAATCAAAGATTTAGAATTGGAACGAGAAATTTCTAAAATCAAGTTGGAAAAAGTTAATCTTCAAATTTCAAAAGGCTACAAACCCTTGAATAAATCTGAAAAAGAGCCACTGGAAAGTAAGGAAGACGCATTTGCTGAGGAACAAAAATCTTTGAAAAAGAAAGAAAAAGAAGGTTATTTCTATGGAACTTCTGAATTGATTGAAACTTCGAAATCGAAGTCTACTGAAGAACCTAAAAATGAGGAAAAAAGTCAAAAAGAGGAATCAAGTACAGAAAGCAATAAAGAGGATGAGAATTCCGAAGATAACAGTGAAATAAGCAGTGAAACAACATTTTATTCCGAATCAGAATTGTCAGAAATGAGTATTTTGGGTTTAAAAAAATACAAATTAGAGTGTAATGCCATCATTGCTAAATGGAAATTGACATTAAAAACAAAAAATGCCATGCTGACACCAGCCGAAATTGAAAAACTTAAAGCCGATATTATTTTGTTAGAGGGTGAAATTACATTGATTGAAAATGAACTTCAAAAAAGGGCAGCATCTAAAGAGTAATCTCTGAGAAATCATTTACATATTTTTCCCATTTGGCTGTATTTCCAGGTCTAACTAATTGAATTGTTTGAAATTGAGCTTCTTTCGCTGCTTCTAATTCTTCAACTATATCAGATAAGAATAAAATGGAATTTGGGTCTAGATTTAAAATTTTCGCAATTTTACCGTAAGTCTCTGTTTCTCTTTTTCCTCCAGTTTTGGTGTCAAAATAAGCGGAAAAATAAGGTCTTAAATCGCCGCTTTCACTGTATCCGAAAATCAATTTTTGAGCGGCCACTGAACCTGATGAAAAAACACCCAACTCAATTCCATTGGATTTCCAAGATTGAAGTGATGTTGCAACATCGGGGTAAACATGCCCTTTAATTTCACCAGATTTGTATCCTGCTTCCCATAAAATTCCCTGCAACGTTTTCAAAGGCGTAATTTTTTTGTCTTCCAAACTCCATTTCAACAATTGCCCAATTTGATCGTCAAGATTTTCTAATTCAACACCTTCCTCCAACGCCAATTTTTGCGTTTGTTCCAATGCTTCTTTTACTTCTTCAAGGTGAAGCAAATTTTTTATTTGCTGAATGTTATTTCTAAAATATGGAAATAATTGTTCATAAACAAAAGAAACAGAGGTCGTTGTGCCCTCAATATCTGTTAAAATAAATTTAACGTTGGAAATTTTCATGATGCAAAGATAAGGTGAAAATAGACATTAGACTAAAGACATTAGATGAAAGACCATGAAACACATTTAAAATATTAAAAATCAGAGTATAAGAAATAAAATATTGATTTTCGAAAAGTAACTTGTCTAACAAACCAACATTCTAATAATCTGTAATTAGTCTAATAGTTGCGAAGCAACGGTTCTAATGTCTAATATCTAATAGCGTAGCGGGTCTTTTTCAATTTAGCGAAGCAATAAAATCCTGATAAGACTTCAAATTTTTGATTTTTTTGAGCGGTTTGGCTAACCGACTTCCTTCTGGCAAACCTTCGGCGAAATATTCCCAATAGTGTTTCATTTTGATTAAAATATTGCCTTCATTCGAAGTTTCCTTCAAATAACTTTCAAGCAATAATTCCAAAAATTCGCTGAAAATTTCTCGCCAATCTTCTGGAAATTCTTCGCTGTCTTCTTGTATCATTTCAAAAAGAAACGGATTTGAAATTCCACCTCGACCAATCATCCAGCGACTGATAGAAGGAAAACGCGCTTTCAATTTTCTGAAATCTTCCACAGTGCAAATGTCACCATTGTACATTAAATTGTGTTTTGTCAAAGGAATAATTTCTTCAAAGCGATCTAAATCGCAAGGTCCGTTATACAGTTGTTTTCCATAGCGCGCATGAACGATAATTTCCGTCAATGGAAAATCGTTTAGCAAAGGAAGTAATTTCAAAATGTCAGAAGTATCTTCATAACCCATGCGCATTTTGATTCCAATTTTCAAATTGGTTTTCGTGTAAACGTCTTGCAATATTTGCACAATTTTTTCTGGTTTATTCAAAATCCCAGATCCTAAATCGCGTTTGGCAACCATCGGGTAGGGGCAACCTAAATTCCAATTGACTTCCAAATAACCTAAATCAGCAAGGTAATTTGCCATCAAAAGAAAATCTTCAGTGCAACAAGCCATCAATTGGGGAATGATTGCTTCGAACGGATTATTTTTTGGCAAAACATCCAATTTTGGTCCTTCTTTGATTGTTCCATCGTTCGACATTTTCAAATAAGGCGCATAAAAACCGTCCACATCTCCCAACACTTGTTGGAACGCATTGCGAAAATGATGATCCGTAAAACTTTGTAATGGTGCTAAATAGAGGAAATCTCTCAACTGATATTTTTTTGCAAAGATAAGCAAGACTTTTTGGCGAATGGATATTTTTTGCTTAACTTTAGGTAACAGACCTTAAAAATACAACACAAATGAGAGAGGAATACCTACATCAAATTTGGAAAACCAAGCGGCTTCCAATGCACGATTTACAATTAATTGACGGGCGAAAATTAACTATTCAGCAAGTTGGCTGGCACAATCACGAAAGTGGACCTGATTTTTTCAACGGTTCAATCGAATTGGACGGAATCAAATGGAATGGAAATATCGAGATTCACATCAAATCTTCGGATTGGTATGCGCACCAACATCAAATCGATCCCGCTTATGGCAATGTGATTTTACATGTTGTTTACCAATACGATAAACCGGTTATTGTGAATGGTGAAGAACTACCGACCTTGGAATTGAAATCTTATTTAGATCAAAATGATTGGTCGAGTTACGATTCTCTGATTAAAAATCAAACTTGGATTCCGTGTGAAAAATCAATTCAAGAAGTGGATGAATTATTTGTTTCCATGCAAATTGAAAATGCGTTGATTGAACGATTACAGCGAAAATCAATGCAAATAGAATTGCGGTATCAATTGTTAAGCAGAAATATACAACAATTACAATATGAAGTCATTGCGCAATCATTTGGTACAAAAATCAATGCTTTGCCTTTTGTAGAATTGACGCAACACATGCCTTTAAAAATTTTGTGGCGAGAAGGAAATGAAGCAGTAATTCCTTTGTTGTTGGGCGCGAGCGGCTTTTTAAATGAAGAACAAGATGAAGTTCAACTTCAAAAGTGGCAAAAAGAATGGCGATTTATGGTGATGAAACACCGATTTACAACGATGGAAAAATCAACTTGGAAGTGCAAAGGTTTGCGACCACCTGGATTTCCGAAAGTCAGAATCATTCAGTTTGCAACGGTGATTTCTAGTTTACAAGCAGACTTTTCTATTTTTTCGAAATCAGCGGATGAATTGCTTCTATTCTTTAATTTCCACAATTCCATTTCTGAAGAAACAAATGAAGTAAAATCAATGACTGTTTCTTTTCAATATTCAGTAATTATCAATTCAATAGTTCCACTTTTGTGGTGGTATGGAAATCATGTTTCAAACGAGATTTTCAAGCAAAAAGCGTTGATTTTATTGGGGAAAATTCCAGCCGAAAAAAATGAAATTATTCAATGCTGGAAAAATTTAGGAATTGGATGTAAATCTGCGGAAGATTCTCAAGGATTATTGGAATTAAAGAACGAAATTTGTACAAATAAACTTTGTTTGACATGCAAAATTGGCAACAAAGTTTTGGGACGATAAATTGAATTGTATGAGAACCATTCAAAAAATTATTTTCTTTTTCGAATTACGGTCTTATGGCGTTTGTTCATGGTTGGCTCGCAAATTGGGAATCAGTTCTTCTCGTGTGCGTTTAGGATTCATTTATGCTTCTTTCGTTACGCTTGGTTCGCCTTTGTTGATTTATTTGCCGATGGCTTGGATTTTGGAACACAAACATTTTTTCAAATTTCAGCGCAAAAGACGTTCTTCTATTTGGGAGCTTTAAATTCCAGGATTTTTCATTATGCGAATCATAATCACAGGCTCAAATGGAGTTTTAGGTCAAAAATTGGTTAAATATTGTATCGCTAATCGATTGACTTTTATTGCAACTTCCAAAGGTTTGAATCGCAATCCAAATTGTCCTGATTATTTGTATTTGTCGATGGATGTTTGCAACAAACTAGAAATCAATCAGGTTTTTGACACTTTGTATCCAACGCACATTTTGCATGCCGCAGCGATTTCAGATTTAGACTTTTGTGAAAAGCATCCTGATTTGTGTCATCAAGTGAATGTGGAAGGAACAGCGCTACTTTTCCATGCTTGTCAACAATTTGAGGCACATTTCAAAATGATTTCTTGGGATTTGACCAAAAATTTAGATTCAGAATATTCCAAATCTAAAGTTGTTGCGCAAAAAAATCTTGAATCGAGTGATTACAAAAATTGGTCTCTCGCGAATCTAGAGCAAGATTCAGAAATTGAATTCTTGTTCAAATTTGACTAAAACCAAACTGTTAAGTTGGCAATCAATAAATTACTTTCCTTTATTGGATTTCCTGATCTACTTTGGTAAACCTTTTTTGGAGAAAAGAAAAACCTGTTTTCAAGTCTAAAAATCGCATTGTCTGAAATCTTGAGATTAAAACAGCCGCTAGTGCTAAATGATTCAAATCCTTTTGCATAAGTAATCGGTGCAATCTGAACGGATGAAGGATCTGTAAAGTACTCAGCTCTTGCAGAAATAGAAATTCTTTTGGTAATTTTATAATCCGCAACGACATTTGCTTGTCCCCAAAATAAGTGACTTTTTTGTCCGATAGAATCTACAATATCTTGTCTTCCAACGTAAACACATGAAGTCATCGACCATTTTTTCTTCTTCCAAATGATATACAAATCAGTAAAATACCTTGTTCTATAATTTGGCAAGTTTGCAGAATATTCATCACCAACATAAGTATCCCAATTGAAAAGGATATTTTTATTGGGGCGATATTCAATTTGTGTACCAATCGAAAGTGGGTTGTTATTGTCTTGGATTTGCTGCCAACCATTGAGAATGTATAGATAACTACTCCATTTTTCATTAAATGGGACTGATAATTTTACGCCTGCAAGGTAATAAGGTACAAATTCTGGTGCAAATGAACGAGTGTACATCAAATGGTCTTTGGAAATGGCCGATTCGTTGGTATAAGGCGAGCTTAAAATTCCTGCATCTACCCAAATTTCTTTCTTTTTGGAAAGTTTTACACCGACATTTGCCTCTATTAGGTTTTTCAATGATCCTTTTTCAGAACTGTAATTGTCATTGATATATGTGCCGAAGCCAGGAACTAAATGGGCACGAACATGGTTATTTTTATATTTTAAGTCAATGTAAGCCAAGTTGATATTGATTTCATTGTGCCTTGCAGAAGATACACAATATGGTCGAAGTGAGCCTTTTGGTTCATTGAAATCAAAACCATAATAGGTATCCACTAAACCACCTATGGACAATTTGCCAACCTGAACTGAGTCAAAGTTGTCTGTCACTCCAGTATTAATAATTTGAGCTTCAGAAAGGAAAGGAATAAGTAGAAATAAGTATTTCCAAAGATTTTTCATAGATTCAACATTAACTGCGATTACGAAGGTGCTATTTTTAAATCAATTTTGCTGTCTATTTCATGCAAAACTAATTTCCTTCATTAGCAATCAGTTAAGGGATAATAATCTAAAACTCTTAAAATAAGAGATTTGGATGTTTTTTTTGATTTTCAAGAAATTTTTTTAAACTATCTTCAAATTTAAAATTCCACAGCCCAGATTAATTATTCCAAAATAAGACTGCCTCCCCATTCTATTACTGTAAAACCATTTCTTCTCAAAGGTTTCACATCAAGTGGCCTGTTGACAAATTGGTTTGAAATGATAGTTACTTCATTGAAAATCGCATAAACTCGTCTCAGATGATCTGGTTTTGGAGTGATTTCTAATTCACCAATTACCTTGCAATTTTCATCGATAAAAATCTGAACTTGAATAACCTTGAATTTTCGCAATTTTGGCGCCCAGTAAGTGATGAAATCTGTTCTTTCTCTTGCGTTTAATCCAAGATTTGAAAGATTTTTTTCCAAAAAAGGAATCAAATCATTTTGCGCTATAATTTCATTTGAATTTGATTTTTTGTCACGAAGCAAATATGCGTTTTGATTTGATTCCCAAAATAAGTAAGGATAAATTGAACCATTGGCAGCGGTTAAATTTCCGCTTTCATCCGCCTTCATTTTCCAAGTATTGTCAGGTGAAAGTTCCGGATAATTGAAGGTCATAATGCCTTGTGGATTAACTTTTAGCATAAAATCCATCGGATTTTCACAGTAAGCATAAATGACAGGTTTATCGACCATGATGTTTCTTCCAGAATATTTTAAAGGAATGTAAACTGAAATGTCCATTTTGTGCTGACTTGTAAATGCATGATTTTCAAAATAAATTTTTTCGTACAATGAATCTTTGTCTTGTTCTTTGCTGAAAAGCAAATATTTGGTTGATTCGTTCACCAAAACTTCAAATTCGCCCAAAGCATTGGTTGAACCGATTTTTTTTCCATCCACATCATAAATGAATTGAACTAATTCCGAAGCTAGAATAAAATCTGTTGAATATGGATCCATTTCAACTTCATAAAATACTTTTCCTTTGATCAAACATTTTCCTTTCGCAATCGTCAAATCTTCAACATCGGAGTTGACTATCACTTGTCTAAAAATCCTTGATTCCTTCATATCTCGTTCTTTTGCAAAAGAGGACCAAGCTATTAAAATGAAAATAAAACTAAAAATTGATTTCATAATTTGAGAATTAATTGGTTTTTTCCGAGACATAATAATTAGATAAATCAATTTCTATTCCGCCCCAATCTACGAAGTAAAAACCATTTCTTTCCAATGGCTTCAATGGTTGTGGAACGACTTCAAACGGAAACTTAGGTTCTATGTTTCCAGCAAAAAGCATGTAAATTCTATTTAAGTGATTGGGGGTTGGATTGATTTTATAATTGGCAAATTTGTCACATCGGCTATTTTGAACAAATTGAATCAAATAATAATTTTCCTTTTGCATCTGAGGCGCCCAGAAAGTGATAAAGTCAGTTTTTTCCTTGAAATTGAATCCCAAAGCGGTCAATGTTGAGTCTAAATAGGAAACGATATTTGCTTTCGAAATGATTGATCCACAAATTTCATCTTTACTTTGTTTGATACTTGCCAATTCAAAGTTGATGTTTTTTTGTTTGCTTTCCCAAAACAAATAAGGATAATTTTGCTGTGAATTTTGGTCTGAAAGTACATTGTTTTCAAGTTTCATTTGCCAAGTATGAGTGCTGTCTAAACTTGGATATGCAAACGTTAATTCCCCTTTTGAAATCAATTGAAAATCAAACTTTGTATTTTGATCTGAATAACAATAAATAACTGGTTTTTTAACCATAAACTCAGTTTCTTGTTTGGTTTGGGTCATAAAAATTCTGAGTTTGATTCGGTGCTTATTTTTCAACGAATAATTTTCCAAGTAAGATGAATTATAATCCATCAGCACAAATTTCAAGACAGAATCTTTGAGTTGATTCGTCATTCTGAAATAACCTTTTGAATCACTGCGCGTCGTTTTTTCACCGGCACTTACAACGACATTGCTCAATTTATCTCTCATTTGATTGTCATTGTATTTGTAATCATAAATTGTTCCTTCAATCAAATATTTCCCATTCGGGATTTTTGCGTCATATTTATCTGAAATAATTTCATAACTAAAATGATAGGGAATGTACTTTTCTGAAAAACAATTAATCGATTGAAAAACAACAATAAATAAAGCGAGACTTTTCATGATCATTTAGTTTACAGGTTCTGTTGAATTTTTCAATTGAATGCCGCCCCAATCGACCATGTAGAATCCATTTCGCTCCAAAGGTTTGAGTTTTTGTGGATTTGCAAAGTATGGAAATTCATTCGTTTCATTTTCCATAAAAAGCATGTAAAAACGGTTCAAATGATCTGGTTTAGGAGTAATTTCATAGTTGGCAAATTGTTCACATTCATTGTTTTGCAGGAATTGAATCATATAGAAGTTTGCGTTTTGCATTCTAGGTCCCCAATAAGTGATAAAATCAGTTTTTTCTTGTGAATTAAAACCTAAAACTGTCAAAGTAGAATCTAAAAAAGGAACAACTTGTGATTTTGAAACCATCGATGCATTGATTTCTATTTTGTCTTGTTTGAAAATTTCTCCTTTAAAATAAACGTTTTCTTGCTGACTTTCCCAGAATAAATAAGGATATTTTTGCTTCGATTTGGCGTCTGTCATTTCATTGTTTTCCAAATTCATACTCCAAGATTGATTTGCATTTAATGCTGGGTATGCAAATGACAAGTTACCTTTTGTGTTTAGCTTCATTTCAAAAGATTGCGATTTATCTGAATAACAATAAATCACCGGTTTTTCGACCGCTGGTAAATCGTCGTTCATTGGATATTTTTCAATAAATATCTTCATCTTGATATGACGCTGACTTTGTATGGGATAATTTTCACAATAATAGGTCGGCAAGCTTTTTCTTTCGATTTGCAGATAGTTATCCTCGATTTTGCTTGTCATTTTAAACCATCCTTTGGAATCTGTAAGGACTTTTTTTGTACTCGTTTTGACCACGATTCCACCTAATTTCGCATTACCTGGCATTTCATATACTGTCGCTTCAATGATGTATTGACCTTTTGGAATTTTGGTGTTCTTTTCATTCGAAACGACTTTGAAACTAGCAGAGTAAGCTATTTTTTCTTTTCCAAAAACGGCGAAAACGAAACTAAAGAATATGATAGAGATTGCAATTTTCATGGTTTCAAGTTTTTATACATGATTATAAATTTACGCTTTTTATCGATACAATTAATCACAGAATTCGTTCAATTAGAAAGTTATTTTTGTTGGTTTAAATAGTACTTTTATCAATTCAATTCTCGGCGTATAAATTATGAAGGAAAATATTCAAACGACCTTATTTCAGTTACTCAAGCAAAAAATGGCTGGCGATGATTCCTTGGGAAATGCCTTGTCTGATTTGTTAAGTATTTCTCCCGATGCAGTTTATCGCCGCTATCGAAATGAAACGCCACTCACTATTCAAGAATTGAAGAAAATTTGTAATCATTATTCGATTTCATTTGATGCTTTGTGCGAAATGGGAGAAGGGAAAGTGGTATTTTCTTATCCGCCACTAAATACGTTTGATTTCAGTTTAGAATCTTATTTGGAGGGAATTTTGCAAGCTTTTCAAAAGTTAAAGTCACTTTCAAGTCCTGAAATAATATTGTCAGTAAATAATGTTCATTTGTTTCAATTGTTGAATTTTCCGCAATTGGTTCGTTTCAAATTGTATTTCTGGGCCAAAACGCATTTGCAAATCCCTGATTATAAAGACAAACCTTTTCGACATGAAAAGACGAGTGAAAATGCATTCGCATTAGGGAAAGAAATTTTGCAGATTTACAATTCTATTCCTTCCAAAGAGATTTATGACTTTGATTTCATGCGTGGATTCATGCGTCAAATTCAATATTACTATAAAGCACATCATTTCGAAGATCCAGAATATGCTTTATTTCTGTTTGATCGTATGTTGTTGATGTCAAATCATTTGAAAGAACAAGCCAACGTTGGCAAGAAATTCATGTTTGGAACCCAAGCGCCTGCTTCTGGAAATTCGTTTGAAATGTATTTGAATGAAACGATTAATTCTGACGTGACTTTCTATTACAAAAGCAAAGAACAACAAGGTTTGTATTTGACACACAACATTATGAATTATCTAGAGACGACCAACCAAAGTTACGTTTCTGATTCAAGGTTGATTATCGATAAACAATTGGCAAGTTCTAGTTTAATTAGCATCGTGAACGAAAAAGAGCGCAATCATTTCTTTTATGAATTCGACCGAACAATTCATCTTTTCAGAAAGAAAATTGAAGCTGATTTAGAAAGTTAAAGCTTATTATTTGCGTATTTCGCAACTCAACTAAAGTCACCTGCTGAATTCAGTTTTCAAATACGGGATTTTTACAGAAATATTTGTTCAATCAAAAAACAAATAAAGTATGAAAACAAAAATCTTTTTTTCAGTATTAATTTGCTTTTCATTTTTAAAAGTGAACGGCCAAGAAAAAACAAATGAACCAACTACTTCAACAAATCTTCCAACACTTGCTGTTGCAAATCCTTATGTTAATGGATTGACTTTCAAAGCAGAAACTGTTTCCAAAATGATTCGTTTGGAATTAATCAAAATGAAAAAATACAAAGTGTACGATGTTTTCGACATGGCAGATGTATTGAAAGGAAATGCTGAATTTTTGAATGAATGTTATGGTCAAAACTGTTTGGTTAAAATGGGCAAAGAGTTGAATGTGGATTATGTGATGTGCGGTAGTTTTGACGGTTTGGGAAACAAAATTGCCATCACGATCAAAATTGTCGATGTAAGAAATCACACCATTTTAAAATCTGCGGTAAAAGAATTTGACAACCAAGAGTTGGAATTGCAACGCATGATTGAAATTTTATTGAAAGAAATGCATGATATCGAGTTTTCAAAAGAAACGAGTGACCGCTTATCTTTTAAAAATGAACTCATCACTTCAAACAACATTGGTAAAATCAATAATTCTGGTCCGAGAATTGGGATGGCTTATTTATTGGGTTCTGTAAATGAATTTGCCGTGCGACCAGAATCTCAAGGAGGATTGGGTATTTTTCCTGGTGTGAGTATGATTGGTTATCAGATGGAGAAACAATATGTTGGTACAGAGAATTTCTCGTCACTTGTTGAATGTGTCGTCAATGTATCAGGATTAGAACAAGGACAATTTATTCCTTCTTTGACGTTAATGAATGGTTTTCGATTTGGAAAATCAGGCTGGGAAATTGCCTTCGGTCCTGGATTTGGGATCAAACAAACTTCGAATGGATTTTTTGACAAAGACAATTTGTTCAGCGACAATCAACAATATTTTTCTGAAGATGATTGGGCAAAATATGCTGAAAGAAATTATTCTAATTTACCTGAATACAATACTACAGGAACATTTGTAGCGCCAACTCCAGACAAATTCAATCACACTTATAATTTCGACAAAAAGTTTGGGGACACGAGAGGAAAATATTCTATGAATACGATGTTTGTTTTCGGAGTAGGAAGAACTTTTAGAGCAGGTGCACTAAATATTCCAGTGAATGTTTTTTATTCATCGCAAAAAGGCGGCGGAATGACAGGTGTAAATGTTGGGTTCAATGTTCAAAAAAGAAAGAAGAGAATCAATGATTAAAAGAGTAAAAGAATAAAAGAAAATCGTTCTGCTACAGGACGATTTTCTTTTTATTAAGTATTTCCTATTCTATTTTTATCCCGACAACAATTACATCATCTACTTGCTCTTCCGTTCCTTGCCATTCTATGAAAAATTTGTTTAGCATTTCCTTTTGGATGCTCATCGGCAAATTTGCATTTTGTTCAAGCAATTCAAGGTATCTTCTTTTCAACATTTTCTTCCCTTTTAATCCTCCAAATTGGGAATAATATCCATCTGAATTGAGGTAAACGATATCTCCGACTTTTGATTGAAAAGTGACTTGCGTATAAATTTCCGGTTCTGTGAGATTCGAGAATCCGCCAATTCCTTCGTCATTTCCTGGAATTTCTTGCATTATATTTCCGTCGAAAAAATACATCGGTCTTTGTGCACCTGCAAAAGTTATTTTCAATGTCGCTTTTTCAAATCTAATCAAGGCGATATCCATTCCATCTTTCACTAAATCATCTTTTTGGTTCAATGATTTTGTGATTGATTTATGTAGTTTAAAGAGTATATCACTTGGTTCATCGTGGTGATTTTTAATGATCACTCTATTGAGAGTCTGATTCGCGATAATACTCATCAACGCACCGGGTACGCCATGTCCAGTGCAGTCAACCGCCGCAACATATTTGTATTTTTCATCTTCATGACCCCAATAAAAATCACCTGAAACGACATCTTTTGGCAGCCAAAGAATAAAACTATCAGCAAACATGGAAGGTAAATCATCTACTTTTGGAAGAACTGCTTTTTGGATTCCATTGGCGTAATTGATGCTGTCAGAAATTTCTTGATTGTGAGTCTCTAAAATGAGATTCATATTATTAAGTTCTTTTGTTCTTTCCAGGACTTTATCCTCCAGAATTGACATCGTACGTTCGTAAATTTCCTGTTTTTCTTGCTCAGCTAATTTTCGTTCAGTGATGTCGGATCTTATAGAAACAAATTGAGTTGGTTTTCCATTTTCATCCAAAAAGGGAACAATAGTAGTATCAACCCAATAGTAAGTGCCATCTTTTCTTTTGTTTCGAATTTCATTTTTCCAGATTTTCCCAGATGAAATCGTTTGCCAAAGATTATTGAAAAAAGTTTCAGAATGATATCCAGAATTAATAATTCTGTGGTTTTGACCAATTAATTCAGCATAAGAATATTTTGAAATCTCGCAGAAATTTTTGTTTACATGCGTTATAGTTCCTTTTGTATCAGTAATGGCTACGATAGATGCTTCATCTAGCGCATTTCGATAATCGGAGATTATTTTGAAACTAGATTTTAAATCTTCTTCTGAAGAAATTCGAGATGTAATATCTCTATAATTCACAATAAAAGATTTGATATTTTCATCCGTTAAGAGATTGATGACAGATCCTTCCACCCAAACAATCCCGCTATTTTTGTGTTTGATTCTCAATTGAAATGGAATTGAAATTCCGGGTTCATTTTTAGCTTTTTCAAATTTCTCCAAACTTAGAGCTAAATCTTCTTCGTAAACAAAGTCTATAAAATTTTGATTGTCAATTTCTTCGTGTAAATAGTTTGTGATTCTTTCAACAGCTGCTGAACTATAGGTGACTAAACTGTTTTCGTTAATTAGGATAATTGCATCACTAATATTTTCAGTTAACGCCTGAAGTTTGTGGTAACTTTTCTTTAATTCATCGTCCGTATTTTTCTTTTCGGTAATATCAGTTGTAAAAATCATCACATGATTCACTTGCTCTTCGCTAATCATGGCAACAAATCTTGATTTTGTCCAAAGCGTACCTAAAAGTGATTCAACTTCTTGATTGTCTCCTGTTTGAAAGCATTTTGAAAGTGCTTCTGATATAACTTTTCTACTGACTTCTGGTAAAACTTCGATACAATCTCGTCCAATTAAATCTTCAACTGGTCGACCCCCAGGAATTGTGCGGTTTATGGATTCGATTTTAAAAAATTTGTTTATTATTAAAATGATATCAGGTGAATTTTCAAATTGATATTCATAAAGTTCCTTGGCTTTCATTTGTTCGGTGATCACTTCGGTTAACATGATGATACCGCCAACCTCACCAGATGATGTATGCCAAGGTCTGATTTCCCATCTCAACCATTCCTTTCTTCCATCTTCTCTTATGAAATAGTCTTCATCACTTCTCTCTATTGCTCCCCGCAAGCATTTTTGATGTATTTCTTTCCATCGATCTGTAATTTCAGGAAATATTTCGTAATGTGTTTTTCCTATAATATCCTGACCATATAGTCCATAATCGGTGATCCATCGACGACTTCTTGCAATGTATCTCATTTCGGTATCCAACATGGCAAGTGAGGCAGGACTGTGTTCGATAAATAAAGCCAGTTGTTCTTTACTTTCTTTCAGTGCAGATTGAGTTTTTTGTTCTTCACTAATATCTCTGGCAAGTGATAAGATGGCATTTTTGCCATTGTAAATAATTTTATGAGATGAAATCTCCATCTGCAGTACCAAGCCGTTTTTGGTTAGGTGTCGCCATTTGTTTTTAGATTCATACAATTCATCTTTGGATTTCATTTGTTCTGCAAAATCTTTGATTAATTGATGATCTTCAGTTGGTCGAATATCAAGCATATTCATTTTAGACCATTCTTTTTCCGAATATCCATACTTTTGAAGAACGGAGTCATTTACCTCCAGCACTCGCAAAGTTTCCACGTCCCAAATAATAATAAATGCCGGAGCTTTGCTGAACAGATATCGGTATTTTTTTTCAGATTCTTTAATTGCTAATTCTGCCTGTTTTTGTTCAGTTATATTTCTTATGATAGCAATAAAACCCAGGTCTTCTTGAAGATAATTTCGAATTTCAACAAATACGTGGTTTCCATTTTTTGTCACAATGTTTCGTTCAGTGATTCCAACTTTGTTTTTCCTAATTTCATTTAAAAAATCTGCTTGGTGCTGCATTTCTTCTTCGGTTTCGACCAGCCTTGAAATGTGTAATCCGATTATTTCTTCGTCTGAATATTCTAATAATTTGTAAGCAGCTGGATTTGCATCGATTATATTTGCATTTTGGTCTAAAATGAGAATAATGTCATCTGATTTTTCAACAAAAAGCTGCAATCTAAAATCTTTCTCAGCAACTTCTTCACCTCTCGAAGCAAGAGCAACAAGGATATTCTTAGTGTTTAAAAACACAAATATTACCAAAGCTAAAATCAAAATAAAGGAAATTGAAATTGAAATAATCAAATTTCTTTCGATGGAAGCGTATGTTTGTTTATTGGATCGATCAATATTCTTGATTCCATTTTCTTCAAATTTTATTAATCTACTTACATTAATTATTGCTGTATCAATAGCTGGAGTAAGTTGGGATTCAATTATTTTTTGAAGATTAATTTTTCGTTTCGTTTTAAATTCATTTTTGATTAAATCAATTGAATGAATTGAACGATTGATGGCCTTATCGGTTTTTAAAATTAGCTTTTTTTCAAAGGGATTACTTTCTTTTGATTTAAAAATAGTCCAACATTTTAAAATTAATTTTTCTTTAGATTCAACTCTTTTTAAAGCTTCTTCAAAATCAATTTTTGAAATATTTGCTTCGTGTGAATTTTTTAAAATACCATGACTCAACGAAAAGCGTATGGTAGTCAAATTTGGTTCAGGCAAAATTTGATTTTCGTAATTTTTTTCAGTTTGAGTATTGATGTTATTTAATTCAATTACACAATAAACACTAACACTAAAGATTAACACACAAAAAAACAATACCAATAAAGCAGGTTTAATAGATTTATTCGGAATGATATTTTTTCTTTTTTCCATAAACTCCGTTTATTTCTAAATAATTCAAAAGTAGTTAGTAGGTGAAGTAGTTTAATTTAAAACGATTCAAAATCTGAAAGGTCAAAAAATGATATTTTTTTCTGTTTTTTTTTCGTGTTGAACAAATGAAAGGTTTTACCAAAAATAATGATTAAATAATTGTGAAACAAATTTTTGTTTTGAATATTTAAATTATAAATAATGTATGTGTATTTCTTCAGAATCTTAACGTAAAAGTTAAATTTTTAGTGCTAATTGAATTTTAATACTAATTATTCTTTCTAAGAAAGCTTTTAACATTTTTTGTCGTTTATCTTTGAAAAATTTTATCTTTACCGACTAAATAAAAATCAACAAAAAATTACTTTTTTTTATTAGAAATTCATTTTCAAAACTATGTTAGGAAAACTATTCAAAAAAAAATCAATTGATTTACTTCTTAAAGAAGCCGCTGCAAACGAAGGTGGATTAAAGAAAACATTGGGTGCTTGGTCTTTGATTGCACTTGGAATTGGAGCTATTATCGGCGCTGGATTATTTGTAAATACTGCAAAAGCTTCCGCAGAAGCTGCTGGATCTGGAGTAACATTGTCTTTTGCTGTTGCAGCAATTGGTTGTGCTTTTGCTGGGTTATGTTATGCTGAATTTGCGTCAACAATTCCAATTGCAGGAAGTGCATATACCTATTCTTATGCAACTTTAGGTGAAATTGTCGCTTGGATTATTGGTTGGGCCTTGGTTATGGAATATGCTTTAGGTGCAGCAACTGTATCCATTGCTTGGAGTGAATATTTAAACAATTTGCTCGGCGGAGCCATACCCTATGAATGGTGTCACTCTCCTTTTGAACATGTAAATAAAGTTATCGGAAATGATAATATCATGCAATTCTCTGCAAAATTGGCTTCTCATGCAAAACAAGGAGTATTAATCTTGACTGACGCTGAACTTTCTAAAGTTACTCCAGCGCTTAAAAACTTGGTCCACACAACGAATGGATTGGTTAATTCTCCAGCACTTTTAATTCTTGTTGCGGTTTCTCTTTTATTAATCAAAGGAACACAAGAATCAGCATTCTTTAATGGAATCATGGTTTTCATTAAAGTTGCAATCGTTCTTATTTTTATTGTAATTGGTTGGAGTTATATCAAACCAGAAAATCATACGCCTTATTTGATTCCAGAAAGTACTATCGGTCATAACGGAATTTTCAAATGGGGTTGGGGTGGAGTTCTTGGTGGCGCTGCTATCGTTTTCTTTGCTTTCATTGGTTTTGATGCTGTATCAACTGCCGCTCAAGAAGCAAAAAATCCAAAAAGAGATATGCCTATCGGTATTCTAGGATCTTTGGTTGTTTGTACGATTTTATATATCCTTTTTGCACATGTTTTAACTGGAGTAGCGCATTGGTCAGAATATGGCGCTGCTGGAAAAGAAGCTTCCGTTTCATATGCGGTTAATACCTACATGAAAGGGTATGGTTGGTTAGGAACCAGTATTACAGTCGCCATTCTAGCAGGTTTTTCTTCTGTGATTTTAGTGATGTTGATGGGACAAACACGTGTTTTTTATTCAATGTCAAAAGACGGTTTGATTCCTAAATTGTTTTCAGATTTACATCCAAAATTTAAAACACCATACAAATCGAATTTGATGTTGTTGTTGATGGTTGGTTCATTTGCTGCCTTTGTTCCAGGAAGTGTTGCAGGAGATTTAACTTCATTTGGAACCCTATTTGCCTTCATCATTGTTTGTGCTGGTATTTTGGTAATGAGAAAAAATTTCCCAAATCTTCATCGTCCATTTAGAACACCATTGGTTCCTTTAGTTCCAATCTTGGGGATTTTGGTTTGTTTGATGATGATTCTAGCACTTGATCTAACAACACTAACAGTTGCTGGAATATGGATGGTAGCTGGTTTGTTTATTTATTTTGGATACAGTAGAAGACATAGTTTGCTAAATAAGCAAAGTGAGGATTCTACAAAAGATTCAATTGAAACTAAAGAAGATTAAAAACTAAATTTTTAACAATAGAAAGTCAGTCAATTTTTTTGATTGACTTTTTGTTTTTATACCCCAATTTTTATGTCACAAAATCAAGAATTAAAACGCACGCTCGGACTTTTTGATGCCACTAGTATTGTCGCTGGTTCGATGATTGGTTCGGGAATTTTTATAGTCACAACCATCATGGCACGTGATATTGGTTCTGCTGGTTGGTTGTTGGTTTTGTGGGTTTTGACAGGATTAATAACAGTTTTCGCGGCCTTGAGTTACGGTGAATTGGCTGGAATGATGCCAAATGCTGGTGGCCAATATGTCTACATTCAGCGAGCGTATGGGCGAATGATTTCATTTCTCTATGGTTGGACAGTTTTTACTGTCATTCAAACTGGTGTAATTGCTGCAGTTGCAGTTGCATTTGCGAAGTTTACGGCTGTTTTTTTTCCTGAATTGAATGCAGTCATTTTTCAGTTTTCTAAATCTTTTGCGCTTACTTATGCCCAATTATTAGCCATTTTCTCTATTGTGTTTTTGACATTCATCAACACTCGAGGTATCCAAAATGGTAAAAGAGTGCAGTTGATATTTACATCTGCTAAACTCATTGCGCTTTTTGCATTGATTGTTTTGGGATTGGCATTCGGATTAAAAACAGATACTTTGGCAAATAATTTTCACGATATGTGGACGGCAAGTCAAACAATCGTTGATAAAGGAAGTGTAACTGTTATCCCATTGGCTGGTTTTGCTTTATTGGGCGCCATGGGTGCAACGATTATCAATTCACTTTTTTCTTCAGATGCTTGGAATAACGTAACTTTCATCGCTGCGGAAATCAAAGAACCTAAAAAGAACATTCCAAGAAGTTTGTTTTTGGGAACATTGATTGTTACCATCATTTACATTTTAGCAAATTTAGCCTATTTGGCGCTGCTTCCGCTGCATGGAAGTCATGAAGCAACTACAATTGTTGGAAAAGGAATCATGTTTGCAACTGACGATCGCGTTGGTACGGCAGCTTCTTCTGTGATTTTTGGGGATATTGCAGTTTATTTAATGGCAGGACTCATTATGATTTCAACGTTTGGTTGTAACAATGGGTTGATTTTAGCTGGATCAAGATTGTTTTATGCGATGTCAAACGACAAATTGTTTTTTAGAAAAGCAGGAATCTTAAATAAAAATCAAGTACCAGCAACTGCGCTTTGGTTGCAATGTATTTGGGCATGTGTACTTTGTATATCAGGCAAATATGGAGATTTGTTGATGTATTCAACTTTTGCATCTTTGATTTTTTACATTTTAACAATCGGAGGGATTTTTATCTTGCGTAAAAAAGAACCTGATACAGAAAGACCTTATAAAGCTTTTGGTTATCCATTTATTCCAGCGCTTTATATTTTAGTAACATTGGCTATTTGTGTTGATTTACTAATTTATCAACCAATCAATACTGGTTTAGGCTTAGGAATCGTTTTGCTAGGAATTCCTATTTATTATATGACTCAAAAAAAATCTAATTAAATCTTTGCTGATTATTCGATAATATGTATTTTTAGATATTTAGAATCAAATAGATGCAAAATCCTATTCATTTTTCAAAGAGATCCCGGCGAGCAATAATCATTTTTACTGTAACAATGATTGTTGTTGTTTTGATTCCAAGATTCTATTTTTTGATCAATCCTCCTCAAAAATTCACTTTCTCACAAACAGCTTTTCAAAAAGAACATTATAAAAACGTTGAATTTAAAAAACGAGAGAAGAAACAATATTATAAAAAGTCATCAAAATTCAAGGTTCCACAAGCTAAATTTGACCCGAATAAATATAGCGAAGCAGATTGGATAAAATTAGGTATGAGTCCTAAACAAGCTGCAATAATTTTGAAATTTGGCAAACGAGGATTTTATTCGCCAGAAGATTTGAAGCGTGTCTTTGTAATTTCGGATCAATTTTACAATGTAATCAAAGACTCATTGATTTTTCCTACTAAACCAGCTTTCAACAAATTTGAAAAATCAGAATTTGAAGTTAAAAAAGTTGCCAAGATTGAAATAAATACTGCTTCAGAAGAAGAATTGCTTACTGTAAAAGGAATCGGACCATTTTTTGCTAAACAAATAATCAAGAAACGAACAGAATTAGGTGGATTTATTAACAAAGAACAATTGCTCGAAGTTTGGAAATTTGACCAAGAAAAATTGGATATTATCAGTCCTAACATTTCTATAAGCCCAGGTTTAATTCAAAAAATCAACATCAATACTGCAACCGTTGAGATTTTAAAGGCGCATCCATATATCAGATGGAACATTGCAAATTCAATTGTAAAAATGCGTGCACAAATTGGGTCGTTCAAAAAAATAGATGAATTAAAAAAGTCTGTTTTAATTACGGATGAGGTTTTTGAAAAGTTGAAACCTTACGTTACCGTTGAATAAAGAATTACGCTCCAAAAGAATTGGCTAAATTCCAACGAATAAGAATTGTTCTTCTATAAATTCTTCGTAAAATTGTACCCTAAAATATTCCATAGTTGATTTGTTTTTAGATTAAATTTTTCTCAAATCAAATGGATCACAATTGTAAAATATATTCATAATTCAATGATTGAAAATCAAATAAAAGCGGTAATTCGTGATGTTCCTAATTTTCCAAAGGAGGGAATTATTTTCAAAGACATCACACCTATCATGATGAATCCAGCTTTGTCGGCTGAGATATTAGATCATTTGGTTGAAATGTACAAGGGCCAAAAAATCGATAAAATTGCTGGAATTGAAAGTAGAGGTTTTTTATTTGGTTATCCTTTGGCAATCCGATTGGGTATTCCGTTCGTTTTGATTAGAAAATCTGGAAAATTACCCTACGATAAAATTGGTTATTCTTATGACCTAGAATATGGAAGTTCAACCATCGAGATGCACACAGATTCAATTGAAGTAGGTGAGAAAGTGCTAATTCATGATGATTTATTAGCAACTGGAGGCTCGGCTGCGGCAGCTGCTGAATTGGTAAAAATGTGTGGAGGTGAAATTTTAGGCTTTAACTTTCTTGTTTCGTTAGATTTTTTAAACGGTGAAGAAAAATTGAAACAATATACTGAGAATATTGTTAATTTAGTGCGCTATTAAGCAAAATTGATAAAAAACAAAAGTTTACCCCAATACACATTAAAATGAATTTTGATTTAAACGAAAACCAAAAAATGATTGCGCAAATGGTGCGTGATTTTGCAGAAAAAGAAATCCGTCCAAACTTTATGGAATGGGACGAAACGCAAGAATTCCCTGTTCACGTTTTTAAAAAACTAGGTGAATTAGGTTTGATGGGCGTTTTTATTCCTGAAGAATACGGAGGTTCTGGATTTGGTTACGATGAGTACATAACTGTTGTTTCTGAAATCTCAAAAGTTTGTGGATCAATTGGTTTGTCAGTAGCTGCACACAATTCACTTTGTACAGGACACATTTATTATCACGGTTCAGAAGCGCAAAAGAAAAAATATTTGCCATTGTTAGCGAGTGCTGAATGGATTGGAGCTTGGGGATTAACTGAAACAGGAACTGGATCTGACGCAGGTGGAATGAATACAACTGCTGTACTTGAAGGTAACGAGTGGGTTTTGAATGGTTCGAAAAACTTCATAACACATGGTAAATCAGGAGACGTTGCAGTTGTTATTGCTCGTACTGGTGAAAAAGGAGATTCAAAAGGAATGTCTGCTTTCATTATAGAAAAAGGTACACCAGGATTTTCTGCTGGAAAAAAGGAAAATAAAATGGGAATGCGTGCATCAGAAACATGTGAATTGATTTTTGATAATTGCCGTATACCAGCCGAAAATTTGATCGGCGAAAAAGGAAAAGGTTTCCAACAAGCCATGCAAATTTTAGATGGAGGTAGAATTTCGATTGGCGCTTTGGCTTTAGGAATTGCAAAAGGTGCTTATGAAGCTGCGGTTAAATATTCAAAAGAAAGAGAACAATTTGGAAAACCAATTTCACAATTTCAAGCAATCGCTTTCAAATTGGCTGATATGGCAACTCAAATTGAAGCAGCAGAATTGTTATTGTATCAAGCTGCATATTTGAAAAACAACAAGAAAAATTTGACAAAAGAATCAGCAATCGCGAAGTATTATGCTTCTGAAGTTGCAGTGACTGTTGCCAACGAAGCAGTTCAAATTTTTGGTGGATATGGTTATACAAAAGATTTCCCAGTTGAGAAGTTTTACCGTGATGCTAAGCTTTGTACCATTGGTGAAGGAACGTCTGAAATTCAAAAATTAGTAATTTCTAGAGAAATTTTAAAATAAACTTGTTTTTTCAAAAATTGGAAGTATCTTTGCAACCCAATTAGAAAGAAATTTAATAAATCAAGATATGTTAATTATTCCTGTAAAAGAAGGCGAAAACATCGAGAGAGCGCTTAAAAAATACAAAAAGAAATTCGATAAAACGAATGTAATGAAAGAATTGAGAGCTAGAAAAGAGTTCATCAAGCCTTCTGTTATCAATCGTCAAGAAAATATCAAAGCGGCTTATAAAGAAAAAATGATTTCTGCAGAAATGTAAGAAACTTTTATTCTAAAATAACGTTAAAGGAGTCTATATGGCTCCTTTTTTCGTTTTAGAAGATTTCAAGAATTACTTACTCACTGAAAAGCGGGTATCGGAACATACAATTACGGCATATATCAATGATTTAAATCAATTCCTTAATTTTGCTAGTATAACTACTATTTCAGAATTGAAGGAGGTAAATCATCAATTAATCCGATCATGGATTGTTGAATTGATAGAAGCAGACATCGACAAGAGATCTGTCAATCGCAAACTTTCAACTTTACGTTCTTTTTACAAATGGGCACAAAAGCAATCTTTGGTTGAAAATAATCCGATGCTCAAAGTTCAAGGCCCAAAGCAAGAGAAAAGGCTACCTTCGTTTGCCAAGCAAAGTGAAATGTCAATCGAAAAAACGGAAGCAATGTTCGGGCAGGATTTTGATGGAATCAGGGATCACTTGATTGTTGAAATGTTTTATCAAACGGGAATTCGTTTGTCTGAATTAATCGAATTAAAACAAAAAGATGTTTCTTTAAGAAATATTAAGGTTTTGGGAAAACGCAATAAAGAACGAATTATTCCTATTACAGATGGCTTGAATGTCTTGATTCAAAAATATTTAGCGTTTAAAAGTCAAATGGGGCTAGATTCAATTTATTTTTATGTTCTACAAAACGGAAATAAGTTGTATCCAAAGCTTGTTTATCGGAAAATAAATTATTACCTTGGTAGTGTAACGAGTTTAGATAAAAAAAGTCCCCATGTTTTGAGACATTCTTTTGCAACACATATGTTAAATAATGGTGCTGGGTTGGAAACATTAAAAGACTTATTAGGTCACGCAAATTTATCTGCGACGCAGGTTTACACGCATAACTCGTTTGCACAGTTAAACAATATTTATTCACAAGCCCATCCACGTGGGCACAAAAAAGAGTAGTTATGGACATTAAAATTCATTCAATCCATTTCGATGCGGATCAAAAATTGTTAGATTACATCAACGACAAAGTTTCAAAGCTTTCATTATTTTTTGATCACATAATCGCAGGTGAGGTGTTTTTAAGATTAGATAAAAGCAGTGATAAAGAAAATAAGATTACAGAAATAAAGATTTTAATTCCAGGCAAAGAGTTGTTTGCAAAAAAACAATGCAAATCTTTTGAAGAAGCGGCAGATTTAGTCGTTGAAGCATTGAGAAAACAAGTTGTTAAGCATAAAGAAAAAGTTTAGTTATTTATTGAAAATTAGAATATTAAGGTGGGTGGTATTTTGTCACCCACTTTTTTTTGAAATAAATTTTTAAAAAAAACTTTGAAAAAGACTTGCTACAACAGAAATCTTTCATACATTTGCAAACCCAAACGGGAAAATAACACAGAAATCGTTCTTTAAAATTTTGTATTACCAAATTTCAATGTGCCGGTGTAGCTCAGTTGGCTAGAGCAGCTGATTTGTAATCAGCAGGTCGGGGGTTCGAGTCCCTCCACCGGCTCAAAAATGGGGGTGTCGCATAGTGGCTATTGCAGCAGACTGTAAATCTGTCACCGTAAGGTATCGTTGGTTCGAGTCCATCCACCCCCACAACCATTGAAATAAAAATAATAAGCGGGAGTAGCTCAGTTGGTAGAGCGTCAGCCTTCCAAGCTGAGGGTCGCGAGTTCGAATCTCGTCTCCCGCTCAATAAAAATTTTAAAGAACGATGCCGGTGTAGCTCAGGGGTAGAGTGCTTCCTTGGTAAGGAAGAGGTCACGAGTTCAAATCTCGTCATTGGCTCAGACAAAGGATTCATCCACTATTTATGGGTGAAATTTTGTATATTTAAAAGTTAGGCAATTTATTAATAACTAAGTAACAAATAAAACAATGGCTAAGGAAAATTTTAATCGTTCCAAACCACACGTTAACATCGGGACTATCGGTCACGTTGACCACGGTAAAACAACATTGACAGCTGCAATTTCAAGCGTTCTTTCTTCAAGAGGTTTGGCAGCAGTGCGTGATTTCTCTTCAATTGACAACGCACCTGAAGAAAAAGAGCGTGGTATTACAATTAACACATCTCACATTGAGTATGAAACTTTAAACCGTCACTACGCACACGTAGACTGTCCAGGTCACGCGGATTACGTAAAAAACATGGTTACTGGTGCTGCTCAAATGGACGGAGCGATCTTAGTGGTTGCTGCAACTGATGGACCAATGCCACAAACACGTGAGCACATCCTTTTAGGTCGCCAAGTAGGTGTTCCAAGAATGGTTGTTTTCATGAACAAAGTGGATATGGTTGATGATCCAGAATTATTGGAATTGGTTGAAATGGAAATCCGTGAGTTGTTGTCTTTCTACAATTATGATGGTGATAACGCTCCAGTAATTCAAGGTTCTGCATTAGGTGCATTGAACGGAGAAGAGCAATGGGTTGCTAAAATTGACGAATTGATGGATGCAGTTGATACTTATATCGAACTTCCTCCACGTGATGTTGATAAACCATTCTTGATGCCAGTTGAAGATGTATTTACAATTACTGGTCGTGGTACTGTAGCTACAGGACGTATCGAAACAGGTGTAATCAACTCTGGTGAAGCTGTAGATATCTTAGGTATGGGTGATGTTAAATTATCTTCTACTGTAACAGGTGTTGAAATGTTCCGTAAAATCTTGGATAGAGGTGAAGCTGGTGACAACGTTGGTCTTTTGTTAAGAGGTATTGAAAAATCTCAAATCAAAAGAGGAATGGTTATCGCGAAACCAGGTTCAACTACACCACACACTGATTTCAAAGCTGAGATTTATGTTTTGAAAAAAGAAGAAGGTGGTCGTCACACACCATTCCACAACAAATACCGTCCTCAGTTCTATTTCCGTACAACTGACGTTACTGGTGAAATCTTTATGACTGATGGTCGTGAGATGGTTATGCCAGGTGATAACGTAACAATCAATGTTAAATTGATCGTACCAGTAGCAATGGATAAAGGTTTACGTTTCGCTATCCGTGAGGGTGGTAGAACAGTAGGAGCTGGACAAGTTACTGAAATCATCGCTTAATAAGCAACGATTATATAATTTTAAAGGGGAGTTCGCTCCCCTTTTTACGCGGGTGTAGCTCAGCTGGTAGAGTAGTGGTCTCCAAAACCATTGGTCGTGAGTTCGAATCTTACCGCCCGCGCAAATACTGAGAAAAGTGTCGAAAATTAAAAATTATATTGACGAAACTGTCAACGAAATGGTTCACAATGTAACGTGGCCAACCTGGAAAGAATTACAGAGCAACACCATAATTGTGGTTGTTGCTTCCGTGATTTTTGCGCTTTTGGTTTTTGTAATGGATTTCCTATTTGGAATTTCAGCGAGCGACAAATCTTTTTGGAGAGGAGCATTAGGTTTTATTTACAATATGTTTAATTAAGCGTAATGGGAGATATTAAAAAAAGATGGTATGTCGTTAGGTCTGTGAGCGGAAAAGAGAAAAAGGTAAAAGAATATCTTGACCTTGAAATTTCTCGTTTGAAGCTTACTGATTATGTTGACCAAGTGTTGATTCCAACTGAAAAAGTTTTCCAAATTAGAAATGGAAAGAAAATCAGTAAAGAAAAAGCATATCTTCCTGGTTATGTATTGATTGAAGCAGCTTTGGTTGGAGAGGTTCAACACGTTATCAAAGGAATTCCAAATGTTATTGGTTTCTTAGGTACTGAAAAAGGTGGTGATCCAGTTCCAATGCGTCTTTCAGAAGTGAATAGAATCCTTGGTAAAGTGGATGAATTAACAAGCACAGAGGAAGAAATGAAAATTCCTTTTGTTGTTGGTGAACCAGTGAAGGTAATTGATGGACCATTTAATAACTTCAGCGGAGTTATTGATGAAATCAATGAAGAAAAGAAAAAACTCAAAGTTATGGTGAAAATCTTTGGAAGAAAAAATCTTCTGGAATTGAGCTATATGCAAGTTGAGAAAGAAGTATAATTGTATATTAACCGCAGGAGTGGGTAAACGTCATAAAGCTTCCCGTTGGACGTCCATGATTGACTGCACAAATTATAAATAAATGGCTAAAGAAGTAGCAGCATTGATCAAATTACAGATCAAAGGTGGCGCAGCCAATCCAGCTCCTCCAGTTGGTCCTGCACTAGGTGCAAAAGGGGTCAACATTATGGAATTCTGCAAGCAGTACAACGCTAGAACGCAGGATAAGCCAGGAAAGGTTTTGCCATGTGTAATCACTGTTTACAGTGATAAATCATTTGATTTCGTTATCAAAACGCCTCCAGCCGCGATTCAAATCTTGGAACAAGCAAAACTTAAAAAAGGTTCTGCAATGCCTAACAAAACAAAGGTAGGTTCTATGAATTGGGATCAGGTAAAAGCAATCGCAGAGGACAAAATGGCTGATTTAAATTGTTTTACAATTGATTCAGCAATGACTATGATTGCAGGAACGGCAAGAAGTATGGGTGTAACTGTTAGAGGTGGTGAAGCACCAAAAACTAAATAACTGTTGAGTCATGGGTAGAGTATCTAAAAAGAGAAAAGAAGTTCTTGCTAAATATGATTTAGTGAAAGCTTACACCTTGGGTGAGGCATGTGATTTGGTGAAAAACATCACAACAACAAAATTCGATGCTTCTGTTGATATCAGTGTAAGATTAGGAGTTGATCCTCGTAAAGCTAATCAAATGGTACGTGGTACTGTAGCTTTGCCTCACGGAACTGGAAAGGATGTGAAAGTACTTGTACTTTGTACTCCTGACAAAGAAGCTGAAGCAATTGCAGCAGGTGCTGAGTACGTTGGATTAGATGAATACATTGAGAAAATCAAAGGAGGTTGGACTGACATCGACGTGATTATCACAATGCCGTCTGTTATGGGTAAAGTTGGAGCATTAGGTAGAATTCTAGGACCTAGAAGTTTAATGCCTAATCCAAAAACTGGAACTGTAACAATGGAAGTTGGTAAAGCAGTTGAAGAAGTGAAAGCAGGTAAAATTGATTTCAAAGTTGATAAGTACGGAAATATCCATACTGCAATTGGAAAAGCTAGTTTCGATGGAACAAAGCTTAGAGAAAATGCAATGGAATTGATCGGTGCTTTGAATAAATTGAAACCATCTGCTGCAAAAGGTACATACATCAAAAGTGTATTTATCAGTTCAACGATGAGTCCAAGTATTAACATTGATGCTAAATCTGTGGTAGCTTAAAAACTTAGTAATTATGACAAAAGAACAAAAAGCTCAGTACATAGATGAATTAGCAGCAGAATTATCCACGGCAGGTGTTTTTTACCTAGCCGATACTTCAGAATTGACTGTGGAAACAATCAATCAATTGAGAAGAAGATGTTTTCAATCAAATATTCGCTTGAAAGTTGTGAAAAACACACTACTTTCTAAAGCAATGAATCAAGTTGAAGGAAAAGATTACGGTCAATTGCAAGAAGTTTTGGCTGGACCAACATCTATCATGTTTTCAGAAGTAGGTAATTTACCTGCAAAAATCATCAAGGATTTCCGTAAGAAAAGTGCAAAACCAATTCTTAAAGGAGCATTCATTGACGAGGCAATTTTCATCGGTGATGAACAACTTGACACTCTAGTTTCATTGAAAAGCAAAGAGGAATTGGTTGGGGAAATCATTGGATTGCTTCAAAGTCCTGCGAAAAATGTTATCTCTGCGCTTAAAGGTCAGGGTGGTAAAATCGCTGGAATTCTTAAAACGCTCGAGGAAAGAGCTTAATAACTTCCAACAAATAAATTATTGTAAAATCATTTTTTAAAATAAACAAAAATGGCTGATTTAAAGCAAATCGCGGAAACGCTAGTAAACCTTACAGTTAAAGAAGTAAATGAATTGGCAACTATCCTTAAGGATGAGTACGGTATCGAGCCTGCTGCTGCTGCAGTAATGGTAGCTGGTAGTGGTGCTGATGCAGGTGCTGCAGTTGAAGAAAAAACTGAGTTCGATGTAATCTTGAAAGCTGGAGGACCAAACAAACTTGCAGTAGTTAAACTTGTAAAAGAATTAACTGGTAATGGTTTGAAAGAATCTAAAGACTTAGTAGATGCTGCTCCTTCAACTTTGAAAGAGGGTATTTCTAAAGACGAAGCTGAAGCACTTAAAGCTGCCCTTGTTGAGGCAGGTGCTGAAGTTGAAGTTAAATAATATTTCTACTTTATAATCAGGAAAGGTGTCCCGACGAAATGTCGGGATGCCTATTCCTGTTTATTTATATTAAGTGCATAAAAGTCATTTTTTTGAATTAAATCTTTTAGCCTTGGCAACATCAAGCAATATAGCGACAAGAGTCAATTTTGCATCAAGCAAAAATCAATTTGAATACCCAGATTTCTTGGATATTCAACTTAAGTCTTTTCAAGAGTTTTTTCAGTTAGAAACTACTCCTGAAAATAGAGACAGTGAAGGATTATTTAAAGTATTCTCTGAGAACTTCCCAATTACTGATACAAGAAATCAGTTCGTATTGGAATTCTTAGACTACTTCATTGATCCACCTCGTTACACAATCGAAGAGTGTATCGAAAGAGGTTTAACTTACAGTGTTCCACTGAAAGCTAAACTAAAATTGTATTGTACAGATCCTGAACACGAAGATTTCGAAACAATCGTTCAAGATGTGTATTTAGGTACAATTCCTTATATGACTCCAAAAGGGTCGTTTGTAGTGAATGGTGCTGAACGTGTAATTGTTTCTCAATTACACCGTTCTCCGGGAGTTTTCTTCGGACAAAGCCGTCACGCCAATGGTACAAAATTGTATTCTGCAAGAGTAATTCCTTTCAAAGGATCTTGGATTGAGTTTGCAACAGACATTAATAATGTGATGTATGCGTATATCGATCGTAAGAAAAAGTTACCTGTTACTACTCTTTTCCGTGCGATTGGATATGAAACTGATAAAGATATTCTCGAAATATTCGGATTAGCTGACGAAGTGAAAGCTACGAAAGTTAATTTGAAAAAATTGATCGGTAGAAAACTTGCTGCACGTGTTTTGAAAACATGGGTGGAAGATTTCGTAGATGAAGATACAGGTGAAGTTGTATCAATTGAGCGTAATGAAGTATTAATGGATCGTGAAACTGTCATCGAAGATGCACATGTAGACTTGATTTTAGATGCTGGTGTTAAAACAGTAATTCTTCACAAAGAAGATGTTAATACTGCTGATTACACTATCATCTACAATACGCTTCAAAAAGACACTTCAAACTCTGAAAAAGAAGCTGTTGAGCACATTTACCGTCAATTGCGTAACGCTGAACCACCAGATTACGAAACAGCGAAAAATGTTTTTGAAAAATTATTTTTCTCTGATACTCGTTATGACCTTGGTGAAGTTGGTCGTTTCCGTTTAAATAAGAAACTTCAATTAGAAGATACTGAGACTTCTCGTGTATTGACTAAAAACGATATTATCTGTATCATTAAATATTTGATTGAGTTGATTAACTCAAAAGCAGATGTTGATGATATTGACCACTTATCTAATCGTCGTGTTAGAACTGTAGGTGAACAACTTTACGCTCAATTTGGTGTAGGTTTGGCGCGTATGGCTAGAACAATTCGTGAGCGCATGAATGTTCGTGATAATGAGGTCTTTACTCCAATTGATTTGATTAATGCTAAGACTTTGTCTTCAGTAATTAATTCATTCTTTGGAACGAATCAGCTTTCTCAATTCATGGATCAAACGAATCCATTGTCCGAAGTAACGCACAAACGTCGTTTGTCAGCACTAGGGCCTGGTGGACTTTCCCGTGAAAGAGCTGGATTTGAGGTTCGTGACGTTCACTATACGCACTACGGTCGTTTGTGTACAATCGAAACTCCTGAAGGTCCAAACATCGGTCTTATTTCTTCACTTTGTGTATTTGCAAAAGTGAATAAATTAGGTTTTATTGAAACTCCTTACCGTTCAGTAATAGATGGTATCGTTCAAGTTCAAGATGAACCAGTTTATTTAACTGCGGAAGAAGAAGACGAAAAAATGATCGCTCAAGCGAATGCAAAATTAGATGACAAAGGAAACTTTGGAACAAACTTGGTAAAAGCGCGTTTCGAAGGTGATTTCCCAGTTGTTGATCCTAAAAACTTGCATTTGATGGATGTTGGAGCAAATCAAATTGCTTCAATCGCGGCTTCTTCTATTCCTTTCTTGGAACATGATGATGCCAACCGTGCCTTGATGGGATCAAACATGCAACGTCAAGCGGTTCCTTTGTTGAAACCACATTCTCCAATCGTTGGAACTGGTATCGAAAGATTGGTTGCACGTGATTCTCGTGTTTTAATTAACGCTGAGGGTAATGGTGTTGTAGAATACGTTGATGCAAATGAAATAGCAATCAGATACGACTGGAATGAAGATGATAAATTAGTTAGTTTCGATAGTGAATTGACTCGTTATACATTAACTAAATTCCAAAAAACGAATCAAAGTACGACTATCAACTTGAAACCAATCGTTAAGAAAGGTGATAAAGTTGAGAAAGGTCAAGTTCTTTGCGAAGGTTATGCAACTCAAGCAGGTGAATTGGCTTTAGGTCAAAACTTGAAAGTGGCTTTCATGCCATGGAAAGGTTACAACTTTGAGGATGCGATTGTAATTTCTGAGCGTGTTGTACGTGACGATATTTTTACATCTATTCACATTGATGAATATACTTTAGAGGTTCGTGATACTAAACGTGGAATGGAAGAATTAACTTCAGATATTCCTAATGTTAGTGAAGAAGCAACTAAAGACTTGGATGAAAATGGTTTGATTCGCATTGGTGCTGAAATCAAAGAAGGAGATATCCTGATTGGTAAAATCACTCCAAAAGGTGAAACAGATCCTTCTCCAGAAGAGAAATTATTGAGAGCAATCTTTGGTGATAAAGCAGGTGACGTGAAAGATGCGTCTTTGAAAGCTGGTCCATCATTGAGAGGAGTTGTTGTTGAGAAAAAATTGTTCTCAAGATCAATTAAAGATAGAAAATCCAAAGCACAAGATAAACCAATCTTGGAATCATTGGATTCTGATTTTGATAAAGATTTGGCTGTATTGAAAGATAAGTTGATTGAAAAGTTACTTCAAATTTTAGGAGAAACTAAATCAGCGGGTGTTTTCAATAATTTTAAAGAAGAGATCATCAAAAAGGGAACTAAATTCGTTCAAAAGAATTTATTGGCTATTGATTACTCTATCGTGAATCCAACAAATTGGACAGCAGAGGCAGATTTAAATGCTTTGGTTGGACGAGTGATTCACAACTTTAATATTAAAGCTAACGATTTATTAGGAACATACAAACGCAAGAAATTCCACATTTCAGTCGGTGATGATTTGCCAGCTGGAATCGTGAAAATGGCGAAAGTTTATGTTGCTAAGAAACGTAAATTGAAAGTTGGTGATAAAATGGCTGGTCGTCATGGTAACAAAGGAATCGTTGCGAATATTGTTCGTGCTGAAGATATGCCTTTCTTAGCAGATGGAACTCCAGTAGATATCGTTTTAAATCCATTAGGTGTACCTTCTCGTATGAACTTAGGTCAAATTTATGAAACTGTTCTTGGTTGGGCAGGAGAAAAATTAGGGATTAAGTTTGCTACACCAATTTTTGACGGAGCAACTCCATTAGAAATTGATGAATGGACAGCTAAAGCAGGCGTTCCACGTTCAGGTAAAACTTACTTGTATGACGGAGGAACAGGAGATAGATTCCACCAAACTGCAACTGTTGGAGTGATTTACATGTTGAAATTATCGCACATGGTTGATGATAAGATGCATGCACGTTCAATAGGACCATACTCATTGATTACGCAACAACCATTGGGTGGTAAAGCTCAATTCGGAGGTCAGCGTTTTGGAGAGATGGAAGTTTGGGCTCTTGAGGCATTTGGTGCTGCCAATATCCTTCAAGAAATCCTTACTGTGAAATCGGATGATGTAATGGGTCGTGCTAAGGCGTATGAAGCAATTGTGAAAGGTGATAATATTCCTGAACCAGGAATTCCAGAATCTTTCAACGTATTGTTGCACGAACTTAGAGGTCTAGGACTGAACGTTTCGATGGATTAATTACCAACGGTACTGCTGAGGCAGTGTCGAGTTGTTGAATTTGAAAACAAGCATGTATAATGGCTTACAGAAAAGAAACACCAAAAAAACAAAGTAGTTTTAACAAAATTACCATCTCATTGGCTTCTCCAGAAATTATTCTGGAGCAGTCGAGTGGTGAAGTGTTGAAACCAGAAACAATAAATTACAGAACTTACAAACCTGAAAGAGATGGTTTGTTCTGTGAAAGAATCTTCGGTCCTGTTAAGGATTACGAATGTCACTGTGGTAAATACAAAAGAATCCGATACAAAGGAATCGTTTGTGACCGTTGCGGTGTTGAAGTAACAGAGAAAAAAGTACGTCGTGAGCGTATGGGTCACATTTCATTGGTGGTTCCAGTTGCGCACATTTGGTATTTCCGTTCTTTGCCAAACAAAATTGGTTATTTATTAGGTCTTCCAACAAAGAAATTAGATCAAATTATCTATTATGAGCGTTATGTCGTGATTCAGTCAGGAATAGCTACTCAAGGTGATGGTTCTTCTTTGAAATACTTAGACTTCTTAACTGAAGAAGAGTATTTGGATATTTTGGATACACTTCCAAAAGAAAACCAATATTTAGAGGATACAGATCCAAACAAATTCATCGCAAAAATGGGTGCTGATGCATTACATGATTTGTTGAAAAGATTGAATTTGAATGAAATGTCTTATGATTTGCGTCACAAAGCGAATACAGAAACTTCTGTACAACGTAAAAATGAAGCATTGAAAAGATTACAAGTTGTTGAAGCGATGCGTGAATCTCAAACGCGCATCGACAATAGACCTGAATGGATGATTGTTAAAGTTGTTCCAGTTATTCCACCAGAATTGCGTCCTTTAGTTCCATTAGATGGAGGTAGATTCGCAACTTCGGATTTGAATGATTTGTACAGACGTGTGATTATCCGTAACAACCGTTTGAAAAGATTGATCGAAATCAAAGCGCCAGAAGTTATCTTGCGTAATGAAAAACGTATGTTGCAAGAGTCTGTTGATTCATTGTTCGACAACTCTCGTAAATCTTCAGCGGTAAAAACTGAATCAAATCGTCCTTTGAAATCTCTTTCTGATTCATTGAAAGGTAAACAAGGTCGTTTCCGTCAAAACTTATTGGGTAAACGTGTGGATTATTCAGCACGTTCAGTAATTGTTGTTGGACCAGATTTGAAACTACATGAGTGTGGTTTGCCAAAAGACATGGCAGCAGAACTTTACAAACCGTTTATCATTCGTAAAATGATTGAACGTGGAATTGTGAAAACTGTTAAATCTGCGAAGAAAATCGTTGACCGCAAAGAACCAGTAGTTTGGGATATTTTGGAAAGCATCTTGAAAGGACATCCAGTTCTTTTGAACCGTGCCCCAACTTTGCACAGACTTGGTATTCAAGCATTCCAACCAAAATTGATTGAAGGAAAAGCAATTCGTTTGCACCCGTTGGTAACAACAGCCTTCAACGCCGATTTTGATGGTGACCAAATGGCAGTCCACTTACCGTTAGGTAATGCTGCAATCTTGGAAGCTCAATTGTTGATGCTTGCTTCACACAATATTTTGAATCCTGCGAATGGTGCTCCGATTGCTGTACCTTCTCAAGATATGGTGCTTGGATTGTACTACATTACTAAAGGTAGAACGTCCACTCCAGAAAGAAAAGTAATTGGTGAAGGTGGAATTTTCTACTCTCCAGAGGAAGTAATCATTGCACACAACGAAGGAAAATTAGAATTACATGCACCAATTAAAGTAAAATCTTATGATTTGAAAGATGGTGTTCCGACGTTGATGATGATCGAAACAACTTGTGGTCGCGTTTTATTTAATGAGCACGTTCCAAGAGAAGTTGGTTTCGTAAATGATGTATTGACTAAAAAAGCATTGCGTGATATTATCGGAAATGTATTGAAAATTTCTGGTACAGCACGTACAGCGCAATTCTTGGATGATATCAAAGAATTAGGTTACCACATGGCCTTCAAAGGTGGATTGTCTTTCAACTTAGATGATATTATCATTCCTAAGGAAAAAGAAATCTTGGTTTCTAAAGCTGAAACTGAAGTGAAAGATGTGATGATGAACTACAATATGGGTCTTATCACAAACAATGAAAGATATAACCAAATCATTGATATTTGGACGCATACTAACTCGCGTTTGACAAATACATTGATGGATCAATTGAAAAACGATAATCAAGGTTTCAACTCAATTTACATGATGTTTGATTCTGGAGCTCGTGGATCTAAAGAACAAATCCGTCAGTTATCTGGAATGCGTGGATTGATGGCGAAACCACAAAAATCTGGTGCTTCTGCACAAGAGATCATTGAAAATCCAATTCTTTCTAACTTTAAAGAAGGTCTTTCGATTTTAGAGTACTTTATCTCAACTCACGGTGCACGTAAAGGTTTGGCCGATACCGCTTTGAAAACTGCGGATGCTGGTTACTTGACACGTCGTTTGGTCGATGTATCTCAAGATGTTATCATTAATCAAACAGATTGTGGAACGTTGAGAGGTTTGGTTGCAACAGCATTGAAGAAAAATGATGAAGTAGTTGAACCATTGTACGATCGTATTTTAGGTAGAACTTCTGTTCATGATATTTTCTATCCTGAAACTGAAAACATCATTGTTCAAGCTGGAGAATTGATTTCAGAATCAGTTGCTGAAGAAATTGAAAAAGCAGGAATTGATGAAGTTGAAATTCGTTCAGTATTGACTTGTGAGATGAGAAGAGGAGTTTGTTCTAAATGTTATGGACGAAATCTTTCTACACACAGAATCGCACAAGAAGGTGATACAGTTGGAGTTATTGCAGCTCAATCAATTGGTGAGCCAGGTACACAGTTGACATTACGTACTTTCCACGTTGGGGGTACAGCTTCTAACACAACAGATATTTCTGACTTGAAAGCAAAAGCTTCAGGTAAAATGGAGATTGAAGAGTTGCGTACGATTGTAATGAAAACTGCTGAGGGAACTAAAGAAGTTGTTGTTGGACGTTCTGCTGAAGTTAAAATCACAGATGAGAAAACAGGAATTGTTTTAATGACTGCAAATATTCCTTACGGTTCTGAATTGATGGTTCAAAACAATATCAAAATCAAAAAAGGTGATGTTATTGTTAAATGGGATCCATACAATGCGGTAATCATTTCAGAAGTTGCTGGTAAAATCGTTTTCGACTCTGTAATTGAAGGTATTACTTACCGTCAAGAGGTGGATGAGCAAACAGGATTTACTGAAAAAGTAATTACTGAAACAAAAGATAAAAAGAAAAACCCGGCAATTCACGTAATTGATCCGAAAACAAAAGAGGTTTTAAGAGAGTACAGTTTACCAGTAGATTCTCACATTTCTGTAAATGAAGGTGATAAAGTTGAAGCAGGTATGATTCTTGTAAAAATCCCAAGAGTTTCTGGAAAAACTGGGGATATCACAGGTGGTTTACCAAGGGTAACTGAGCTTTTCGAAGCACGTAATCCTTCGAATCCTGCTGTTGTTTCTGAGATTGATGGTATTGCAGAATACGGAAAAATTAAAAGAGGTAACCGTGAGATTCAAATCACATCTAAAACAGGTGAGATTCGTAAATACTTAGTTCCATTGTCTAAACACATCTTGGTTCAAGAAAATGACTTCGTTAGAGCTGGTCAACCATTGTCTGATGGTGCTGTGACTCCAAACGATATCTTGAACATTGAAGGTCCAACCAAAGTACAAGAGTACATTGTGAACGAAATTCAAGAGGTTTACCGTTTACAAGGGGTGAAAATTAACGACAAACACTTTGAAGTAATTGTACGTCAAATGATGTTGAAAACTGAAATCGTTGATGCTGGAGATACAAGATTCCTAGAAGGACAATCTGTACACAAAGCGGATGTGATGGAAGAAAATGATGCTATTTTTGGAATGAAAGTAGTTATCGAAGCAGGAGAATCTACAGAATTACGTCCAGGTCAAATTATTTCAGCACGTAAATTGAGAGATGAAAATTCTCAGTTGAAAAGAGCTGACAAACAATTGGTTGAAGCACGTGATGCAGTTCCTGCAACATCAACACCATTATTACAAGGTATTACAAGAGCATCTTTGCAAACACAATCGTTTATTTCGGCGGCATCGTTCCAAGAAACTACGAAAGTATTGAACGAAGCAGCGATTTCTGGAAAAGAAGACCACTTGATGGGCTTGAAAGAAAATGTAATTGTTGGACATTTGATTCCAGCAGGTACAGGTATCCGAAAATTCCAAAAAATGGTTGTAGCGAACAAAGAGGCGCTCGAAGAGATATCAGCAAAATAATTAATCAAACGGGACTATTTTTAGTCCCGTTTTTTTTACTTTTAGATTATGGAAAAGAATAACGAAAATCAAATCAACATTGAATTAACGGAAGAAGTTGCAGGTGGAATTTATTCTAATTTGGCAATAATTACTCATTCGCAAGCTGAATTTGTTTGTGATTTTGTTCAGATGTTGCCAGGTATGCCAAAAGCAAAAGTGAAATCAAGAATTGTCATGACTCCTCAAAATGCTAAAAGATTGATGCTTGCATTGATCGAAAATGTTCAAAAATATGAACAAGCTATGGGAGTGATCAATGACCAAGATATGCCGGGTACACCACCAATGAAATTTGGACCGCCGACAACCCAAGCATAATATTTTTCAAGCTTCCTTCGGGAAGCTTTTTTTATTTTTAG
The DNA here is from genome assembly GCA_947450325.1 of Flavobacteriia bacterium. Classification (GTDB taxonomy): domain Bacteria; phylum Bacteroidota; class Bacteroidia; order Flavobacteriales_D; family Crocinitomicaceae; genus JAQVCM01. The sequence continues at coordinate 44,452 of CANFUT010000004.1, forward strand.
ATTTTGTCATTTTGAAATCTTCAAATTTATTTGTGATTTTTTAAATGACTATAGCATTTGTTTAAGTGGTTGTAAATTAATTAATTGTGAATATTGATTTTTTTTCAATAATCTAAATGTTAACAAGTATCCACAAAAACCATTGAAAATACAGAATACAATACTAAATTTGTAGAAAGCTGAAAGCAATGACAGAGCAGATATCAAGTATTGTCCACCAGATTCAAAGTAAATTTCAAGATTTACATCAGCAATTAGTTGCTGAGCGTGAAAAGAACGCTTTGCTTGAAACTGAAATTGGACAATCTAAGATGTTGATTAGCGCAAATCAAGCGCAAATTTTTCAATTGGAAGAGAATAATCAATTTTTGCAAAATCAATTGATTCAGTTAAATGAACAATTAGAATCTCAAAAATCTACTGTTTTGATAAACAAAGACAATGAGATTGACGAATTGGTGAGGGAAATAGATCACTGCATTAGTCAATTAAAACAATAACAAATGAGTAAATTATCTATAAAAGTTGTTGTAGCTGGAAGAACTTATCCTTTGAATGTTCAAGCGGGTGAGGAAGTGAAGGTACAAAAAGCAGCATCAGATATTAATAGAGCCATTAAGTTATTGCAAGACAATTATGCGGTAAAAGATATGCAAGACTTATTGGCAATGACAGCTTTACAGTTGGCCACAAAATCTGGAAATACAACTTCTGTTGTTCAGGAAAAACCTGATTATACGGAGATTGAAAATTCATTAGGAGATTTGTTGCTAGAGATTGAAAAGCTGAAATAGGTCAATTATTTTTAACGTTTCCCACGCTATTGTGATTCAAATGAATTGTAATGGGTGGGATTTTTATTTTAAACAAATATGAATACAAATATTTTATTAGGAATTTTAGTCGGCGTCCTTGGAGGAGGTGGATTGGCTTTCTTTATTCAAAACGTAATCCTAAAGAAGCGCAAAGAGCAAATCTTGAAGGATGCAGAAAATGAAGGTGAAGCCATGAAAAAGGAAAAAATCCTTTCGGCAAAAGAGAAGTTTATGAAATTGAAAGAAGAGCATGAAACTGCCATGAAAGACCGTGAGCGTAAAATGCAATCTTCTGAAGATCGATCTAAAGCAAAAGAAAAAACACTTTCTCAGAAAATGGAGGAGGTGACTCGCAAAGAAAAAGATTTGGAAAAAGTTCAATCAGAAATTGATCAAAAACATACTGCGATTGAAATTAAAAATCAGGAATTAGATAAAATTCAACAAAAAAGAGTAGCTGAATTATCTAAAATCAGTGGAATGTCTGTTGAAGAAGCGAAAAATCATATCATGGAGGCTTTGAAAGATGAAGCTAGAACTGGTGCGATGATTCACATCAAAGAAATTACCGAAGAAGCGAAATTAAATGCCAATAAAGAGGCTCGTAAAATTGTGATTCAAACTATTCAACGTGTCGCTACAGAGCAAGCTGTTGAGAACGCTGTTTCTGTTTTTAATATCGAATCTGACGAAGTAAAAGGAAGAATCATCGGTCGTGAAGGAAGAAATATTCGCGCCATTGAAGCTGCAACAGGTGTTGAGATTATTGTGGACGATACGCCTGAAGCAATTATTTTATCTTGCTTCGATCCAGTAAGAAGAGAGATTGCCCGTTTGTCTTTGCACCAATTGGTTTCTGATGGGCGTATTCACCCAGCAAGAATCGAGGAAGTGGTTGCAAAAACTAAAAAATCATTGGAAGAAGAAATCGCTGAAACTGGTCGTCGTACTTGTATCGATTTAGGAATTCATGGTTTACATCCTGAATTGACAAGAATGGTCGGTAGAATGAAATACCGTTCTTCTTATGGACAAAATTTATTACAACACTCCCGTGAAGTTGCTAATTTATGTGCTGTAATGGCTGCTGAATTAGGATTGAACGTTAAATTGGCTAAAAGAGCAGGACTTTTACATGATATTGGTAAAGTTCCAGACGATGAGCCAGAATTGCCACACGCAATCTTGGGTATGAAATTGGCTGAAAAATATGGTGAAAAACCAGACGTTTGCAATGCCATTGGTGCTCACCACGACGAAGTAGAAATGACTACGTTGATTTCTCCAATTGTTCAGGTTTGTGATGCAATTTCTGGTGCAAGACCTGGAGCACGTCGTGAAATCGTTGAATCTTACATTAAGAGAATCAAAGAATTGGAAACATTGGCACTTTCTTATGACGGTGTATCAAGCGCTTATGCAATTCAAGCAGGACGAGAATTACGTGTCTTAGTTGAAAGTGAAAAAGTTACAGATTTGAAAGCGGATGAATTATCATTTGCTATCTCACAAAGAATTCAAACTGAAATGACTTATCCAGGTCAAGTGAAAGTTACTGTTATTCGTGAAAAAAGATCAGTGAATTACGCGAAGTAGTGAATACTGTTGGAAATTGGATTTTTGTCCTTGTTCCTTTGGGTTTGTAAAATTGAAGAATATTTTATGGTAGAAAGTAAATCAATACTATTGATCAATTTTATTATTCTTTAAGGATGTTAAAAAAACTAAGAAAATCGGATTTCGTTGGCTCTGTTGCAACGCTTGTTTCGGGAACGATTATCGCTCAGTTATTTACATACGCTTTATCACCATTAATTACCCGTTTGTATACAAGTGAAGACATGTCTTATCAATCTGTCTTCACACGTATTGTTTCTTTATTGGCAATTATCGCTACAGCAAGATTTGAGCTTGCTTTTGCACTTCCGAAGCGATTTGAACACGCTTATTCTCTTTACAGATTCTCATTTAGAATTTTAATAATCGTAGTGCTAGTTTGTTTTGTTGCTTCGACTTTTTTCCTTGTATTTCCGCTTGAAGACAAAATACTCAATAACATCGTATTATTAGTTCCAATAGGCGTATTGTTATCGGCCTTGTATAATCAAGGAATGAATTGGGCAGTGCGTTTAAAGGATTACAAAAGAATTAGTTACTCCAAGATAACACAATCACTTTCAAATTCTAGTTTGTCCGTTGCGCTTTATCCTTTGGGAGTTTTTGGAATCATTGCAGCCTATATGCTTTCCATGTTTTCAGGAACATTGTTGTTTGTGAGAGATTTCAAATTTGCTAAGAAGCACATGAAGTCTTTTAAAATGAAAGGACGTGATTTTGCCATCGCGCGAAGTTATGCTGATTTTCCGAGAATAAATTTACCGCACGCATTGGTAGATTTGATGAAAGAGTTGTTTATCGCAATCTATATGGTTTACGCCTTTGAAAAGGGAGTTTTAGGTTTGTATGATTTATCTTTCAGGATGTTGAAATTGCCTATTTCAATTATCGGCTCGTCGATTGGACAAGTATTTCTGAAAAAAGCAATCGACCAGCGCAATGAAGGAAAGCCAATTTATCCTTTGCTGAGAAAAACCATGCTCATGCTGCTTTTGATTTCGTTGGTGCCATTTACCATCTTGATGATTTTTGGAGCGGATATTTTTGCCTTCGTTTTTGGAGCTCATTGGGAAAAAGCTGGATTTTATGCGCAGATTATGGCGCCTTGGTTGATGATTAACTTTCTTATTTCTCCTGTTTCGCAAGTGCCACTTATACTTAATAAACAAAGAGGATTTTTTATTCTTGGAATTACCAGTGCAATTTTAATGATTGTAAGTTTGACTGTCGGTGATTTGTTTCCTAGTTTTCATTTATCTTTCGATCAAATATTGATGATTGTGAGTGCTACTCAATTTGTTTTTTTATCTTTCGTCATATTTTGGTTGTTGCGATTAGCAAAAAAGAATGACTATGATTCGTAATCTATATTTGAAATTTCGTCAATGGCAAGTGACACGCAGGTTACTGAAGTTTGAGCCGCAAATGATTTATCATTATAAACATTTAGGCGCAGTAATTCCAAATACGAGAATCAGTAATTCAACAGTTATCAACGCAAAGGAAACACTCGTTTTGGCGGATCATGTATTCATTGGTCACCACAATTTTATCGAAGCTTCCAATGGAATTGAAATTGAAGAGGGAGTTCAGATAACTAATTTTATTTCTATTCTCTCGCACAGCAGTCATGTTTCAATCCGTTTGTATGGAAATGCTTATCAGCAATATACAAATCTAAAAGGCTACAAGAAAGGCAAAGTTGTCATCGGGAAATATAGTTTTATCGGTCCGCATTCCACCATTTTGCCAGGTACAAAAATTGGGAAAGGATGTTTGATTTCAGCCTATTCAATGCTAAAAGGCGATTACGCTGATTTTTCCATTATAGCTGGAAATCCAGCCGTAGTTATTGGTGATACAAGAAATATGGACTCATCTTATTTGGAAGAAAACCCTGAGTTATTGAAACACTATCAATCATGGGCAGCGCAATGAGAATAGTAGTTGTTGGGTTACCTCTTTTTGCAGAACGTTTGGTTGAAAAATTGAAGCGTTTTTCTCCCTCGAACAAGTTTATTTTTTTGAATACCTACTACAGTAGACTTGATCAACTGAAAGCGCTGTATGAAATTCCACGTGCTGATTTGATTTTTTCAATCAATGGTTCGCTAATTTCAAGTAAAGTTTTTGATCTTGCTTTGAAACACAACATTCCATTAGTCATGAATTGGGTTGGAACTGATGTATTGTTGGCAACTGAAGCGGTTTCAAAGAATAATTTTATTGATAGTTATCGTACAAAAGCCATTCATTTTTGTGAAGTAAAATGGATCAAAGAAGAGTTATCCAAAATCGGAATCGAAGCACAAATTCAGAATTTTGCAGCTTTTCCTAAGAAATTTGAAATTAAAAATTTCGCTACAGACTCATTGAATGTTTTAACGTATATCAATGACAACAGACAAGACTTTTATGGCATACAAGAAATTCTGAAATTGGCGAATCATTTTCCTCAAATTCATTTTTACATCGCAGGAACCAAAGCGGAAGATTATTTACCAATTCCCGCCAATGTAAAGGTACTTGGTTGGATTGAAAATATGGACGAATATTTTGATTTATGTCAAGTAACGATTCGTTTTCCAGAACACGATGGTTTGGCTACATTTGTACTTGAATCGCTTGCAAAAGGCAAATTGGTCTTGTATAAATACGATTTTTCGCATTGTATCCATACATCAACTTATGATTCAATGGTAGAACAATTAATGTTAATCAACGATTCGTTCAATCAAAAAATGTTGAGTCCTAATATTGCAGGTGTGGAATTTATCAAGAATGAATTTAGTGAAGATGCTATTTTTAATTCGCTCTTGAATAAATTGGAATCTTTAGTTTCAAAGAAAAATGGATAAGACTGTAAAAAAACGCATCGCGCTAATTACTACTTGGTTTCCACCTCAAAAAAGTGTTGCCACCAATAGGATGGAAGCATTTGCAAAATATCTAGCCGATGATTTTGATTTTGAGGTATTTGGTTTAAATGATCAAAAATCTGAAATCATTTGGAACGACAATGTCTTGGTTCATTATAATTCTTCTAATACACTTTTTGATAAACTGAAAAGCAATCAATCTGACGGAAAATGGAAGCATAAGTTCAAAACTTTACTTCGTGTAATTCTCATGAAATTAAGTAGCAATCCGTTAGCAAAGTGGAAACAAAACACCAAAGTTGATTTGGTTAACAGACACAAATTAGCGCCTTTTGATGTCATTATTAGTTCATACGCTCCAATTGAACCTCATTTAATCGCGGCAGAAATGGTGCAAGAATTTCCGTCTTTAATTTGGGTAGCTGATATGAGAGACGAAATGTCAAAAAATCCAGGAATTTTAGCTTCTCAACTGGAATTATACAAATCTGTAGAATCTCTAGTAAATCAATATGCGACAATCATTTCATCAGTGAGTAAGCCAATTGTTGATGATTTTAGCGTTTTGTGCCCAAATATCAAATCGTCTTTAGAAGTTCGAAATGGTTATGATCACGATTTTCAGCCAAATTCAGAAAATAAAATGAATGGTATTTTTACCTTAGGATACTTTGGGAGCTTTTATGGCGTGATTAAACCAGATGTCTTTTTTCAAGCTTTGGTAGAAATTCTAAATGACGACAACGAATTTGATTTTGAATTGAATATAGTTGGAGCACATAATAATTTTAATATTCCTGAAAAGATTTTAAGTAAAGTAAATAGGGTTGCGCCATTAAAATACACTGATGCTATTGAATCGATGTCAAAAATGGATTGTAACGTTTTAATCAATCCACGAAGTACTAGAAAAGGCGTTTACACAGGCAAATTATTTGATTACATTTCTGTTCAACGTTCCGTTTTAGCGCTGGTCGATACAGATGATGTTGCCGCCCAACTGGTAAGTGATTTTGATGCAGGTTATATTGCGGAGTGTTCAGAGATTGAAGACAATAAAAAGGCTATCTTAGCAGCCTATAAAGATTGGCAAAATCAACAGATGAAAACAGCTTCCATAGAAAATATTCAATCGTTACATCGTTCTCATCAAGTGAAAATTTTGAGTGACCAATTGAAAAAATTATTGAATTGATGAAAGTATTGCAAGTTGGTCCTAATTCAGTTCATGTTTCAAGATTCATGAATGCGATTCAATCAAGTGAGTTGCAGCAATACCTATTATCAGAATCGGTAAATACTGAAGTGAAGGTTGAGGAACAATTTGTCGTGAAAGTTCACACTTTCAATCCATTGAGAATTATTGCTTTTCAAAAAGAAATCAAAAAAATTCTTCAAAAGTTACAACCTGATTTAATACATATTCATCAGGTTAATAGAATGGCCTATTTTGCAAGTAACATTGCAAATTCATTGAACATTCCAATTGTTACAACTGCTTGGGGAAGCGATGTATTATTGATGCCTGGAAAAAATAGATTTTTTTACTTTTTGGTCAAGAAAACCATTGAACGCTCGGCGATTGTCACAGCAGATGCGCTTGAAATGATTACAGTAATGCAGAAAATGGTGCCTGCTACTCATTATGAATTGATTCAATATGGCATTGACCCAATTTCAGCTCTAGAAAAAGAAAAAACGATTTACTCAAATAGATTACATGAACCATTGTATAGAATTGACCAAATAATCCGTCATTTTTATGAATTCAAAAAGATGAATCCAAATTGGTTATTGAAAATCGGTGCTGAAGGCAGTGAAACAGAAAATTTAAAAGCACTTGCTCGTGATTTGGGAATCGAAAATAAAGTTCAATTTTTAGGTTGGTTGGATCATGAAAAAAACAAGAAAGAATACGCACGAGCTTCCATTTATATCAGTATTCCAGAAAGCGATGGAACTTCAGTAAGTTTATTGGAAGCAATGTCCGCGGGTTGTATTCCTGTTGTTTCAGATTTACCTTCGAATAGAGAATGGATTCAAGACGGGAAAAATGGCGTTATAGTTCAGGCCGATTTAAATCCGTTTGAAAGTGCGCTAGAATTAGATATTGAGCAATTGACTCAGATTAATCAGCAACTTATTCAAGAAAAAGCAACGCGTCAAGCTTCTGTTTTGAAATTTGTTTCATTCTACCAAAAAGCGATTCATGGAAAATAAATCAACATTGAAAAATTGGTATAGTGCTTATCTAGGAATTTTCATTTTGTTGCTGATCATGGCACCAAAATTAACTTCCATTTTATTTATTTTATTTGTTCCGTTGGCAATTATTGGAATGAAGCAACAATTTTTCAAGTTCAAATTAAAACCAATTTCGATACTTTTCTTTTTGATTTATCTTTTCTACTTATTTTATTGTCTTTATTCTAGACATAATGACATCGCGTTGAAATATTTAGAATACAAATTGTCATTTATTCTTTTCCCGTTGTTGTTTTCGTTTATTCCTAGGTACAAAATAAATCTTCAACTTCCCATTCTTGGATTTTTGTTAGCTTGCTTGTACTTAATTGGTTTTGGATTAATTCATTCGATTCAATTATACCAAACGACGAACCTTGGAATATCATCATTTTTAGTTAGTTATTTTTCATTTATCCATCATCCAAGTTATGCTTCAGCCTATTATATTGTCGCTTTATTTTTGGTTTGGTACGCCTACAAAATGAAATTTAGTTGGATGAAAATCTGGTTGGCGTTGATGCTAAGTTTTGTTTTTATTTTAGCGACAGGTTTATGTCTGAGTTTAGCAGGAATGCTATTTTTAATATTTGCAATCGCAGTATTTATTTTAATTCTCGTGTACAAAAAATGGGGTAAATGGCCGACCATTCTGCTGACTTTTGTTTCGCCATTTGTATTATTTTTCATTATACAATCCATTCCACAATTTAAAGGCGAATACGAAGGTTCAAAAAAATTCGCTGTAGAATACATAAAAAATCCTAAAGCATTTATCAAGCAGAAAAAATATCCTATGTCGGGGACAGAAACTCGGTTGGTCATGTGGACGGCTTCTTCCATGGTTTTTAAAGATTATCCATTGGGAGTTGGAACAGGAAATCTTGATGAAGTTTTGACTGCTTATTTGAATAAATTGGATCAAAAAGAATTGGCAAAACTTCAGTATAATCCGCACAATCAATATTTACAAACAGGAATTGAAATCGGATGGTTTGGATTATTTGTTTTAATTGCAACTTTATCCTATTGCCTTCTTATTGCCAAAAAGTATTCAAATTGGTTGTTGCTCTTGATTGTAAGTAATTTATTATTCAATATGTTATTTGAATCGATGTTGCAACGTCAAAGCGGCATAATGTTTTATACTTTTGGGATTTGTTTATTAATGATGCTTTCAGAATACCGATTGCTCAATCAAAAAAATATAGAATGATTGAGACTGTTTTACTTTCTGGACGTTTCAAGCAAAGTCAATGTTTTCAAGAAGTTGCTAATAATCTTTTTTAAAATATCATGAGATTACTCATTTTGACTCAATATTATCCACCGGAAATTGGTGCGCCGCAAAATAGGTTGCATGAATTAGCTGTGCGTCTGAAAAAAAGTGGAGTTGATGTTGAAGTTCTCACCGCCATGCCGAATTATCCAAATATGGAAATTCACGAAGCATATAGAAAAGGGAAAATCAAAGAGGAAGTGATAGAAGGAATTCCTGTTCACCGTTCAAGAATTTTTGTTTCTACTTCAAAGTCAATTGTTAAGCGATTATTGAACTATTTCAGTTTTGTTGTAACCTCTTATTTTAGAGGTAGAAAGTTACCGAGTTTTGACTTTTTAATGGTTGAATCTCCTCCCTTATTTCTTGGCTATTCTGCCATGGCACTTTCGAAAAAATTGAATGCTAAACTTATTTTTAATGTTTCTGATCTTTGGCCCGAAAGTGCTGAAAAATTGGATTTAGTTACCAATAAACGGTTATTGAAATTAGCCTATAATCTAGAGGCAAAGTGTTATCATTCAGCAGATTTGATTACAGGACAAACTCAAGGGATTGTAAGTGATATTTTGACTCGTTTTCCAAATCGAAAAGTGGTTTGGTTGCCCAACGGCGTTGATTTATCTTTCTACAATTCAACCATGATATCTAAAAATGGTTTTAGAACAAAGCATGGTTTTTCTGAAGACCAAAAACTATTTTTCTATGGTGGAGTTGTGGGCTACGCGCAAGGTTTGGACATTATCTTGAATGCGGCGAAGGCCTTTCTTTCCAATTCAACAGTGCAATTTATCATACAAGGAGCTGGACCAGAATTGGAAAGATTACAAGAATTGAAAAAAACGTTGAAGGTGCAAAATGTTCATTTTTTACCACCCGTTGCTAAAACCGAAATGCCAAGTATTTTGAAAGAGATTGATGTGGCAATTATTCCGTTGAGAAAATTAGATTTATTTACTGGCGCTATTCCTTCCAAGGTTTTTGAAACGTTGGCAATGGAAATTCCAATTTTGTTAGGCGTTGATGGCGAGGCACGTACTCATTTTGTTGACCGTGCGAATGCTGCGCTTTTTATCGAACCTGAAAATGTAGAAATGTTGATTGAAAAAATTCAATTCCTTCTAGATAATCCTGCGATTGCTTTGGAAATGGGAAAAAATGGAAGAGAATATGCCATGAAGACATTTAACAGGGATTTGATTGCCGAGAAATTTTTGAAAGATTTAGAGTCTTTGTCTTAATTACTTCTATTTTCACCCCAAGAGATTGAATTTAGCCTCAAAATCATTTAGTATATTTACCACAAAAAATTAATTATGATTCCATTTTCTCCACCTCGCATTGATCAAAAAGTTATTGATGAAGTTACTTCAGCTTTGAAAAGTGGTTGGATTACAACAGGACCGAAAACGAAATTGTTCGAGAAACAAATTACTGAATATTGCGGAAATAAAGTTTCTGTTGCAGTCAATTCGTGGACAATGGGAATGCAGGTTTTGTTGTATTGGTGGGGAATTGGTGAAGGTGATGAAGTAATTTTGCCTGCCTACACGTATTGCGCGAGTGCCAATGTGATTGTGCATTCAGGAGCAAAACCGGTGATGGTTGATATAAATGAATCCGATTTTAATATTTCTGTGGATGCCATTCGAAAAGCAATTACACCAAAAACAAAAGCGATTATTGCGGTTGATTTAGCAGGTTTTCCATGTGATTACGCTGCTATTATGGATTTGGTTAACGAAGAATCGATTCAAAAACAATTCAATCCACATGGAGAAAATCAAGAAAAATTGAATCGAATTTTGATTATTTCTGATGCAGCGCACAGTTTTGGAGCAATCTATAAAGGCAAAAGAGCTGGTTCATTGACTGATATTTCGACCTTTTCGTTTCATGCAGTAAAAAACCTGACGACAGCAGAAGGTGGCGCATTGTGCTTTGATTTGCCAGAAAATTTTGATCACGATATTATTTACAGAGATTTTTGCACGATGATTTTGCATGGTCAAAACAAAGATGCCTTGGCAAAAACGCAAAAGGGGAATTGGAGATACGATGTGGAAGAGCCTGGATTTAAATGCAATATGACCGATTTACAAGCTGCGATTGGTTTGGTAGAGTTGGGAAGATATCAGGAAAATTTAGATCGACGAAAGGCTATTTTTGAGCAATACGACGCTGCATTTAAGAACGAATCGTGGGCGTTAACACCATTGCACACAACCGCTGATAAAATCACGAGTTATCATTTATATCAATTGCGAATCGATGGAATTACAGAAAACCAACGTGATAAAATCATGCAATTGATTTTTGACCAAGACGTTTCTGTAAACGTACATTTTTTGCCATTGCCAACATTGACCGCCTATAAAAAACGCGGTTACAAAATGGAAGATTATCCTGAAACATGGAATAAATACCACAATGAAATCTCATTGCCCGTATATTATGATTTGTCTGATGAACAGGTTCAAACGGTAATCAATGCGGTAATCAGTGCGGTTTCTGAATTAATGAATTAATTCATGAAAAGAATTTTCGATTTATTCGTTTCCATCACCATTCTATTAATTTTCCTCCCGGTTGGAATCGTTATTTCGATATTGATTGTAACAGGCAGCCGCGGCGGTATATTCTATCGCCAACAACGCGTGGGGAAAAATGGCAAGAATTTTTGGTTACTAAAATTTCGAACCATGAAACCAAATTCCGACAAACTGGGGCAACTGACAGTTGGAATGCGTGATCCGAGAATTACGAAAATTGGCTATTTTTTGCGCAAAACGAAAATGGATGAATTTCCCCAATTTTTAAATGTGATTCGCGGGGAAATGAGCATTGTTGGACCACGACCTGAAGTGCAAGAATATGTTGATTTATACACTGATGCACAAAGAAGAATATTGAATATCAAACCAGGAATTACCGATTATGCCTCGTTGGAGTTTTTTGAAGAAAATCGAATTTTAGGCGAATCGGAAAATCCCCGCGAAACCTATATTCATGAAATCATGCCAGCGAAATTGTTGTTGAATGAGAAATATTTAGCAAATCCAAGTGTGGGACATGACATTCAAATCATGTGGAAGACATTCCTTAAAATGATAAGTTAATTTTAGTGCAAAAAAAAGCCGATTTCAAATAGAAATCGGCTTTAAAATTATGATTTATCCGCTAATTAGTAACGGTAAGCATCTGATTTGTATGGACCAGCAACTTTCACTCCAATGTATGAAGCTTGGTCTTCTGTTAATTCATCCAATTCAACACCAATTTTCGCTAAATGCAAACGTGCTACTTTCTCATCCAAATGTTTTGGAAGTGTGTAAACATTGTTTTCATAATTAGCAGAATTTTGCCACAACTCTAATTGCGCCAAAGTTTGGTTTGTGAATGAATTTGACATTACGAATGAAGGGTGACCAGTCGCACAACCTAAGTTTACCAAACGACCTTCAGCCAATAAAATGATGTCTTTTCCATTTACATTGTACATGTCAACCTGTGGTTTAATTTCAATTTTAGTTGAACCAAAATTTGAATTTAACCAAGCTACGTCAATTTCATTGTCGAAGTGACCAATGTTACAAACGATTGCTTTGTCTTTCATGTTTTCGAAATGACGACCAACAACGATGTCTTTATTTCCAGTTGTAGTTACGATGATATCACCTAAACCAACAACTGTATCTAATTTTTTCACTTCAAATCCGTCCATTGCAGCTTGTAAAGCACAAATTGGATCGATTTCAGTAACGATAACTCTTGCACCAGCACCTTTCAATGAAGCAGCAGAACCTTTACCAACATCACCATATCCACAAACAACAGCAACTTTACCAGCCATCATTGTATCTGTAGCACGACGAATTGAATCTACCAAAGATTCTTTACATCCGTATTTGTTGTCAAATTTAGATTTGGTAACAGAATCATTGACATTGATTGCAGGCATTACCAAAGTTCCATTTTTCAAACGATCGTACAATCTCAAAACTCCCGTTGTAGTTTCTTCAGACAATCCTTTGATTCCAGCAGTTAATTCTGGGAAATGATCAAAAACCATGTTTGTCAAATCTCCACCGTCATCCAAAATCATGTTCAAAGGCTCACCGCCTTCGAAAGCGAAAATTGTTTGTTCGATACACCAGTTGAATTCTTCTTCGTTCATACCTTTCCAAGCAAAAACTGGAATTCCTGCAGCAGCAATTGCAGCAGCAGCATGATCTTGAGTTGAGAAAATGTTACAAGAAGACCAGCTAACTTGTGCACCTAAATCAACTAAAGTTTCAATCAAAACAGCAGTTTGAATGGTCATGTGTAAACAACCTGCAATTCTAGCTCCAGCCAATGGCTTACTAGCGGCATATTCTTCACGCAATGACATCAAACCTGGCATTTCTGCCTCAGCCAACATAATTTCTTTTCTTCCCCACGCAGCAAGGCTGATATCAGCTACTTTGTATGCTACTTTTTCTTGTGTGTTATTCATATATTTATTTAAATTCTAGTTTTTTAGAATGCAAAGTTACAAAACTACTTTCTGAATAAAAAATTCAATTTTTAGATTTGTAATTTACATGCTTGTCAAAGTTGATAACAAGTTGTATTTAAAAATGTTTTTTCACTTCAAAAAAATCATCTTTATTCATTAACAATACCGCTTTTTGGTTTGTTTGAAAAAGGCTTTCTTTTCTTTTTGAAGTTCTTTTTCTTTTTGAAACCTTCTGATTTAGTGGTAAATGCAGGACCTTCTCCTAATTCTTCCGGCAAAGTTAATTTAGGAATTTCAGCTTCAATTAATTTTTCGATGCGTACAAGTTTCGGCATGTCTTTCTCATTCACTAAAGTGTATGCTTCACCTTTGGTATTTGCTCTTGCCGTTCTTCCGATTCTGTGAACATAATCTTCAGCATCTCGCGGACAATCGTAGTTAATCACCATGTTGATTTCCTTGATGTCAATTCCGCGACTCATTACGTCCGTTGCAACTAAAATTCGGGTACGTTTAGACCTAAATCCGCGCAAAACTTCTTCTCTTTGGTCTTGGTCCAAATTGGATGAAACGCCTTGGGATTTGAAACCATTTCTTCGCAATGCAGAAACAATTTCACTCACTTTCGATTTGGAAGAAGTGAATATAATGATACTTGTATAATCTGGTCTTGAAAGCAAAATGTGCTTCAATAAATCATTCTTTTGATTGTCGAAAGCCAAATAAACATTTTGTGAAACGCCTGCTGCCGGTTTAGAAATCGATAATGTGATTTGCTCAGGCTCTTTCAATATTTTTTCAGCTAAATTCCTGATTTTTGGTGGCATCGTTGCGCTGAAAAGCAAAGTTTGTCTGTTCTTTGGAAGATATGAAATGATTTTTTCTAAATCGTCCGTAAATCCCATATCTAACATCTTGTCAGCTTCATCCAAAACCAAATGTTTCACTTTGGAGAAATCGACATAACCCATTTGTAAATGCGAAAGTAATTTTCCAGGAGTGGCAACAATGATATCCGTTCCGTCTTTCAATGCAGCTTTTTGGTCGTCCCAATCTTTTCCGCCGCCGCCGCCATAAATTGCTTTCGATCCAACGGAAACGAAATAAGATAAACCTTGAATTTCTTGTTCGATTTGTATCGCCAATTCTCTTGTTGGAACAACGACCAAAGTATCAATCGAAGTTTCTGGTTTACCAGTCAATTTATGTAAAATCGGTAAAATAAAAGCCGCAGTTTTACCAGTACCAGTTTGTGCACAGGCAATTAAATCGCGATTTTCTAAAATTTTTGGGATTGCTTGTTCTTGAATAGGAGTTGCATTTTCAAATCCCATGTGTTCTAATGCCTCTAACAAATTTTCGTTGAGGTTTAATTCTTTAAATGTCATAATTGGCTGTTAAATTACAACAATTCTCTGTGATATTCAAATTTTGGTGTTGTTACTATTCTATAATTGACTATTTTTGAATGTAGTTAAATAACTTCCTATGAAAAATATTAAAAGATTAGCGCTTGTTTCATTTATAGTTTCAGGTTTCTTTTTTGGTTTGACTTCTTTTTCAAATCTTTCTAAAAACAATGAAATCGTTTTGAAAAAAGGAAATATCGAGTTTAAAATCGTTAACGACAATGGCAATGATTTTAAATATTGCGCCAATGGTGGACACAATACTATTAGTAAAGGCACAACAAAATCAATGAGTTTTCCTGCTGGAACTGAGATTAAATATGTTGACGGTTCAAACTGCGGTCATACTTGGTTTAAAGTGACAAGCGAAATGAATGGAAAAACTTTCAAGATTTCTCAAATGGCGAGATAGTCATTCCGAAATTTAATTTTGAAACCTGCGTTCGACGGATAGCAGGTTTTTTTATGACTAAAATTACTGTTTAGATGAATTTCAAAATGCATCAAACAGAAATACTTATCTTTGCATCATGGAATACAAAAAGAATCCCGGTTTTGGAAGAAAAGACTTCAAACCAAATCCACGCGAAAAAGAAAACAACGACATCATTTTTGGTGTGCGCGCAGTTATTGAAGCCATTCGTGCTGGAAGGGAAATCAATAAATTAATGATTCAAAAAGGAATGTCGAAAGACTTGTTTTTTGAATTGAAAGCAGAAACAGCTGATAAAAATTATTTCATTCAGTTTGTTCCTGTTGAAAGATTAGATAAAATTACCGATCAAAATCACCAAGGTGTTATCGCTTACATTGCACCTTTGGCTTACCATAATTTGAATGAAATGGTTGACAAAGCGATGGAAAATGGTGAAAAACCATGTTTCTTGTTTTTGGACCGTTTAACTGATGTTAGAAATTTTGGAGGAATTGCTCGTACAGCAGAATGTCAAGGTGTTACGGCAATCGTGATTCCTTCTCGTGGATCTGTGCAGGTTACTGCCGATGCAATCAAAACTTCTGCCGGTGCTTTGAACCGAATTCCTGTTTGTAAAACAGATAATTTGAAAGAAAGCTTGTTCTATTTGCAACAAAGTGGAATCAGAATCGTGGCTTGTACGGAAAAAACTGCTGTTCCTTTGTATGAAGTGAATTTGCGTGGTGGTGTGGCAATCATTATGGGTTCTGAGGAAGATGGAATCACCAACGACATTTTGAATATGTGCGATATAAAAGCAAAAATTCCAATGAAAGGAACAATTTCTTCTTTGAATGTTGGAGTGGCAACTGGAATGATTTTGTACGAGCGCACAAGACAAGAATTGTATGGATAGAAACGAAAATCAGTCTTTTTGGAAACAACACGGAATGTTTATTTCTTTGTTGGTCATTGGATTGATTTTTAGATTTTCTTTCATGTATCACCAAGGTTTGTCGAACGATGAACTGAGCGGGTGGGTAAGAACTCAATTTTCAGATTGGAATTCATTTTGGCATTTTGGCGTGAAAGTCGGCGATATGCATCCTGTTTTTTATCAAGCTTTTTTGTGGGTTTGGGTCCGAATTTTTGGTGACTCTGAATGGGCATTACGCGGCACAAGCATTTTCTTTTATTTGCTCAATTCTTGGATGATTTATCAAATTTGCAGGCGATTTTTCTCCAAGCAAATTGGTTTGGCAGTGGTCGCTTTGTATGTTGGTTTGACTTTCACAATCATTCATACCGTTTTTGCTAGGCCTTACAATTCAGGCACTTTTTTCTTGTTGTTCGCCGTTTGGTCAATTTTTGAAATCGAACGCAGGGAAAAAGCATTTTCGTTTTGGTTTGTTGGATTGAGCATCGGATTCTTGGGAGCAATGTTGTCTCATTATTACGCTTTTATCACAGCTTCTGTCGTAGGTTTTTGCGCGCTGTTTTACGTTTCAAAGCCGAATATCAAAGTGATTTTGATTTGCGGAATTGTCAGTATTTTAGCCTTTTTACCGCATTGGCCGATTACCGCATATCAGCTAAATCAAGGTGGATTGCGTTGGCTTTCTCCTCCAAAATGGAATTGGCTTTTTGATTTTGGCTACCAATTTTTCAATTTTTCGTGGATTTTATTCGCTTTTTTTGTTGGAATCATCGTGTATTCTTTTGTCAAAGCGGAACATTTCAAAACCAAGCAAGAACGATTTGTAATCCGGGTTTTTCTGTTGACTTATGTTCTTGGGCATCTTATTTCAGTGTTTTACACACCAGTATTGCGCGAATTGGTGATGCTCTACACTTTGCCGTTTCTGTTCATGTATTTATTCCGCGGATTTCATTTTTATTCGGGAAAAGCATACAATTCAGCACTTTTGATTTTTCCAATTTTGATTGGATTGCAAAGTATTTTCGTTTCAAAATTATTGGAACCGAGAAATTTTGGTGTTTTCCGTGAAATTGGTCAATCGGTGAATCAAGCAGACCAAAAGTTGGGAAGAGAAAAAATGGATTTTGCTTCGAATTTTAATAGCATTACGTACTTGAACTATTATTGCAATATTCCGATAAAGGAACCGATTATCGATTGGACAAATCCCGAAGTAGTTTATCAATTGGCGGAACGAGCGAGAACTTCTTCGAAAAATTATTTTGTTTACAATTGGAGCAACAATTTCCATTTGCCGATGTATTACGAGGTTTTGCGCAATCATTTCCCTTATGTCTATGAACATCAGGTTTTCTTCAACAGTGCAACAACGATTTTAAGTAAAAAGAAAACGGTTTCTAAATCGATGCAAAAATTGAAATTGAAAGCGAAATTTGAAAATACTTTTCGCTCGGTTGTTGTTTCAAATGAAGAATTTATTGGAGCGATTATCATTCCCGTAAAAACGTTAAAAGATTACCCAAATGCCGAGTATTTTACTGTCGAAGCAAAAGGAAAACTTCCCAATGGAAGTCCGTTGTTTTTAGTAGCGACTTTAGAGCGCGATGGGAAAATGTTGATGGCTGGAGAAAATGCGGTTTTGTATGCTGCATACGACCAAGTACGGTTGTTGGACACAGCTACAAATGTGAAGTTCTTCAATGCTTTTTCCTTGCCAGAAAATGTGTTGGATTCTGACGTAATTCACATTTACTTTTGGAATACGAATAAGGAAAAGGTTGAAATCTCAAAACCTGAAGTGTTTCAAGTAAAGATAGATTAATCTACCTTCCAATCATCGTCAGCAATAGCGGAAGCTCATTTAAATTTTCAATCTTTGGTTCGCCTTTTGTTTTTGAATATTGATTCTCAGGATCGAATAAAATCGCTTGCATACCAACTTGCATTGCGCCGAAAATATCCACTTCGCGATCATCTCCTATCATGAAACTTTCGTTGGCATTGGTTTGCGCTTTTTGCATGGCATATTGGAAAACACGCGGATCTGGTTTGTTGAAACCAACTGCTTCTGAACAAACAATCACATCGAAAAACGGCGCCAATTTAGAATGTTCTAGCTTGATATATTGCACTTCTTCAAATCCGTTGGTGATGATGTGCATGTTGTATTTCATGCGCTGCAATTCTTCCAATGTTTCTAAAGTATCTGGAAATAAATTGGTTTGTTTGGGGGAAATTTCTATGTAACCGTTACTCAACGTGGTTGCGAGCTCAGCATCATGAATTTCGTGGTATTTCAATGTTTCTATAAACCGCGCATCGCGCAATTCTTCTTTTTTCAGTTTTCCTTTGCCATACAATTTCCAAAGTTCTGCATTGATGCGCGTGTAGGTATGGTGAAAGTGATTGAAATGTTCAATTTTATCATCCAATTTCAAGTCCTTGAATAAAATTTGAAGTGCTTTTTTGGAGTTTTTTTCGAAATCCCAAAGCGTTCGATCGAGATCAAAAAAAAGGTGTTTTTTAGCAGACATGAAAATTTAGAAAAGTGATTTAGCGAAATAAGCCAAACTGGTTGTGATCAAACCGGTTGTGCAAATGCCAAGTAAAATCAATGGGAAAGTCTTTTTCTCTTTGCCGTAAAATTTAGCAGTTACAATCGAACCTAGAGGCACAGAAAGAATAAACGGTGCAAACATCGAAATGCCGTAAATGCCAAATCTACGTTTCAAAACGACAATCAATTTATTGAATCGGGTGAATTTCTTTTTGTATTTCAATTCGATTCCTGCTTCAATGGCTTTTCTGATTTTTTCTTTTCTCAATTGGTGTGCGCGTTTTAAGAAAAATTCGCTGGAGAAATAGAAGATAAATGCTGCTAGAAATGCACCAGCAACGCAAGATAAATAAGTTTCAAAGAAGCTTAGTTTCAAATTCGGACCCACGAAAGGAGCGAACATGAATTTAATCATGGAAAAACTGAAAAGCGAAAAATAGAGGTGCCACTGCATAATTAACATTTTACACCGTAAGCCAAATCACCTGCATCGCCCAAGCCTGGGACAATGTATGATTGAGCGGTTAATTCTGTATCAATTGCGCCCACATAAATGTGAACTGTTTCTGGCAAATGTTTGCGAATGTAATCCAACGCTTCAGGCGCCGCAATAGCAGAAACGATATAGACATGCGCAGGTTTACCTTGTTTGAGCAAAGCTTTGTAAACCATGACCATCGAACTTCCTGTGGCCAACATTGGATCAGAAATAACGACCGTTTTGTTGTCAATCAATGGAGAAGCCATGTATTCCACATGAATTTCGAAATCTTCCGCAGTAGAATGTTTTCTGTATGCCGATACAAAAGCGCTTTCCGCCTTGTCGAAATAATTCAATAAACCTTGGTGCATCGGCAAGCCAGCTCTTAAAATGGTCGCCAAAACGGGTTGAGATTTGAGTAAATGTGTATCCGCTTCGCCCAATGGCGTAGTCACTTTTTGTGTGGTGAAATCCATTGTTTTGGAAATCTCATACGCCATGATTTCAGCCATGCGCTCCAAATTTCGTCTGAATCTCATCGGATCTTTTTGAATTTGAACATCTCTTAATTCTGCTAAAAAAGTCCCAAAAATGGATTGCGTGTTACTCAAATTGTGAATCATGGCTTGCGGTTTGGGTTAAAGATACTTTATTTTTCAAAAAAATGGAATTAGAATGGGATAAAATTTATGAAAAGTCTTAATTCAATGGTTTTGATTTAAGACTTTAACCGTTCCCCAATAATATTTTTATATTTGTTTGAAAGTGAAGTTCAATTTCATTCAAAAAAAGGCTTAAAATGGATGCTCAAAACCAGTTAGAACAGTTGAAACTTAAATTGGAAAATTTAAAACAACGACAATCTTATTTTGAAAATGACATCAAAGCCTTGGAGCTGGAGATTGAAGCACTAGCTGCGCTGATCAAGGGGCAAACTGCAACACAGGAAACTATTTCGGTGGTGAACGATGAGGTGAAACCAATCATTCTATTGGCTGAACCAAAACCAACGACTGTCGAGGAAAAGGTGCAAGCGCCCATTGTTGAAGCGCCCAAACCAATGGTTGAAGCGCCCAAACCAACGATTGAGACACCCAAACCACAACCCAAAGTTGAGCCGATTAAAACAGCCATAAATTCTTCTTCAAATTCAAGTTTAGAAAAATACATTGGCCAGAATTTAATTCCTGTGATTGGAATTATCATCACTGTAATCGGTGTTGGAATTGGCGCGAAATATGCGATTGACCACAAATTAGTCAGTCCATTGACGAGAATTATTTTGGGCTACGTGATGGCTTCAGGATTGTTGTTTTTTGCCTTGAAATTGAAAGCAAAATACAAACAATTTAGCGCCATTTTATTGAGTGGTTCGATGGCAATTTTTTACTTTATCACCTTTTTTGCCTACAGTTTTTATGCGCTATTTCCCGTCCAGGTCGCATTTATCGCCATGCTGGTGATTACAGCTGCCACGGTTTACGCTTCCATTAAGTACAATTTGATTATCATCTCACACATTGGTTTGGTCGGTGCATATGCTGTCCCGTTTTTACTGAGTGACGGATCGGGTAGAGTAGGCATTTTCTTTTCATATATTTCGATTATCAATATTGGAATTTTAGCAGTTTCGTTTTTTAGAGATTGGAAATCATTGTACTATGTTTCGTTTGGTTTGACTTGGTTCATCTTCCTTTTGTGGTTTGCGACAGGTTTCAACGACGTCAAACATTTCAAGTTGGCAATGATATTCGTTACGGTTTTCTTCGTGATTTTCCATGCTACGAATTTGGCTTACAAGCTTGTCAAAAAAGAGATTTTTGATGAGTTGAACGTGATGATGGTATTACTCAATTCATTTTTGTTTTACGGTTTGGGAATTGCCATTTTAATGCGACACGAATCACTAAACGATTACCAAGCTTGGTTTACATTGTTCAATGGAATAATTCATTTAGCTGTCGCTGCTTTGCTTTATTTCTTGAAAACAGAAGACAAAAAATTCCACACGTTATCAGTCGGTTTGGCGATTTCGTATTTCACGTTGTATGTACCAATAGAGTTAGATGGTCGTTGGATTACTTTCTTATGGATTTTCGAAGCGGCATTGTTGTTTTGGATAGGAAGAACGAAAGCCAGTCGAATTTATGAATTTTTCGCCTATCCGCTGATGTTGCTTGGCTTCGGTAGTTTGGTCATCAATTGGGTGGATGTTTATGCTGATTATTATCAAAATGTCAAAGATTTTAATCTTTTCTTAAATATCAACTTCCTGACTTCATTGATTTATGGATTGATCTTATTGTTCATCTACAAAGTGTCGAAATTATCGAAATTTCAATCGCCTTTTGCCAACAATCCAGGCATGTTGTATTTGACGCAAAATTTGATTTTCATCTTATTGTTGATCGTTTTGTATATGGGAATTCACTTAGAATTGAATCATTTTTGGGTGGTGAAATACGAACAGTCAATCACAAAAGTTGCTTTTGCAAATGATTTCATACCAAGCATCGGCGACGGTGTATTGAAATCGATGAAAACCGTTTCAAGCATCTTTTACGGGCTGATTTTTATTTCTGTACTTGGCTTTTTCAAAAGAAAAACGAACAACTCAGAAGAGTTCAACATGATCTTTTTCATGGGCTTTATCTTTGCCTTATTTTTCTTCCTGACTTTAGGGTTGTATGAATTAAATTCCATGCATTTAAAATACATTTATGCGGCAAAAAGTCATGTTTTCTACCGTGGTTTTGGTTTGGTTGGCATCAGGTATATTGGCTATGCGATTGTGGCGTTTGCGATGTTCATCATGCATCATTTCGTTAAAAATCAGATGAAATGGAACTCGATGAAAATCATTACGGAATACATTCTACATACGGTGATTGTTTGGATCATCAGTGCTGAAATCGTGAATTGGATGCATACTTTTGGCTCAAATCAAGCCTACAAATTGGCGTTGAGTATTTTTGCTGGCTTTTATTCTCTATTCATGATTGTACTCGGAATTTGGAAAAACAAAATCTACCTCAGAATTGGCGCTTTTGCGTTGTTTGGAATCACATTAATCAAATTGTTCTTCTATGACATCGCACAACTCGACACGATTTTCAAAACGGTGATTTTTATCTCCTTAGGATTGTTGCTGTTGGTAATTTCATTTTTGTATAATAAGTACAAGAAACGTTTGTTTGGGGAAGAGTAAAACAAGAAGTATTCGAAAACGGGGTTTATTTTGTGTTTTTAATCCAAAATCAACGCTCCATCTTGGGTCAAAATTGTTTTTCCATCTTTCTCGACGATCAACCTGATTTCGGGTGAATCGCCTTCTCCTAGAATGATTCGATTAACTTTGTAGGTATATTTGCCATTCACAAAAGTGATGACGTGATTTCCTCCGCTACCGCCAAATTCGATTGTGCCATTTTGAATAACGATTTCAGGTTTGGAAGATTCATTGTCACTTACTTTCCATGAGGCGTATCGGTATTTTTCATTCTCCAATTCATCAATTCGAATCAAGTAGTTTTTCGTTTTGATTTTGTAGGTTGGAAGTCTAAACGTTTTGAGCGAAGGATGGATTTTTTCTTTGTCTTCAGCAATCAATGTTTCCTTGCGTTGCTTTTCAAATTCACTTTGGTAGTTCACGCTTGTGATAGTGCCATCAGAATTTCCCATCCAGACTTCTCCATTGTCCAACATGATTCCTCTCCAACCAACTTCCGACCAATCCTCAATCTTCGAATTGGTAATTTTAGCGACCAAAAAAGCATCAAAAACCTCCTGAAAACGCTGTTTGAATTCCGCTTTGTCTTTGATTGAAGGAATAGGATATTCGCGTTCCAAAGGATAACTGATCTTTTCAGAAATCGCGTCGATGTTTTTGGCTTTGAATAATGAAATCATTCGCAAAATACTGTCTTTCTCGGCAACTTCTAGTTCATCCGAAGCTTCCATTGCTTCTTGAATTTCTGGTGCAGCAGAATCAATTCTTGTAGTATCACCAAGAGGCACGTTGGACTCAGCAGAGTCTTTACCATTCTGTTGGTTGCATGAACAGAGTAGAAGCGCAAAAAGGAGATAAATTGAATATGATTGTTTCATGGAGTGCGTTTTGATTTCTTTTTCGATTTTTTATAATTGTCGTTTATAACAGATACCTTTTTTCTTTATTGTGAACTTTTCAAACATAGTTTTACTTTTCCGTCAAAAGTTTTTATCTTCTTCCTTTTTCCACAATTGTTCTCGCCAATCTGCTGTAATGTCAATCAAATCATTTAAATCCCAAGAATCTGACAAATAGCTTAGTCCTTTATAAACCGGTGATTCTGCTCCAAGTTTGTGTGAATATTTACCATCTTCTAAATCGTAATTATTTTTGTATTCAATCTCTAAATTTTAAAGATGTTTTGCAGTGTGTTCATATAATTTTTCAGGCAAATCTCGATGTTTATAATAATTTGCCATTGCGATGATTAATTCAATTCTAGTCGTTTTAGAATTATTTATTTCTTCGTCTATTTTATATTTTAAGTTTATCTTCTGAAGGTCAGGATATAAATCGGAAATGCTACTGTTAATATAATTTTGAAGTATAATAAAAACTATTCCAACTAAATGTTCCGCATCATCCGAGTAAACACTATCCCAATAGATATATTCTTCTTTTTTATTGTGAATAATTATCTTTTCAAATTCTATTTGAATTGGCTTTATAAGTTTTTTAACCGCATTAATTCTGGAATCACTTCTTAAACAATGGTGCATAATTCCGAATTAGTTTAATAAATTATTTATCAAATCAAAAATAATCAATTTTTCTGTCAATCCTTTAGGCATCTGATTGAAAGACCGTGATTTATATCGTAAATATCGAAATAAATACTTCCAAGGGAAGGATGGATTACACAACCTAAAAAAAATGGTACTCCACCTGGTTCAAAATTAAGTCCTTGGATGTCAGCGCTCCAATAAGCACAAACATGAAAATATTCGCCATTTTCATACCTTGTTCCGATTGGTAATGCGGAAAAACCACTGCTGTTTGTCCCATTAAACCTTTCTTTTGATTTCATTTTTGCACCAGCAATTTCCTCACCACCTAAATAGTCTATCAATGTGGACCACTCGTCCGAACTTGGAATGTGCCATCCTTTTGGAGCAAGTCCTCTTGGATCGGTCACTGTCCAGCCATTGTATAATTTTCCGTTATAATATTTATTTTTGGATTTGTCTTCATAATAACACCATGCAGGTTCATGAGCTTGCACATATGATTTCCATTGCTCGTTATTTTCTGCATATGGTATTGTATCTCCATTTCGAAATGTGATGACGTCAAGGTTTTTACGGCTCCAAGTTTGAGTGCCAATAACAATTTGTTCTATTGAAGTATCAGCAACTAAGTTATTTTTATTAAAGTTTTTACTGAAACTTTTTGAGTTTGTATTGCTACAAAAGATTATTAAAACTGAAATAGATACTGCTAATAAAAAACTAATTTTTCTCATGATTTTACAATTTATGTTTTATGCCGATGTTTTTGTTCCAAATTTTATTTTGCCTGCCTAAATATTCTTTAAAGATATCAAGTATTTTTAAATTGTATTCTAGTTTAAATTTTAATACTTGTAATTTATCTCTTTTTATATCAGTGTATTTGGATAGTTTTCAAAATCCTTATTCTCACAGTATCTAATTACATCACCCCAAAAACTAAAAAAGCTGCCTGAAAATATCAGACAGCTTTTAAACAACATCTAGTGAAGTTATTCCCTCACCGGAAAATAAAGCCTAATTTATTTGCTTAACTCTTCTTTAACAAGCGAAGAAATGACTTTTCCGTCTGCTTTTCCTGCTAATTTAGATGTTAAGATGCCCATCACTTTGCCCATTTCTTGTGGTCCTGAAGCGCCGGTTTGGGCGATTGCTCCTTGCACTTCCGCACGAATCTCGTCTTCTGACAACATCTTTGGAAGGTAAGCTTCGATGATTTGCGCTTGAAAAATTTCATCATGCGCCAAATCTTCTCTATTTTGCTCGATATAAAGCGTATAAGTATCCATGCGTTGTTTGTGCAACTTCATCACGATTTTCATCGCAACTTCCTCGGAAACTTCTCCTGCGCCCGAAGTAGCTTCAAGCATCAGTTTCGACTTTATATCTCTCAAAGCAGCCAATTTTTCCTTTTCTTTGGCAAGCATGGCCGCTTTAATATCTGCATTGATTCTTTCTGTGAAAGTCATAATCAATCTACGTTATCGTGTAAAAATGAATTGTTACTTCTCAACGTTGCTGTTCCATTTTGTCCATCTGTCAAACCAAATCTAGAAACAGTTGAATCTGTACTTGGGTTTGATGCATCTAAATTGATGTTTCTACGAACGTAAGCTGGCTCATTTTCCAATGCGCTGATTCCGTCTGTTTTTCTCAATTTTTGCGTGTACAATTGGATTCTTTCCAAACGTTCTTGCGCTAATCTTTGAGACTCTTCTGGAGAAGCCGTTGTTCTTGGAGTTGCGTTGTTTAAATCTAATTTAGCTTCAACATCATCATCCAATCCCCAAACTTTCACTTTCGGAGTTTCAGTTTTAACTTCATTGTGAACAGGAGTTGGGGTAATTTCCCAATCTAATTCCAATGTTGGCTCGTCTTTTTTGAATTCAATTTTTGTTTCTTCAGGGAAAGAAATGATTGGTTGCGTAATTTCAACTTTCGCTTCTACAGCATTCAAATCTTCCGCTTTCAAATATGGCTCTGGCGTTACAGGCGTTTCAATTTTTGCTTCAACAACTGGCGTTACAACTGCAGTTGCAGCTTGTGTTGGAGATTGAAGAGGTGCTGTAATTTCATTTTTTGGCTCTTGGTCTAAAGTAACTACAGTGCGCTCAGGCGCTTTTTCAAATCCAGTAATTGGAGATGATTTAAAACCTGTAGCAATCAAAGTAACACTTAATTTATCACCCAAAGTTGGATCATAACCATGTCCCCAAATAACGTCAGCAGAAGAACCAGCTTCTTGTTGAATGTAATCTGTAATGATACCGATTTCATCCATCAATACTTCTTTATCACCGTAAGTGATGTTCAACAAGACGTAATTTGCACCTTCAATATTATTGTCGTTCAACAAAGGAGAATTCATTGCATTTTGAACACATTCTAATGCACGATTTTCACCTTCAGCACTTGCAGAACCCATGATTGCAACACCTGAATCTTTCATTACAGTGTTTACGTCATTGAAGTCAACATTTACTGCTCCAGTCACAGAAATTACTTCTGCGATTCCTTTTGCAGCGGTAGAAAGTACGTTGTCAGCTTGAGAGAAAGCATTACCAATAGATAAATTACCAGTGATTTCTCTTAAACGTTCATTATTGATTACCAATAAAGTATCAACATTTTTACGCATTCCTTCCAAACCTTCTTCAGCTTGTTGACGGCGTTTTCTTCCTTCAAAACTGAAAGGTACAGTTACAATACCTACAGTCAAAATTCCCATTTCTTTGGCAACTTGCGCAATCACAGGCGCGGCACCAGTTCCAGTTCCACCACCCATTCCCGCAGTTACGAAAACCATTTTGGTTCCGTTGCTTAAAAATTCGCGAATTTCCTCAATATTTTCAATCGCTGCATTTTTTCCAATTTCAGGAATTGCTCCTGCTCCGCGTCCTTCTGTCAAACTCAAACCTAATTGAATTTTAATTGGAACTGGAGAAATGTCTAATGCTTGGCGGTCTGTGTTACATACTATGAAGTCAACACCTTTGATGCCTTGACTGTACATGTGGTTAACGGCATTGCTACCACCACCACCAACTCCAATCACTTTAATGATTGAAGAAATGTCTTTTGGTAAATCGAATTCCATCATTTTTGCTTTATTTATTTGTTGTTTTATTGTTGTTCAATTTTCTTATTCTTCATCTTCTTTGATAAAATCTTTAACACCTGTCAAAATTTTACCGAAGAAACTTCCTTTTTTTCCATCTTCACTTGAGTGACCGATCACGCCTGTTGGCTCAGTTTTCATCAATTTTGCATTGGCAGCTTCACTTCTTTCCAACGCTTCAAATCCTTTCAACACCAAACCAATTCCTGTTGAATAAATTGGGCTTGTCAAGTTTTCAATTGAATTTGAACTTGCCAAATGCTCTGTTGGATAACCAATTCTTGTATCCATTCCTGTCAAGTATTCAAACAATTGTGTGATGTGTCTCAATTGAGAGCCTCCACCAGTAACCACAATTCCTGCGATCAATTTTTTCTCATAACCTGAATTTCGGATTTCATGGTAAACATGTTCAATGATTTCCTCCATTCTAGCTTGGATGATGCTCGCCAAATTGCGCACTGTAATTTCTTTCGGTTTATGACCGCGAATTCCAGGAATACAGACGATTTCAGTGTCTTGACTTTCACTTGCCAAAGCTGAACCGAAACGAACTTTCAATTTCTCAGCTTGTGGTCTCATGATTGTGCAACCGTCTTTGATGTCGTTTGTAATCACATTTCCTCCAAATGGAATCACATGCGTATGGCGAATAATTCCTTCGTGGAAAATCGCGATATCCGTTGTTCCACCACCGATGTCAACCAACACAACTCCTGCTTCTTTTTCATCTTCAGACAAAACAGCTTCAGCAGATGCCAACGGCTCTAAAATCGTGTCTTTAACATCTAATCCCGATCTTTCGATGCATTTGTGAATGTTTTTCGCAGCAGTTACATGTCCAGTAATGATATGGAAATTTGCTTCCAATCTCACACCCGACATTCCGATTGGATCTTTGATTCCTTGTTCGTTGTCAACAATGTATTCTTGTGGCAATACATGGATAATTTCTTCTCCAGGTTGCATTACCAATTTGTACATGTCGTCAATCAACGCATCAATATCTTTTTGAGAAATTTCGTCCTCAACTTGATTTCTTGTATATATTCCTCTGTGTTGCAAGCTTTTGATGTGTTGACCAGCAATACCAACGTTCACAGTTCGAATGATTAATTGTCCATCCACACGCTCTTGCGCTTCAGTAACTGCAGCTTTGATAGATTGAACTGTTCTGTCGATGTTAGAAACCATTCCACGCGAAACGCCAAGGGAATCACTTTTCCCCATAGATAGAATTTCAATTTTACCATGTTCGTTTTTAGTTCCAACGAAGCATGCAATTTTGGTAGTTCCAATATCCAGTCCAACAATTATCTGTGCCATATTACTTTTTCTTTTAATGACTAAAATCAAACTTCATTTGAAATTTGACCTCATTCACTGATTATCTTTTTTTTCTTACAAACAATTTGCCTTTCATATTTTAAGTTGATGACTTCGTATTTGTCCCAACCTTCGTAAGGCAAGCCTTCTTTGTAAAAAACGGTCAATTTTTTAAATTTTTCAGCAACATCTTCGTTTGTACGGGCTGAGCCAAAAATTATTTTTTGACCACCAACTTGAGGTACAAGGACAAAATCTCCGTTCTTTTCGAGGTTGATTTGACCTATCTGTGCACTCAAGAAAGCATCATTACAAACATAACTCGAAATTCGATAGATTTCATCTAAATTTCGAATACTTATCAAGGTATCATTGTTAATAATTCTATTAACAGATTCTGAGTTTTTTCTGTCTTTTATAAATCCTGTAACTACCACAACACGAGCTGTATAAAGGTAGGATGGAGCCATGGTATTTCCTTCTTCATCGAGGTAAAAATCTTCTCCATACATGTTGAAAATTCTTGCGATTGGTTTTCTGATGACTGCATCGATGTTCCAAGTGCCTCCCAAATTGGAATAAACTTTCACTTCTTTGACCTCCGTCATTTGCCCAACGAATTTTTCAATTTCAGCAATTTTGAGGTTCTCTATTTTTTGACCTGGATACACAAATCCTGCTCTTTTCAATCTGGTTAATAAATCTGCCTTTGTTAAAAATACATTTTCACCTTTGATATTGATATTAATATCTGGTTCTTGAAGTTCTGATTCTAACTGAGCAGTTTTGGCCATACTCAATAGCACAAACACTGCAATCGTAAAAGCACTCCAAAATGATATTTTTAGCCATTTTTTCATCGACTCAATTTTTCTTTTAATTGCAGCACAATTCTATCAATATCCCCTGCGCCTATGGTCAAAATGACTCCTTCTGTTCTTTCGCTCAATAACGATACAGCATCGTTTGGTAACATGACTTTTTTATTGTTCAAAGTGCACATTTCCAACAACGCTTCGCTGGTAATGCCTTCCATTGGTTCCTCACGTGCTGGATAGATTGGCAGCAGAATCAATTCGTCCACTTTGGATAATTCTTGCGCAAAATCGTTCATGAAATCTTTCGTTCTAGAAAACAAATGCGGTTGAAAAATTCCTGTAATTGATTGAGTTGGATAAAGTAATTTTACTGAATCAACCAATGCTTTTATTTCTGTTGGATGGTGCGCATAATCATCAATATATACCAATTTTGGTGTACGAATTAGATATTCAAATCTGCGTTTTACACCTTTGAAAGTTTTTAATCCAAATCTAATTTCTTCTTCTGAAAGTCCTAGAAACAAGCAGAATGCGATACATGCCAAGGCATTCTCTGCGTTGTGAATTCCAGGCAATCCCAATTCAATGTTTTTCCAATTGTGTTTTTCAGAAACTATATCCATGGCAAAAACACCCGATTCCACTTTCAAATTTTCACCTTTGAAATCTGCGTCTTCATTGATTGCGTAGGTGATTATCGGCGCCGAAGAAGTCAAGTTCAACCCTTTTTTCAGAATCAATATTCCTGCTGGATTGATTTGATCGGCATAATCTTGAAAACCTTTCAAAAAGGTTTGTGCATCGCCATAAATATCCAAATGATCCGCATCGGTGGAAGTAATAATCGACCCAAAAGGCGACAATTGCAAAAATGAACGATCAAATTCATCTGCTTCAATTACTGTAAATTCTGAGGTTTTGGAAGCGACAAAATTGGTATTGAAATTGGCAGAAATCCCACCTAAAAAAGCATTGCATTTCAAATGAGATTCATTCAAAATGTGTGTGAGCATGGAACTTGTTGTGGTTTTACCATGCGTTCCAGCGACACCTAAACCTTTCGATGTTCTGGTGATTAATCCCAAAACTTCAGCGCGTTTTAGAAGTGTGAATCCGTTGTTTTTGAAGAAATCAAATTCTCCTAATTTTTTGATTGCAGGCGTGTAAACGACTAAAGTTTCAGAAGCATTTGAAAAATTCGATGGAATTTGAGAACCTAAATCTTCAAAGTGAACTTCGATGCCTTCTTTTTGCAATTCGTTTGTAAGTGGAGTTGGAGTTTTGTCATAGCCAGAAACGTTCAATCCTTTCAAATTGAAATAGCGCGCCAAAGCTGACATTCCAATTCCCCCAATACCAAGGAAATAGATTTTTTTATATGTTTCTAATGTTCTCATTCGTATTTCATAATTGCAGATTGTTAAATTGTAAATTCCAGATTGTCAAATTCCAGATTGCAAATTATTAAATTATATCCCAATTTGTTAATCTTCTAATTTCCTAATCTGCCAATTTATTTATCTTCTCCAATTCATCCACAATCATCGCACTTGCATTTGGTTTTCCTAGTTGAGCGATTGCTTCACTTAATTTATGTAATTTTTCTTCAGATTTTAATAGGACAATTGTCGATAAAATCAAGTCTTTTTTCGCATCGATGTCTTTCACCAAAACCGCTGCGTGTTTATTCACCAAAGCCATTGCATTTTTGGTTTGGTGGTCTTCCGCAACGTTCGGCGAAGGAACTAAAACAGTTGGTTTTTGAATCAAACACAATTCTGAAACGGAAATTGCTCCAGCACGAGAAATGATAATGTCTGCTGCTGCGTAAGCTAAATCCATGCGCGCAATAAATTCATTCAAATGAATGCCATCATGTTTGGTTTGACTCAGTGTTTCTTTCATTTTTTCGAAATAGAATTTACCACATTGCCAAAGCACTTGCACTTGATTTTCTTCTATCAATTTCATTCCTTCTAGTACACTTTCGTTCAAAGTGCGTGCACCCAAACTTCCACCAATGACTAAAATTGTTTTTTTGTTTGGATTGAGTCCAAAGAATTGATAAGCTTCGTCTTTTTTTCCTTTAATGTCAATCATTTCTGATCGCACAGGATTTCCAGTTTCGACAATTTTATTTTTTGGAAAGAACTTTTCTAAACCATCATAGGCTGTACAAATCGTATTTACTTTTCCAGAAAGAATTTTATTTGTTTTCCCTGGAAAAGAATTTTGTTCTTGAATCAAGGTTGGAATTCCTGCAAAAATCGCGGCTCTCAATGTTGGTCCACTGGCGTATCCTCCAACTCCAACAACAACATCTGGCTTGAAATTCTTTACTATCTTATAAGCCTTAAGTAAGCTGTTAATCAATTTAAAAGGCAAAACGAAATTTGAAAGAGTCAATTTTCTTTGTAAACCAGCGATTGGTAAACCGATGATTTTGTAGCCAGCGGCAGGTACTTT
This sequence comes from Flavobacteriia bacterium, assembly GCA_947450325.1. GTDB lineage: Bacteria > Bacteroidota > Bacteroidia > Flavobacteriales_D > Crocinitomicaceae > JAQVCM01. The sequence continues at coordinate 76,099 of CANFUT010000004.1, forward strand.
TTCCATCTCCATTTTTCCCAAAGCACCCACAAAAAGAATTTCCGCATCCGGATTTCTTCGTTTGATTTCATTGGCAATGGCCAAAGCAGGAAAAATATGACCTCCCGTTCCACCACCTGATATGATTGCTCTTTTTATCATCCTACAAAAGCATTTTGAATTTCTTTCTCTTTCTCGTCGGTTTTCTCATCTTTAGTTTGTTGTCTGGTGGCAATACTTTGCACAATCCCGATTCCTACACAAGTCATAATGAGTGCAGATCCACCCATGGCTAGGAGTGGCATATTTTGTCCCGTAACAGGAAAAATTCCAGTACAAACCAACATATTTACAGTTGCTTGGGAAAGGAGTAAAATACCTATTCCCAAGACAGTATAAGTTTCAAATAATTTATCCGATTTTAGTGCTATTTTAATCATACGATATAGTAAAATCAAATAAAGCATGACTAAAATAATGGCGCCAAGAAGTCCATATTCTTCGACAAAACTGGCGAAGAAAAAATCGGCGTAAGCTTCAGGAACATATTCTTTCACTTTTCCGTCTCCAGGACCTTGACCTAAAATACCGCCATTGAAAATTCCTAATTCAGCATTTTTTGCTTGCGCATTGTCGACAACTTCGATTTCATCAGCAATTTCAGGTTTCATGTCAAATCGACTCAAAATACGATTTTCCCAAGTTTGATAACGTGGGAGTAAATTTAAGTTCGGCAAAGCTTTATGGGTCGCAACAACCAGTGCAAAAAGCAAGATTCCACCGACTACCAAACTACCTATTTTGACTAATGGAACTTTTCCTAAAAAGAGAATGACTAAACAAATCATGAAAACGATGGCTGCGGTCGAAAAATTATCTTTTACAATCAATCCACAAACAACAATAATTGGAATTAAAATCGGCCAGAAGCCTTGTTTCCATGAGTTTAAAACGTCTTTCTTTTTGGCTAGAAGTCTTGAAATGTATAGTATTAGCGCAAGTTTTGCAAAATCTGACGCTTGAAATGTCAATCCAACAAACGGAATCGGAATCCACCTTCCTGCACCATTTACTTTGGTTCCGAAGAAGAAAGTAAAAATCAATAATCCGATGGAAGCATAAAAGCTAAAGCGCGCCAACTTCGAAAAATAGATTGGATTTTTTTTGTGAATCCAAAACATCGTTGTAAATGCAATGGACACATAAACCATGTGTTTGAATAAATATTTAAAAGGAGTTCCGCCTTCCATTTTCACCAGAATGGGGACAAAACTATAGACGCTCACTAATGAGAATGCGAGTAACAAGAGTGTGATCACCCAAATTACGCCGTCGCCTTTTAGATATTTAAAGTATTTTTTCACTTAGTTTGATGTATGTCTAAAAACAATTCAAATGAATTTTTGTCTTTTTTCCAATTTTCGCCTTTTGCTGTGAAAAGTAAAATGCCATTTTCTTTTTTGAAAGTTTTGAGCATTTTCAAAGCATCGTCGATTTCTTTAGCGCCGAAAAATGTTTCAATCTGATTCATCACTTCAAACGGAAGAAATAAATCCGCTTGGTCATGACAGCAAATCATTTTTAAGTTGGATAAGCAATCGGTATTCGAAGTCAGCAACTTAGAAATATCGACTGAATTTCCAAACCACAATACCGGCGTAGGGAAACTGTTTAAAACGTTTTCAATTTCATACGTCATGGGATTATACCAAGAGAATACATCCATTCCCCAAAGTTTGCCATGTGGCCGCAAGGCGCTTTTTTCAACTTGCTCAAGATTTCTATTTCTTGCTTCTAGAAGTTGATTTGCTAATTTACTGATTGATTTTTCCATCGAATTGAAATTGGGTGATGTTGAAAATTAGAGCGAATTATCGAATTGATTTACAAAGAACGAACCGCTGCTTTGAACTGATTTCCTCTGTCTTCGTAGTTTTCGAATAAATCAAAACTTGCACAAGCAGGAGAAAGCAAAACAGTTTCATCTTTTTTCGCCAATCGGTAACCATAACCAACCGCGTCCATTGCTGAACCTGCTTCCACAATCGTTTCAACTACACCAGAAAAAGCATCGATGATTTTTTGATTGTCTGTTCCCAAGCAAATGATTGCTTTTACTTTTTCGCGAACCAATTCTGTCAATTCAGAATAGTCGTTTCCTTTATCAACACCTCCAACAATCCAAACTGTTGGGTTTTCCATACCTTCAAGCGCAAACCAAGTTGAATTTACATTGGTTGCTTTTGAATCGTTGATAAATTCAATTCCGTGAACTTTTGCTACAAATTCCAAACGGTGTTCAACGTTTACGAAATCTGAGAAACTTTCGCGCACAACATCTTTGCGGATGTCTAAAATTCTTGCTCCTAAACCTGAAGCCAAAGTATTTTGGGTATTGTGCTTACCCTTCAAAGCTAAATCGTGGATTGACATGGTGAATGTTTCGTTTATGTTTATTGTTATTTGTTTATCGTCTGCAAAAGCGCCTTGCTCTTGAAATTCTTGTTTTAAAGAAAATGGAGCCAATTGCGCTTCTGGTTTTCTTTTGCTTATTTCGTTGACTATCGTTTCATCGTCTGCATTGTAGATGAACCAGTCATTGGAAGTTTGATTTTGCAAAATGCGGAATTTTGAATCCACGTAATTTTGCATTTCGTAATTGTATCGATCTAAGTGATCTGGAGAAATGTTTAGCAACATCGCGATATCCGCTTTGAAGTCAATCATTCCATCCAATTGGAAAGAACTTAATTCAAGCACATACCAATCGAAATTTTCATTCGCGACTTGTTTGGCGAAACTTTTTCCAATGTTTCCTGCCAATCCTACATTGAATCCAGCTTTTTTCAAAATGTGGAAAGTCAACATCGTGGTAGTCGTTTTACCATTACTTCCTGTGATGCAAATCGTTTTTGCAGTATTGTAGTATCCAGCAAATTCAATTTCAGAAATAATCGGAATTGATTTGTATTTCAATTCTTGGATGACGGCAACTTTGTCAGGAATTCCAGGAGATTTTACCACCAAATCCGCCGCCAAAACTTTTTCAAAAGTGTGCTGTCCAGCTTCCCATTCAATGCCAAGTTCATTCAACTCGTCTTGAAATTCTTCTTTGATTTGACCAAAGTCTGAGACAAAAACGTTCCATCCTTTTTTCAAAGCCAAGATTGCTGTTCCAACGCCACTTTCGCCAGCGCCCAAAATCACGATATTTTTTCCTTCGCCGTTCATTATCTTAATTTCAGCGTTACAATCGTGATTACAGCTAGTAAAATGGAAACAATCCAGAAGCGCGCAACAATTTTAGCTTCGTGGATTCCTTTTTTCTGATAGTGGTGATGCAGTGGCGCCATGAGGAAAATTCTTCTTCCTTCTCCGAAGCGTTTTTTAGTCAATTTGAAATAACCAACTTGTAAAATCACAGATAAATTTTCAACCAAGAATACACCGCAAAGCACAGGAATCAAAAGTTCTTTTCTTACTGAAATTGCGAAAACTGCAATGATTCCTCCCAAAGCTAAACTTCCTGTGTCGCCCATAAAAACTTGTGCAGGGTAGGAGTTGTACCACAAAAATCCGATACAAGCACCAACGAATGCGGAGATGAAAATCACGAGTTCTTCTGCATGAGGAATGTACATCACATCCAAATAATCAGCGAAACGAATGTTTGAACTTACATAAGCGAAAATCGCCAATGCAATTCCAATGAAAGCGGAAGTTCCTGTTGCCAATCCGTCCAATCCATCGGTCATATTAGCACCGTTTGAAACAGCAATCACAATGAAAATAACAATCGGAATGAAAAGCATCCAACCGTAAGACTTGTGTGTATCGCCAATCAACCAATTGTAGTTGAATTCATTTCCTTTCACAAATGGAACAGTGGTTGTCATGTCGCGCGTTTCGATCCACATAAAATTGGAATCTTTTGAAAACTCAGAATGTTTGTGTGTTACAACCGTTTCGTCTTGTGTCAATTTGTGTGTTACAGGCACTTTTTTGTGTACACGTACGTCGTTGTTGAAATACAAAATGCATCCGACGATTAACCCTACACCAATTTGACCAACGATTTTAAATCTTCCTTTTAAACCTTCTTTGTTTTTCTTGAAAACTTTGATGTAATCATCTAAAAACCCGATCAATCCTAACCAAACCGTTGCCAACAACATCGTGATTACATACACATTGTGCAATTTTGCAAACAAAAGTGTTGGAATGAAAATAGCACTCAAGATGATTATTCCACCCATGGTTGGCGTTCCAGATTTTTCGATTTGACCAGCCAAGCCAAGGTCTCTGACAGTTTCCCCAATTTGTTGGCGTCTCAAAAGATTGATCAATCTCTTTCCAAAAACGATTGAAACTATCAAAGATGTAATCAAAGCCAATGCAGCTCTAAACGAAATAAATTGAAATAATCCCGCTCCAGGAAAATCAATTGAATCTAAATAATTAAATAAATAATACAACATATTCTATCTTTTACTAATGCTTACTTTCTATCTTGTAATTCCTATTTCCCCAACTTTTCAAAAAGTTCCTTCACCGTTTTCATATCGTCGAAATCATGTTTTATACCTTTGATTTCTTGGTATTTCTCATGTCCTTTTCCAGCGATTAGAATAATATCTCCTGGTTCTGCCATGGCACATGCTGTTTTGATTGCTTGCGCTCGGTCTTGGATGCTCAATGTTTTTTTGAAATATTGACCTTCAACGCCTGCCATCATTTCTTCGATGATAATTTCTGGTTCTTCCGAACGTGGATTGTCAGAAGTGATGATTACTTTGTCGCTCAATTCACAAGCGATTTTGGCCATCACAGGACGTTTTGCTTTGTCGCGATCACCACCACAACCTACTACTGTGAAAACAGTTTCGTTTTTCGTGCGGATATTGGCAATCGTTTTCAACACATTTTCCAATGCGTCTGGCGTGTGCGCGTAATCAACAATAGCAGTGATTCCGCCGTTGCTTCTGATATATTCAAATCGGCCTTCAACAGATTCGAGGTTACTCAAAATCGTCAAAACTTCAATTTTGTCTTGTTCCAATAGTTGACTGATTGCATAAACTGTCAATAAATTATATGCATTGAAATCACCAATCAATCTTGACCAAAGTTCAGTTCCAGCCATGTTAACGACCAATCCAGAAAATTGATTTTCGATTACTTTCGCTTTGAAATCTGCTGGTGTTTTCAGTGCGTAAGTATATTTTTTGGCTTTCGTGTTTTGCAACATCACCATGCCGTTTTTGTCGTCGACATTCGTCAGTGCAAAAGCACTTGTTGGCAACATATCGAAAAATCCTTTTTTGGCTTCGATGTATGCTTTGAAAGTTCCGTGATAATCTAAGTGATCGTGCGAAATGTTTGTGAACGCAGCGCCTGCAAATTCAAGTCCTGCAATTCTGTGTTGAGAAACTGAGTGTGAACTCACCTCCATGAAACAATATTCACAGCCTTCATATACCATTTTCGCCAACAATTCATTCAGCGCAACAGGATTTGGCGTGGTGTGCGTGGATGGAATTTCCTCATTTCCAATTTTATTCACAACCGTAGAAAGCAAGCCAGATTTATGACCCAATTCCATGAAAAGTTTGTGAAGTAATGTTGTTGTCGTTGTTTTTCCGTTTGTACCAGTAATTCCGACCAATTTTAATTGTTGACTTGGGTTGTCGAAAAAGTTTGCCGACATAATTCCCAATGCTTTCGCAGTGTCGTTCACAATAATCAAATTGATGTTTTCAGCTACTTCAACTGCTTTTTGTGCGATGATTGTGGTGCAACCTTGCTCAATTACTTTAGGGATGAAATTGTGTGCATCGACTGTTGTTCCTTCGATTGCAACAAAAACAACACCTGGTTTTGCCAATCTTGAATCGAAAACTACGGCATCAACAGCAGTGTCCATGTTTCCTTTCACAGAAACGATAGAAACGCCATATAATATGTCTTTTATAATTTTTGTCATCATTCTAAAATTAATTCTACCAAACCACCTTTGTAAGCTTCTGATCCTGGAGGAACGGTTTGTTTTGTTACTGAGCCAACACCTCGAATGACCACGTGCATTCCTGTTTTTTCGATCAAGTAAACTGCATCTTTCGCTGACATTCCGACAACATTTGGAATGGTGTTTTTACCAACAACTCTTTGGAAAAATTCGATTTTGTTGCCTTGTGCTTTGGTAATTACCCATTCGTTGTGCTCATTCTGCGTGTATGGAATATTCAATTTTTTCAAAATGATTTTTAAATCGTAGAAATTGCCATTTTTAGAAACAGGTGCTTTGTAAATTCTTTGGTTCGCTTCGTTGATTGCGCGGTGATATTTCAAACTGGTTGCATATACTTTGTTGGCAATTGCTGAGAAAACTTTCCCAGAAACCGTTGAACCGTAAATATTATTTCCAACTGCATTTACTGAAACAATACAAGAATATATTGGATTTTTTACTGGAAAATAACCAACGAAAGAAGCCAAATATCTTTCTTCACCTTCTTTGCCGTAACCTTTGCCATTTTCGTTCAAGATTCTAGCAGTTCCTGTTTTACCTGCAATCTTGAAATAAGAAGAAGTCAAATTTCGACCTGTTCCTTCTGTCATTACGCCTTCCAAACAGTCTTTTAAAATTCTCAATGTTTGATCACTACAAACCTTGTCCTTAATCACAATTGGATTGAATTGTTTTACAACTTCTGTTCCTCGTCGAATTTCTTTCACGAATTGCGGCTTTACCAGTTTTCCATTGTTCGCCACTGCATTGTAAAAAGCGAGTGTTTGCATTGGTGTTTGTTGAAATTCGTATCCAACCGCCATCCATGCAATTGAGCCTGCCCACCAGTTTTTTGAACCCGGTTCGTAAAGTGTAGGTTTTGCTTCACCTTCGATATCCAATCCCAATGGTTGGTCAATTCCAAACGACTTCAAACGGTCGATGAATGCTTGCGGCTCATTTCTGTAAGCTTTCGAAATCACTTTCGAAATCACATTTGAAGATTTTTCAAAGGCTTGTTTGATTGTGATTCTTCCATAATTTGCACCATGCGCCTCGTTCAATGTTTTTCCGTAATACATGTATTTAGGTTGCGCTAAAACTGTATCAGTGATTTTGATCAAACCATCTTCCAAAGCGGCCATCAAGGAAACCAATTTGAAAGTTGACCCTGGAACTTCTTTTGTTCCAATCGCATGGTTGTACAATTCGTAATATTCGCCATCACCAGCTTTAGTGAGGTTCACAATGGCTTTGACAAATCCAGTTTTCACATCCATTACAATGACAGAACCACTGGTTGCATTGTTGGTTTTCATTTGTCGCTGCAACTCTGTGTGCGCCACTTCTTGAATTTCTTTGTCGATCGAAGTGATTACGTCTGCACCTTCAACAGCATCTTTTACAATTTGGCCGGTTTTTTTCCAACCTGTTGAAATTCTTTGTTCAACTTCTTCGCCAGCTTCGCCTTCTAAGTAGTTGTGAAATGCTCCTTCAATTCCTACACGATATTCTTTGCTGTTTGCAGTTGCAGGTTGGTAATAACCCAATGTTCTGCGCAAAATCTCTCCGTGTGGTCGTTTTCTGATAATCGTTTCGTCGTTGTCGATGATTCCACCTTTGTATCGACCTAAATTGAAAAGCGGCAATTCGTTGATTAATCTTCTTTCAGCGTTGGTAACTTTCTTCTTGATTAATAAATAGCGCGTTTTAATCGTTCTTCCACGTCTGATATGAGCTTCAAATTCTCTTGCACTCATATCTGGAAAAAGTTTAGACAAACCGATGCTTAAATCTGTTACGTATTTGTCAAAATTCTCTTGACTTGGAACCATTGGATCCATGTAAATGTCAAACTTGGAGACAGATGTCACCAATGGAGTTCTGTTGGCGTCCAAAATTTCGCCCAATCTTGGCGATCTTTTAACAATGCGGGTAGGAATTTTTTCGACTGGCGTTTCAAAGACGTTTGTAACACCTTCGGATTGAATCGAAATGGTTTTGAAAATAACGACAATCATCGCTACAACAAACCCGAAATAAACCAGGTAAGCCTTCCACAATATGTCTTTTTTTTCATTCATTTGATTAATCCTCTTTTTTAACTCTTATTACTTTCGCTGGATTCGTTGTTTCTTTCAATCCTCTCGGACCAAGTTTGTCAACCAATTCGCTTCGTTTTGTTTCTTCTTCTAATTTTGCTTTTGCTTCAACATATTCTGCTGATGAAGCATCTAATTTCTTTTGTGCGGTATCAATATCTTTCGTCAATTGTTTACCGTAATATCCTTTCGCAACCAGCATGATCATCATGAAAACCAAGAAGAAAACAAAAGCCAAATTGTTGAGAACAAAATCTTTCGCTAAAAACTCACCGTTCAAAATTTGAACAAACGCATTTGGTTTGGCGCGTTTTTCTGCTTTTTTAGCTTGCTTTGATTTTATTTTTTCTTTCTCAGCAGCTTCGTCTTTGTCAATGAATTCATTCATGATTGCGTTCTGCTATTCTTAGTTTTGCACTTCTTGCCCTGGAATTCAAAGCAATTTCTTCTTCTGTTGGCACGATTGGCTTTCTGGTGATTTCTGTCAATGGTTTCAATACATTTCCAAAGAAATCTTTCTCAATCGAACCGTCTAAATGACCTCTTTTCATGAAGTTTTTCACCAATCGGTCTTCCAAAGAATGATACGACATCACCACCAATCTTCCGCCAGGCACAAGCACGTCTGGACATTGAATCAGAAATTTTTCCAATACGTCCATTTCATTGTTCACTTCAATTCTCAATGCTTGAAAAACTTGTGCGAAAAATTTGTGGTCTTTGAATTTGGGTGCGATTGGAAACAAAACATCCATCAATTCGCCAGTTGTTTGAATGGGCGCTTTTTGTCTTCCTCTGCAAATGGTACCAGCAATTTTTCCAGGAGAAGTCAATTCACCGTATTTTCTTAAGATTTTGATGAGGTCATCTTCTTCGTATTCGTTCACCACGTTGAAAGCAGAAAATTCACCTTTCTGATTCATGCGCATATCCAATGGATCGTTGGTGCGAATAGAAAAACCGCGATTCCCAGCATCAAATTGATGAGAAGAAACGCCTAAATCAGCCAAGATTCCGTCCACTTTGTCGATTTTCATCATGCGCAAGTGATTCTTCAAAAAAGAAAAATTGGCGGCAATAAAATGAAAATTGGGCGCTTCCCACGCATTGGCTAACGCGGCTGGATCTTGGTCAAAAACAATCAGTTTTCCTGCTGGAGAAAGTTGTTTGAAAATTTCGCGTGAATGTCCTCCGCCACCGAAAGTGACGTCAATATATGTTCCGTCGGGACGAATATTTAATCCATCCAAACAAGGCTGCAACATTACAGGAACGTGGTATGTTTCTTCGTTATTCGTCATTTCCTAAATCACCCATTACTTCATCCGCCAAATCAGCGAAGTCCGTCATGTTTCCTTCGATCAATTCGAAGTATTTGGTCTTATCCCAAATTTCAATGCGGTCATTGTAGGCGATGAGCATCACGTCTTTGTTCAATCCAACGCGTTCCATGTGTGTCACAGGAATTAATATTCTGCCAGCGCTGTCAAGTGCCAATGCTTTTGCTCCTTGGTGGAACAAACGGTAGAACATTCTGTTTTTGGGCTTGAACAAATTCATTTTAGACAATTTTTCACTCAATTTTTCCCATTCATTCATAGGATAAAGTGTCAAACAGTCCTCAAAACCTTTGTTGAGCATGAAATTTTCTTGGGCAGCAGGAGAAAGCTGTTTCCTCAAACTTGATGGAAACAAGAAACGTCCTTTGACGTCTAACTTTACTTCATATTCTCCTACTAAACCTGCCATAACGGTAATAATGGGTAAAAATAAGGAGAAAACTTCCACTTTTTACCACCAATGATTACTATGTTGATAACTTCTTACTGTATTTGGTTCAATAAGGTTACATGAATGTTTGAAAAAGTATTGATTTTATTGAATTTAATCTTGAAAATGTGCTTGTGGTAAAAAGTGGTAGAAAATGTTTTGATGTGGATAATTTTTGGATTGTTGATTTCTTTTGATTGGATATTTTTCAAAAAAAAGGACAAAAAAAATCCTGACTACTTTTCTGTAATCAGGATAAAAAAAGAAAGGTAAGAAAACTTATTCCTTCACCATTTTCTTAGTTGAAACGATTTGTCCATCAGCTACTAAAGTGTATGTATAAGTTCCAGAAGATAGATCTTCTCCGAAAACATTCAATTGCCCTGCACCGCGTTCGTTTATATCTACAACTTTAATCAATTTGCCTTGAAGATCATAAAAATGAATTTGGGCTTTCCCAACTGTTGCTGGAATTGAGTAAGTAATAATTGTTGATTCAGCAAAAGGATTTGGTACATTTTGATCTAAAATAATTGTGTTTTTATCAGACAGATTAACATTGATTGCTGTTCTAATTTGTTCTTGAACCATTTCAGGTGTTTGCTGAATGGAAGAATTGCTCAATTGACATAAAAACGGTAAAATACCACTCAAGCAGTTTTCTAATTGAGTAAGACGATTATTTAAGTCACCAACTACCGTATTTAAGCTGTCAATTTTTTCATCTTGTGCATCTATTTTTTCATCTTGCTCTTTAACCGCTGAAATTAAAATTGGAATAAATGCATTGTAATTTAAGCTTTTGTAAGTTATTTCTTGCGTTAGCATATTTCCTAGTGAGTCATATCTTGCTGGTTTTGTTATTTCAGAAACCAAAGAAGGTAAAACTTGTTCTACATCTTGCGCAATCATTCCGTATTGCAATGTTCCAGGAAAATTAATTCCATAGTTGTTATTTGTGTCTAAATAATAAGTTTTAGGCGAGATTTCTTCTAAGATTTCAAGTCCATTGGAAAAATTATTAACGTCATTTTTGAATTGTTGGTCAGAAGCAATCAAATAGCCAGAACCTGAAGTAGCTCCTCCATTTACGTATACATCTCCTTCAAAATAACCTGCATAATTGACGTAAGTTCCTCCGCTTGCTTGTCCATAAACACCTACTGAATATGCTCCTCCTGCTCCAATTCCTGCTACTCCTACAGATTGTCTTGCGCTACTTGCATAAAATAATCCACCTAAATTTAGGCTTCCATCTAACATGTTGTATCCATTTGCTTCGCCATATACTCCTGCAAAAAGTGTTTTGAAGGTGTTAGAGGTATCTGTATTTAGAAAATGACCAGCAAATGTTTGGGTGCCCGGTAAAGAAATTATCGAAGGATGTGTTTGTAAGGAACTAATTTTCCCTGGTAGGATATCACCACACGCATACCCAACTCCGAAATGATTTACACCAAGGCTATCATTTTTTGTAAAATAGAAATTATGATTATTCAAATCTTCTTTTGTATCTGAAAATAATTTTCCATTTACTGTGTCGCCGCATGGAACTCCAAACTGGCCTGGTACTGAACTCGCCCAACGCAATACTCCCATTGAATCAACCATCACAATTTTATTTACAGTAGAATCAGCAAAATAGAGTGAATCTGGTAAAAATCTGAAACGACCATTTCCAACAACATCTAATTTATGTGTCGGTTCTTCATTTACTCCAAGTACCGTGAAGTCTCCAATTCCAACACGACCATAATTTGTCACAGTGTCTAAATAGGTGAATGTGGTGTCTCTAAATGGTACGATGCGCATAGTTTCTAAACCGCTGTTAGATTGTGAGACAGGATCTCCTTGCCCAGGAGGAAATGCTGTGGTTGTAGAGGTGAAAATAAAACGAAGTTTATCTGGTCCGTTTGGTGTAATTCCTGCAACTTGATTATCTCCCCAATTGATTATTGCGTCAGCTCTGTCTGGACCTTCTCTTTTCAGCCCAACATACATGTTATCAGTTCCATCTGATATAAAAGTACCTATGTCCATCCATTTTCGCCATCCATCTGTACTAGGTCCCGATGCATTTGCACCTGTGTTGTAACCAAGATGAAGTAAACTTAATGGTTTTGTGATTGGATTGGAACCGTTGTGACTAATCGCTATCCTTGTTATATTTGTTGGGTTAGTTATTCCGCCGTAAGTAAGACCTTGAGTATTTACAAGCGCACCAACTGAAGTAACTCTTAATCTCTCGCCTTGTGCCACACCGCCGGCGGTATTATCCCAATCTGTTTGCACTATAAACGGAGTATTTTCTTGCCATTGCAAAAAGGCAGTTTGCCTTGGTGCGCCATTCGAGATAATTGGCTGAATACCGAACTTCAAACCATCAAGTGCTGTATTTCCAGTTCCTTGTACAAGCGGAGAATTGGTGCTTGATATTTGTAAATAATTTGGCAATGCACTCTCTGCATTCATGTGCAAGCGATTGCGCGGTGTAAATTGCGGGCCAATGGCGACATGACCTGAAAGCGTACCAACATGATTTATAGGACCTGATGATTCCATACGCATAAATTCGTACCCTTCAAATGAACTCGCACTTAAAGGGTTGGCAATGTCTCCGTTTCCATTTAGCGAAGTTGCGGTGAATAAAAAGCGCAAGCGGTCTGTACCCATATCGTCACTCCAACTCACAATCGCATCACTTCTATTATTTCCCGGTTCTTGCTTCAAGCCAACATACATCGCGTCTGAATTTTCGCGCATGAATAGCCCCGTTTTCATCCAACTTCTCCATTGACCACCTGTAAATTGCGGTACATTATTTGGCCCCTCCAAGTGCAACATTGACCATGGAGAATTATTGGTGAAATAGCCACTAGGTGCAATACCCAAATAACCGCTTGTGTTTTGATTTACAAAATTGATTAAGGTATTTTGATTGCCGTTTAAACGCATTCTATTAATGCCATTCGTTTTAGTGAAAAGAGGATTAGCAAAATTCGAAAAATCGTAACCAAGATATTTATTGTTTGCCCAAGTATTATTATTGGTAGTACTTTGACTAAAAGCAAAGCTATACAATACAAGAAAATTAGCTAATAATATTTTTTTCATATTTCATTTGATTACCTAATCAAATGAATAAACCCGTTTTTAAAACTTTTTTTGTCTTTGAAAATAATTTGATAGAAATAGACCCCATCAGAAAGCAAATTTTTATTAAAATCAGTGCCATCCCAGCCATCCTTCATATTGATGGTATTTATCTTTTCACCCCATCTATTAAAGATATTAACTTTGAAATCATTAGAGACATTAACGTTTTTGAAAGCAATTTCATTAACACCGTCTCCATTTGGAGTAAGGCAGTTTTCGTAATTAAAATCTAGTTCAGTTAAGGTGACTAAATCTAGATAATAGTAACAATCTTTTCCTGAAATAATATTCAATGTATCAATTTTGGTATTGAGATCAGAGGAAAAGTTTCCAATTATAATATAATTTTCATTGCCTTGCGATTCGAAAAAAAAAGAAATTTTTATCCAATTGGTTGAATCTAATACTAAAGTATCACTCACTAAAATTGAATTTGCTTGAATTAAACTATTTGTATTAAAATGAACACTATCACCCGAAAATCCGAATCCGAATTGACTGGATGCAATTGGACTTGAAGTTGCTAGATTTACATAATAAGCTGCTTCATAGATTTTATTGGCTGCAAGTTGCTTACTTAACTTACAAGAAATGTATTCTCGGTAGTCAGTTCCTTGACCGTAAGGTACAATTCCAACATATCCATTTCCTTCTTTTGCATATTGATATCCTAATCCATTTAGAGGAACACTATTATTAAAAGACAAATCTGAACAAATATTGTATATGTCAGGGGTTGAATTACTTGGGCTAAACCAACCAATGGCTTTATTTAATGATATTGCATCAAATGGACAATCACTCAAAATTTCAAAACTCCCATTAGGCACTAAATTCTCTTGCGCTTTCAGATTGAAACCGATTAAAAACAAAAAGATATAAAAAACGAATTTATTCAATTGATAAGAATTGTTTTTAAAAAACATACATTTTCCAATACTAAACAACGAAAATTTGGCACATTCAGTTGAAAAGAAAATGTATTTTAACTCTGTTTTCTAAATGTCTGAACCAAAAACAGGAAAGGGTCGCCTTCATTCAGGTCTTTTTAAGTTTTAGCAATTTTGTAACATGCTTTTCCAAACAAGATTTTTATTTTTGTCCTTGATATAGGTCATCGAAAATTTATATCAAAAGGGAGATAATTGAGAAGCAGCATGTTTTTTGGTTGTCTCCTTTCTTTTTTAATTAGTAGTTAATAAGTGTTTCGGATACGAAAATAAAAAAGTATTTTTTAAAAAACAATGGTATTTGTACTAAAAAACTAGTAAAATAGTTCTAAAATAATTTTTTCACATTTTTGGTTTAAATTAGGCAAATTTTATCTTTTGCTATTTCCCGCCAAAACCCTTAATTTTACACCCAAATTCAAAAGTTCCAAATTGGAATTTCAAAAACGAAAACAAAATTCAACATGCTCGATCATCCTTTATTAATTGCAGGTTTTTCAATTGTTGTAGTAGTAATGTTGTTGCTCGATTTGGGGATTTTCAACAAAAAAGGGCATGTCATTTCCAACAAAGAAGCGGTCGTTTGGTCGTTGGTTTGGATTGGATTGTCGATGGCTTTCAGCGGAGTCATTTATTTCACTTTTGGCTATAAAAATGGGGTGAATGTAGGCCTGGAAAAATTCTCGCAATTTCAATCCGCTTATTGGATCGAGAAATCACTTTCAGTAGATAATTTGTTTGTTTTTATCCTCGTTTTTGGCTTTTTTCAAGTGCCGAAAGAAAACCAACACAAAGTCCTTTTTTGGGGAATTATCGGTGCATTGATTTTGCGCGCGTTCTTCATTTTTGCAGGCATCGGCTTGATAAAATTGACTTATTTACCTGATTTCAATTTGTTTGGAGTGTTGTTCCACAAAGTAAATGTGGTGTTGACATTATTTGGTTTGTTTTTGATTTATGCTGGAATCAAATCTTGGTTTGCGCATGATGATTCCGATGAGGAAAAAGATTTCACGAAAAGTGCTGGCGCAAAATTCATTTACCGCTTTTTTAAAGTGAGCAAGAACTACGATGGCGATCGTTTTTTCACCATCGAAAACGGATTGAAAGTTGCCACGCCAATGTTGGTCGTGATTGGCGTAATTGAGTTCACAGATTTGCTTTTCGCCGTAGATTCCATTCCAGCAATTTTTGCCATCGCACCTGATGATCCATTCATTCTCTACACCTCCAATATTTTTGCCATTTTGGGATTGCGTTCTTTGTATTTTATTTTGGCGAATTTCATCCACATGTTCAGCAAATTGCAATATGGTTTGGCGATTATTTTGTCATTCATCGGATTGAAAATGGTGATTTCGCCTTTCTTCCACATCAGTTCAGCGCATTCGTTGATTGTGGTGGCGGGTGTTTTGCTTTTGTCTGTTGTGGTTTCGCTGCTTTTTCCAGAGAAAGAAGGGGAGTAGCGACAAGTCTTCTCTTGCAACAACAAAGTTTATCCGTACCTTTGCCAAAAATTTTACCATGAATATCAAATCCGCAACATTTGTTGTAAGTAACAGTGACCACAAACTTTGTCCTACGGATGGAAAACCAGAATTTGCGTTTATTGGTCGCTCGAATGTTGGAAAATCGTCTTTGATTAACATGTTGACGAACCAAAAAAAGTTGGCAAAAACGTCTTCTACGCCTGGAAAAACACAATTGATTAATCACTTTGAAATCAACAAAGATTGGTATTTGGTCGATTTGCCGGGTTATGGTTTTGCGAAAGCTTCCAAAGTGGCGCGATTGAAATGGGAAAAATTTATTTCTGAATACTTGACGCAGCGCCAGCCTTTGATGAATATTTTTGTATTGATCGATTCACGCCTTGAACCACAACAAATTGATATAGAATTCATGAATTGGTGCGGTGAAAAAGGATTGCCATTTTCGATGGTTTTCACTAAAATCGACAAACTTTCATCTTCCGCTTTGCAAAAGAATTTAGCTGCATACAAAAAAGAAATGCTGAAATTTTGGGATGATTTGCCACCAGTTTTTACGACGTCAAGTGAATCTAAATTTGGTCAAGAAAAATTGTTGAATTACATCGATGAGATTTTGAAATCATTGAAAGAAGCGAAGTAATTCACAAGATCAAAATTGTTTTTCTAAATATTCGTAAGCGACCTGAATTTCAATAAATTTTTGTTGCGCAGCTTGATAAATATGTTCTTCCGCATTGATGAATTTATCAGGATGATGTTCCATCGCTAATTTGCGATATGCTTTCTTGACTTCCTTCAAATCCGCAGTGACTGCAATTCCTAGAATCGCGCAATATTTTGCTTTGTAATTTGGGCTTGAATAATTGCTCGTGGTCCTATTTTTCCAAGATTCTTGTTCTTGTCGAGCGCGTCGTTCTTGGGTTTCTTTCATTGGTAGAATAATTTCTTCTACCAGTTTTTTATCTAAAAGAATTTTTTCTCCGAAAGATTCAATCACTTGTAATTCAAGCGGATGAATTTGTTGGTCGATAAACGCAAAATCTGCTAAAAATTGGATTAGTTTGAATTTGTAATTTTCACTAAATCCATGTCTATTGATATAGCCAGCGACAGAATTGATTTGAATTGGATATTTTCTAGCTTGAAGCAAGGATGTTTTTACTTCATTGAAATAATTATTATATCTATCTTCAGATTGTTGTAAACTACTATCATTGAGCAAGTATTTGTACAAAAAAACCAATTTTTTATGCACTTCAACTGGATGCTGACCAACCAAAAGTCCTGCGAGCGAAATGTGAATCAACGCTAAACTATCGGCATTGTGATCTAGATTTGGGGGAACAATTCCTTTGCTCCAATATTTCGTAAAATTAGAACCAAATCCTAGAAACTTTGGGAATCCTAAAAATAATGAAGAGAAAATTATGAGCGCAATGACAAGACCAGTTAGAATCTCCATGTTGAATAAAAAAATTAGACCGTAAAATTATCTTTTTCTCGCTTCTTTTTTCAATCTTTTGTTATTTCTTTTGATTCTGTTTTTTGCTTCTTTGGTTTGCATGCTCCAATAGCGATCATAAGCTGCTTTTTGCGCCTTTTTGTTGATTTTTGCTTGTTCTTTTTTCTGTTTTGCGAGCTGTTCTTCCGCTTCTTTGACCGATTGTGGATTGTTGCTGCCAGGCGCATCAGTGGATTTACATGAAGAAATACTTCCTGTTAAAAGCAATAATAAAATGAAAATTATCGTTTTGATTTGCATAACTTTGTAAATATCCTTTCAATGATATGAAGATACGATTTTTTTTATTCGCTGCATTGTTACTGATTTTTTCTTGCAACAAAAGCAAAAATAATCCAGTGCCAAGCATTCCATTTGATATTAGCATCAATATCGGTTTGCCTAGTTATTCTGATTTACAAGGAGTAGGAAGTTGGGCGTACGTAAATGGCGGCGCAAAAGGAATTATAGTTTACAGAAAATCTTATGATCAATTTGTGGCGTTCGATAGACAATCACCAGCAGATGGCGGTGCGAATTGTGCAACACCATTGACGCCAGATTCTACTAATTTTTTGCAGTTAAACGATGTTTGTTCAGGTGCTCGATTCTCTTTATATGACGGTTCGCCTATGTCTGGTTCAGATTATGGTTTGCGCCAATATCAAGTTGTTTGGGATGGAAATTTAATCCTTAGAATCTACAATTAACGGTAATTAGTTTTCCAAACTTCGATGTATTGATTGGTGTTTTTTGGATTCAATGTGAATAGAATCTTGTCAATCAAACTTGGGTCACATTGACTAAACTTAACCATTTTAGGATAAATCTTCTTGTATTCCCCAATTCTTTTAGCCAAATCATCTTCTCCAAAAAAGAAAATGTAATTGTATTGAGAGCTATCTTTGACAATCAAAGGTTCTATAGGCTCTTCGCGCTGTTCAAAATTACAATACCAACTATTTGCATAAAATTTAGGCATCATCGAAGTACTTGATTTTCCTGACGCTTCTAATAATATATTTTTGTGATCGAGGTGTTCATGGCGCAAGGAATACATCGCATCAATCCTTGATTTTTTAGAAGATGCAACAGTAAAAAACAACAATAATGGAATGTTTAAAATCCAAAAAGCGACCCACGAAATGCGCCATGTTTTGTTCCAAAATTCACTTTTTCTCAAACTTTCAAAACCGATAACGCCTAAAATAATCACCAATGGCAAAACGGTTAATACAAATCTTTCTTGTCGATTTGGATAAAAAGTGTGGAATAAAATAAAGAAAATGGTTGGTAGATAGATAATCCAAAGTGATTGAATGTTTTTCAGTTTCCCCAAGAATGCAGCTGTAACGAGTGCTAAAAAGACAAGTAAAATCCACCAAATTTGCAAGTTTGGAAGAAATATGTGTAACAGCAACATTACGCCAGCAGGAGCAATTACAAACCACTGATGTTTGGGAGATCTGAAAAATCCAATAGCGATTAAAATCCCGAGTGGAACGAGTAAAACGCCAAAAATCACATAGAAATACATGAAATAATTGGTGTTTGCCATGTATTCAGTTCCTTCGTGCATATTGTACACGATGTACCCAGCCAATTCAGCAAATGGATAACCCCAGATGAAGTAATCAACCAATCCTTGTGTCATGCAAAAAGTGAGTACAACGCCCAAACTGAAAAGGAAGAATTTTTTCCATTCCCATTTAAAAAAGTAGAAAGCGGCAACGCCAATGGCGAAAATTCCCACCTGAAATCTGAAAGAAATTGCTAGTCCAATGAGTAATCCAGCAAAAAGTAAATCTAATTTGTGATTGTCTTTGATTGTCAACCATACGCCCCAAATCAAGAAAGGAATACTGGCCATTTCTACCAAATTTCTGACTGAAAGAAATGGTAAAACCCAAAGAATCGCTAAAATCCAACCCGCAGTAACTGCATTTTTTCGATTGGAAATTTTTTCTGTGATTTTAATTCCAAAATGAACAACGAGCATCGAAATTAATCCGTGAATCAGTCGATTGAAAATCATCAATGTTTTAGGATCGGTAATTCCAAAGAACTTGAAAACGACAAAAAACAAATAATTCAAACCTACATAAGTGAAACTATGACCTTCAGGTGTGCCAGCATTTCCGGGTGACCATGGCAACCAATGATTGTAGTCAAATCCATCAGACCAAGAAGATGCAGCCTCAACAATCAGGAAATGATCGTCGTGCATGCCGTAACCTTCAGAGAAAATTGCCGCAATCAATCTAAAGATTAATGCTACAAATAGAATGGTTTTATAGGAAGTGAAATCGATTTTTTTTAACATAATCCTTTCATGTTGGAAACTCAAATGACAAGATTATTCTTGCATTAGCCACAAAATTAGCCAAAAAAAACCGATTTTCTTTTTTCTAAGAAATTTCAGAATTAATACTTTTGAATTTTAACTCTTTTTGTTTCACTCCCAATTTTCATTTCGATAAAATAGTATCCAATTGGCATATCAATTAGCGAAATAATTTGTGCATTGTTGATTCCTGTTTGCACGATTCTTCCTTGGAAGTCAAAGATTTGATAAGAATCTATCATTTCTCCATTTTTGATAAAGATAATTTCACTTGTTGGATTCGGAAATAATTGAATTTCTTCAAATACAGAAGTTTCTTCGATTTTTTTCGGGTCAGTTTCTTGCGCACTCAATTGAAAGGCAAAAAACAAAAACGGAAGGAGAGAGAGCGTTTTCATGTTTTCTGGTTTTTTTAGTGGAACGCATGTTTGTTTGCAGGTTACAGTTTTTACAGCATTAAATTTTTTGATTCAATAATGTTTGGCTATTTTTAAAAACTCAAGAGCGATTATGATTCAGAAATTATCAGAAAAAAACAAGGATTTCTTTGACCAAGTGTATGATGTTGTGCGTTTGATTCCGCAAGGTCGCGTAACTTCATACGGCGCAATTGCCAATTATCTAGGTACGAAAAGTGGAGCAAGAATGGTTGGCTGGGCGATGAATGCTGCACACGTTTTGCCCGATGTTCCTGCGCACAGAGTTGTGAATCGCAACGGAATGCTTACTGGAAAAATGCACTTTGCGCATGAAAATGAAATGGAAAGGCTCTTAAAAGTTGAAAATATTGCAATCGAAAATGATCAAGTTCTGAATTTTAAACTGTTGTTTTGGGATCCAATAATTGAATTAGAACTATAAAAAAACAATGGATTAGTTATTCCAAATTTCCTTTAGAAACAATTGCTCGTTACCAGAAATCGTTGCATGAAAACGGATTTCTTTTTTGATTTCACTCAGTTGAGTTATCAAATTTGGATTTTTTGTGTTTTGCAAATGAATGTGCACTTTTTGGTATTCTCTTTTAAGCTGAAGGGCTTTTTTCATTCTTTCCCCGTATTCTGATTGACATGAAGTTACCAGAATTCCCAATCCTAAAATTATAAAACTTATCCTTTTCATAATGTCAAAATTACACATACATTTTATGTTTTTTAGTGATTTTTTAACATTTCTTTCAAAATAGACTTTTTATTGAACATTTCAAGTTTCCCAGTAAACATTCGGTTTTTCGACTAAATAATGTAACAATTGTTACCAAAAAGAATGTTTGAAATAGATAAGTGTAAATTTTTACATTTTTTCTGATTAATATCAAATTTAACTGCCGTATCTTAGTACCCATGATTTTTGTCACCGGAGGAACAGGACTTTTAGGAAGTCATTTACTTTACAAATTGTCGCAACAAGATGTTTCTATCCGCGCGATTTTTCGTGACGAATCAAAAATCAAACAAACCTTCAAGATTTTCCAATTTTATTCAGCTGAAAATGCAGAAACTTTATTCTCAAAAATTGAATGGGTAAATTGTGATGTCTTGGATGTCATGACTTTGGAAGAATTGATGCAAGGTTCTGAAATTGTATATCATTGTGCAGCAATTGTTTCCTTTGCGAGAAGAGATTTTTTCAAGATGATGAAAATCAATCGTCGCGGTACTGCAAATATTGTCAATATCGCTCTTGGTTTAAATGTCAAAAAACTTTGTTTTGTTTCTTCAACTGCAGCGGTTTCAAACGATGTTGATCATCCCGATAATCCACTGGTTGAAAAAAATAAATGGGTTCAAACACCAGAAACGAGTGGTTATGCTATTTCTAAATATTCCTCAGAAAAAGAAGTTTGGCGAGGAATCGAGGAAGGTTTGGATGCAATAATCGTTAATCCAAGTATGATTATTGGTCCAGGAAATTGGGATGAAAGTTCATTGAAGATTTTGAGAACCATCTCCAAGGGTTTTAAATTTTATACAGCTGGCTCAAATGCATTTGTAGACGTGAGAGATGTTGCCTCTGCAATGGTCCGACTAATGGATTCAGAAATAAAAAATGATCGATTCTTAGTTACAGGAACCAATATCAGTTTCAAATCATTTTTTGATAAGGTTGCCATTCAAATGGGAGTAAAGGCTCCAACAATTTTAGCGGGTCCATTTTTGAGTGCCCTAGCATGCAATTTATCTTGGTTTACGAGTCTGTTTACTGGTAAGCGAACATTAACCAAAGATTCCGTTAGAAGTGCGCAGGCTACCACAACTTACAGCAGCGAAAAATTATTACATGCCTTGGACGACTTTCAATTTAAATCAATCGATGAAACCATCGAAAATGCTGTGAAAGGCAGAATTCAATAAATCTTACCCTAAAATTTAAGTACAAAAAAAACGGAATACCCTAAAGTATCCCGTTTTCAAGTATTGAATTATTTTTATTAGTTTCTTACAACTCTTAAAATAGATGTTCCTTTTTCAGTCGCTACATGAATCAAGTAAACTCCATTTGGATTGTTACTCAAATCAATCGCAGCACCATTTTGAACATTGCTGTAGTTCGCAATTACTTTTCCTAAAGCGTTGTATACAGATACATTCGCTTGTTCTGTGGGAATAGTCAAATTAATTTTTCCTTTGGTTGGATTTGGATAAACAGAAATAGTTGATTCTTCTTTGTTCTCATTGATTCCAGCTGAATTAACTGTGACACAAGAAGAGGTACTTGAGCATCCATTTGTATTTGTTACTACCACTGAATAATTTCCATTTGCAGTTGCTACATAAGTTGCACTCGTAGCTCCACTGATTGGTTGGCTAGTTGCACAATTGATCCATTGGTATGATTGACCAGCTGGACCAGCAACTAAAGTAGTTCCTGTTGAAATTGTTGCGGTTGCTGTCGGTACAGGATTAACAGTTACCGTAACTTGGTCCGTATTTGAACAACCATTTGCATCAGTTCCTGTTAAAGTATATGTTCCTGTTGCAGTTGGAGTAAAATCTGTTCCATCAATTACGCCATTGTTCCATGCTAAGTTAGTTACACCTGAACCAACAAGTGTCACAGATTCTCCCGCACAAACTGTTTGATCAGCTCCTGCACTAACTGTTGGAAGCGAATTAACTGTTACCAACACTTGATCAGTATTTGAACATGCACCGCTAGTCAAAGTTACAGTATAGGTAGTTGTTGCTGAAGGATTAAATGCAACACCATTTGTAACACCATTATCCCATGAGATTGTGCCAGTTCCAGTAGCAGTCAAAATTACACTTGCACCTGCACAAATTGTTTGATCGTTTCCAGCATTTACAGTTGGCGCTGTTCCTGAAACAGTAACTACAACCTCTGTTCTTGGACTTGGAGGGCAACCTACGATTGTTTCTTCAACCCAAAATGAAGTAGTGGAAGGCAATGCGCCCGTTGTGAATGAAGTTCCATTTCCAATCGAAGTTCCGCCAACGTTAACATCATACCAATATAAAGTGGAATTTGTTAAACTTGCTGTTGCACTCAAATTGGCAGTTGCACCGCTACAAATTGTTGCTCCGGTTGCAGTTGGTGCAGCGATAGGATTACATGGAACACCACCACAGTTTGAAGTATGAGCACCTAAATTTGTAATATCATCAACAGCTCCAACGATCCACTCAGATGAACTAGCATCAGTTCCTGCAGAAATTGTCCAGTTTGCATTCGGAGAGCAAATTGAAGATTTTCTAACAAGTGTTTTATCCAATGAACCAGCTAAATCTCCAGCAACAGCCCAAGAAGTTCCAGGGTCAGTTCCAACAGTTCCAATTACATCAATGGCAACACTGTTTTTTTCTAGGGTTACAGCGTCATCACCGTTAAATCCAGTGACTCCTGAAGTTACATCGGCTAGTGCTAAAATAGCTGTACTTGCTTGAGCGCTTGCTACAACGTAAACATCTTGATCGGCAAGTGTGCCTGTAAGCGCCAAAGTTACATTTGGAGTTAAAGATCCATTGTTGTATAGTTTCAAAGCGTAAACAGATAAATCAACTGAAGCACCAGTACCATTGTAAATTTCAATGTATTTATTGTTGCTTGTTCCTTCTCCGTATTCAGAGATAAATAAGTCTGTTGTTTGAGAAAATCCTAAGAAAGGAACTAAAAGTAAAAGCAGTGTAAAAATTTTCATAAGCTATATTTATATATTCAGTCGTAAAGGTAAGGCAACAAAATGATACTTAAAAATAAATTGGTGTCAAATTTAGATTAATTCATCAAGGATTTAAACGTTTTGTAACATATTGATTCACTCTTTCATAAAACTGAAAAGGGGAAAATGTTCGCCATTCAATTTCATCCAAATCACCTCCCATTACAAAATAGCTGTCGATGTGAATGTGTTCAAATTCTTTTACAACGTGGTCGTGAAAATTGATGAGTGCAATCCAGCCGTCTTCAACTTCGTCAAACCATTCTTCATAATAACAATCGTCGGAATAGTGAAAATTCAATACATTTTCTCCAATCAAAATGAATTTATTGATTCCATGTTCAATTAAAGGCTCGATAATTTCACGTTTAAAAGTCATGATGTCATTTTCTATTGCATCGTTCCATTCGCCAAACATTTCAATAATGGCATAGGATTCATCGTATTCAACAAACAATATTTTAATAACCAAAGTCCGTGACCCCATGTTGTCCCACTGCGGATGAATTAAGTAATTGTAAATTTGATCTGTAAATTCAAATTCGCTGTAATCTCTGTTGAAAAATGGGGAAGAAGGATCTTCGGAAGCAATATAAAAATCGCGCCATTGATAATATGGTTCTATGAAATGCATGTCAGAATTTTAAATTTGGAATAGAATTTGCAAATAAATTGTAAAATATAAAAAGTAGCTTGAACGTTCTTAATTTTCAATTACTTTTGAATACGAATTGTAAATACAAAAATATGTCTTTGAAACAAATTTTACCAATTTTAGCAGGCTTTTTATTCTTAGTTGCTTGCTCAGGAAACAATGATCGACCAATTAAGGAATCTGTTTCCGCTTTTATGAATGACAATGAGTCTATTATCGCTTTTGGTTCTTTGAATTACAACCAGATTCTTAATAAAGCTGAATACAAGAAAATAGATAAATTGGGGAGCTTGATCGAAGAGAGATTATCTGATGCGTTGAATCCTGAATCGCCCATTTATTTTGCTATGGAAGGTCCGTTTGATAGAAATGGAAATCCAAAATCGACTTATGTCTTTTTAGATGTTCAAAATAAAGATACTTTGGAAGATCGTTTGGCTTCATCAGGACTTTTCATTGAAGAAGCAGGCGAAATGAAATATTCTGTCAACGATGATTTAAGCGTGGGAATCAAAGGGAATTTGGCAATTGTTGTAATCAAAAATGAAGACTACGACGGAAAACTAGCACTTGAAGCCGCTTTCAATAAGACGAAAGGAGAAATTTCTGGTGGTAAAATGGATGAATTGTTAAGCAAAAACAATGACATCGCGCTCAATGCCAATTTGGAAAACTTATATGGAACGTCAAATACAAGTTTGTCGAAGTTGAGTAAACCAAAACAAAAAGAATTGACTGAAATGGTCAAAGATTCTTATCTGCATGCCACGCTAAATTTCGAAAAAGGTAAAATGGTTTTCAAAACTGAAAATCTTTTTTCAGCAGCATTACAAAAACGCATGTTTTTCAAAGATGATGCAAATGCAAGCGTTTTGTCAAATCTTGGAAAAGGAAAAGCAAGAATTGGAATTGCGGCGAGCATCGACATGAAAAAAGCGGAAAGCTTTATCGATGATTTTGCGGCTGATTTTAAAGAAAAAATGATCAATAGCGACACAAAATCTGCGCTTGCCGTAATGCTTTTGGGTGACGGACCACTAAACAAAGTTTTCAGTGGCATCGCAGGATTGGTTTTGGTTGGTGAACCACAGATGATGGGATTTGTTCCTGAATTGAATTTTACTGTAGGTATAGGAAAAGAAGGTAAGCCGTTGTTCGAACTTTGGGCTGCAAGCAAAAGTGGTGGTCGATTTATTTACAAAATCACAGACAAAAATTTAATTGGTTCTTCGCCAAATGCTGGCGCAGGCATGTCGTCGTTGGTGATTCCAAGTTGTGGCAAAGATTTCGGCAAAAAAGGAATTTCAGGTTTCATCAATTTTGAAGGCTTAGATGTTGAATCGTTTTATTTGCCAGGCGCATACAAATCGATTTATGTAGTCAAAAACATCACTTTTAAAGTCGACAATAAAGGCAGTGAACTGGTGATTAATTCTACGAATCCAAATCAAAATATTTTAAAACAAATCATCGATTTAAATACCCAAGATTTGAAAGATATGATGGGCAATATGGCGATTTAAAATAAAATTTGAATTGAACTTGAAAGTTTGTTTTGGCTGTGCTGAGACAAACTTTTTTTTTGTATCTTTATTTAACCGATTTAAAAACTAAACCAAAATGAAAAGTGGATGGATGTATATATTAGTTTGTAATGATGGCAGTTATTATACTGGAAGTACAATCGATATACATAGAAGGTTAAATCAGCATCAATCTGGTCAAGGTGCAAATCATACTAAAAAGCGATTGCCAGTAGAATTGGTTTATTTTGAAGAATATAGCAGAGTTTCAACAGCTTTCTATCGCGAAAAGCAAGTTCAAGGATGGAGTCGCAGAAAAAAAGAAGCGTTGATTCGAGGTGAATATGAGAAATTACCGGAATTGTCAAGAGCTTACAAGGACGTTGACTTCGACAAGCTCAGTCAACCAGACAAGCTCAGTCAACCTCACGGTCAAACTCAAAATGATAAAAGTCCAATTGCAGACTGAGGCACTCGAAGTCTGCAATTGGCGATCGAAGTCTGCTTTTGCAATCAGTTATAAATTATACTTTGATATTGTATTTTTGCAGATTAAACCTTTTTCATTCTAAACTGTTCATATAAACAAAAACTAAATCATGTTAGACAAATCAAATTTCAACAATTTAACTGCTGAAGAAAAAAGAGTCATTCTTCACAAAGGAACAGAAATGCCATTTACTGGCGAATTTAATTCTTGGAAAAAGGCGGGAACTTTTATTTGTCGCCAATGCGAAGCGCCTTTGTATCATTCGAATGCAAAATTTGATTCAGGTTGCGGTTGGCCATCTTTTGATGATGAAATTCCCGGAGCTGTGCGACAAGTTCCTGATGCTGATGGACGCAGGGTGGAAATAATTTGCAACCATTGCGAAGGACATTTAGGACACGTTTTTGTTGGTGAGCGATTTACAGACAAAAATACACGTCATTGTGTCAATTCAATTTCTTTGAAATTTATTGAAGATTGATTTATTCAACGCAATCAAACAATTTTACACATTCGCTTTTCGTCATGTCGTGCAAAATGAATTGCGACGCCAATGCCAGTTGCGTGTAGTTTTGAGAAGAGTTTCCAAAGGATGCTGCGTGCGTTTGCCACATGGCTTTGATCAAACTTTGTCCGCCTTCAGTCGGATTGATTTTATTCACTACTGCGCGCACATTCATTGAACCAGCGTGGTAAACATGCAACACAAACAAGCGAAACCACAAATCAGACTCATTGTACACGATGTTGTGGTCATTCAAGATTTTCTTTGCTTCAGGAATACAAGTTCTATTGATTAATCGCGCTGCGCCGTAGGCAGATTTATTGAAATCTTTGCGTTCGTCTGTGGTTTTATTGACAATCAATCCTTGCGCTCTTGCTACTCCTGGCATCAATTGAAAAGCACCATAAGCACCAGCCGAAGATTTTTTCAACTGTCCTGGACTTTCAATCAACAAGATGGCTTGCGCATACCAAGGATCAACGCCTTGACTTTCAAAAGCTAAAATGCCATTTGAAATGCTTGGATAAACTTCATTGAATTTGTAAAAATCATTTTTACCAGTGGTTACGAATATTTTGTCGGTAGAATCAATATTGTTCGCCAATTTGAGGCTGTCTTTGAAAATCGTTTTGCGAGCTTCTGATTGTTTAGACCAATCTTTGTTCGACATTTTCATGATGATTTGTCGATTCGATGCGACATTTATCAAACAAGAATCTGGAGACAATTTCATGATTTCTTTCCAAAACGCAGGTTGAGGTAAGGTGTCCCACAATCCATCAAACAATGGTTGGGAATTCATCAAAATACCACTTTTTTCAGGATTGGTTACTTCAACCAATTCATGATCCCAACTTGGAAGTTGCGCATAAAATGGTGTTAAAAAAGCGGAGAAAACTAAAATTAAAAAATATCGCATGGAGAGTGCTTTAAGTTTGAATCTCTAAGATACGGTTTTTTATCGAAAAATGAAGTTTTTTATTCGATTTTAACGTTTTCTGCTCGTTATTATCCCTTTTTTTAACCAAAAAGTGATTTTTTGCAACGTTTGCAAAATAATGATTTTAGTGGCATTGAATCATTCTAATCTCAAAAGTAGTACTTTTAGCCTGTGAAAATCATTCGAAAAATCATCCAATTTCCGTTGATTCTGTTGGTCAAAATTTACCAATGGATAATTAGTCCATTATTTCCCGCAGTTTGCAGATACGAACCTACTTGCTCCAATTACATGATCGAAGCGATTCAAGTTTGGGGGATTTTTAAAGGAACTTATTTGGGTTTGAAACGCATCGCTTCATGCCATCCTTGGGGCGGACATGGACACGATCCTGTGCCGAAACGGCATAAAAAACACTAAAAAGTCAAAGACTACCTTTTAGTGCAAGAATGTAAATTCCACCTCCACATTATCACCCAAGGTTTTCGCAACAGGACAAGCTTTTCCGGCGGCAATCACTTTTTGAGTTTGGTGTTCATCCCAATCATTTCCGCTTAAATCCATTTCAATCACGATTTTTTGGATTCTCCTTGGACTTTCAGCCATGATTTTGGTAATTGTTGCATCAGCTTTTTTAAGTAAAAGTCCGTGATTGTTGCAGTAAATTCCCATGATGGTAATCATACATGATGCGTAAGAAGTTGCTACCAAATCTGTGGGAGAAAATGCTTCGCCTTTGCCGTTGTTGTCGATGGGTGCATCAGTGATAATCTTCGTTCCAGATGCCAAATGTTCGCATGAAGTTCTTAAATTGCCGAGATATGTTACTTTGGATGTTGCCATTGTTTTTTTGTTTGAAAAGTAAAGGTAGGAAAAAACCATTGACGATGAATTTAGACTTTAACTTTATTCTTTTTGACGAACTAAAAAGTTGTATTTTTGTTTAAGATTTTAGTAAAATGTTTCGAAAATTTACGCTTTTGATTTTATTGGTTTTTCCGTTCTTTTTGAATGGACAAACTCCTGTGGCTGAAAGCGTGGATGTGATTTACAAAAATCAATTTGGAGGTGGAATCATGTTGGCAACAACTGGTGTAGGAGCGGAAGGATTTTATGGATTTCAAAAGCAAAAGAAAACGACTTGGTTGATCAGTTTGGCGATTGGGAATTTAAAAAGTGAAAAGCAATCCAAAATTTACAACAACAATTACAAAGATGCTCGCGGTTATTATTTTGGAAAAATCAATAGTTTATTTTACCTAAATGCATCCTTTGGAGCTTCACATTTATTGTATGAAAGTAAAAGATTTCAAGGCGTTGAAATTAGCGGTGTTTGGAGTGCAGGATTGAATTTGGCTTATTTGAAACCTATTTACTTATTGATTAGAGAGCCTTACATTGGCGGTCAAGGTTATGAAGAGCCTGTGAATGTGCGATATGATCCTGAAATTCACTATCAAGAAAATATTTATGGCAAATCCACTTTCCTGACGGGAATTAAGGAAGGAAAATTTACATCAGGACTGCAATTAAAAGCGGGAGTTTTGTTCAATTTGAGTAAATTTGACCAGTCAATTAGAGCAATCGAAATCGGCGCGAAAATAGATTATTTCTTCAAACCTGTTGATTTAATGTATGCTTCGCCATCGAAATCTTTATTTAACGCTTTGTACGCCAAATTTTTAATTGGTACAAAAAGAACTTAGTTATGAGTGAAATCATTGAAAAAGATAACAATTCAGTAAGAATTAAAAAACCAA
The DNA here is from genome assembly GCA_947450325.1 of Flavobacteriia bacterium. GTDB lineage: Bacteria > Bacteroidota > Bacteroidia > Flavobacteriales_D > Crocinitomicaceae > JAQVCM01. Next base: position 105,454 of record CANFUT010000004.1, read on the forward strand.
AATGGTTGCGTGTAAAATTGCCAACTGGCGAAAATTACCGCAAAGTACGCGCTTTGGTCGACGAACATAAATTGCACACCATCTGTGAAAGTGGAAGTTGTCCAAATATGGGCGAGTGCTGGGGTGAAGGAACTGCGACATTCATGATTTTGGGAAATATTTGTACCAGAAGTTGTGGTTTTTGCGCGGTTCAAACGGGACGACCGTTGGAAGTTGACATTTATGAGCCAGGAAGAGTGGCGCATAGTGTTAAAACAATGGGCGTGAAACATGCCGTTTTGACTTCAGTTGACCGTGACGATTTGAAAGATGGCGGTTCTGAAATTTGGGTGCAAACGGTGAAAGCAATCAGACATCAGTCGCCACAAACGACCATGGAAACCTTGATTCCAGATTTTGCTGGGAAATGGGAAAATTTGCAAAACATCATTGATGTGGCACCAGAAATTGTTTCGCATAACTTGGAAACAGTTCGTCGCTTGACCAAACAAGTGCGCATTCAAGCAAAATATGACCGAAGTTTGGAAGTATTGTTTCGCTTGAAAAAAGGTGGAATGAGAACCAAATCTGGTGTAATGTTGGGCTTGGGAGAATCACACGAAGAAGTGTTGGAAACGATGGAAGATTTGCGCAGTGTAAATGTGGATATTCTGACTTTAGGACAATATCTGCAACCAACGCCAAAACACTTGCCAGTGCAAGAGTTTATCACTCCTGAAAGATTCGAAGAATACAGAATCAAAGGTTTGGAAATGGGTTTCCGTTATGTTGAAAGTGGACCGTTGGTGCGTTCTTCTTATCATGCTGAAAAACATATTTTTGATTTATAAGTTTTTCAATGTCAGAGCAGTCGAAATTAGATTTTAAAGTTTTTAAAAGATTGATGTTTTTTGTAAAATCTTACAAGAAATATTTACTCTTTTCGCTGTTCTGTACCCTGACATTGTCTGCCTTAACTCCGTTGCGACCAATGTTAATTGGAACAATGGTGAGCGATTTCATCATCAATAGCCAAAATGAATCCGCTTTATTTAATTGGTTCATGATGTTGCTATTATTGCTGCTTGTAGAAGGCGTTTTTCAATTTATGAATTCCTACTTCAGTAATTTATTGGCCCAAACTGTTATCAGCGATATTCGAAAAAGATTGTTTGAACATTTTATTTCATTCAGGATGAAGTATTTTGATCAAACTCCCATTGGAAATTTAGTTACTCGATTGGTTTCTGATATCGAAGCAATTTCCGAAGTTTTTTCTTCTGGATTGATTGACATTTTAGGCGATTTATTGATGCTGATTTTCATTATTATCATGATGATGTTTACCAATTGGCAACTGACCTTGATGACATTGATTCCAATTCCGTTGTTGATCTTAGCAACCAGGATTTTTGCACGAGCGATGCGCAATTCGTTTCAATCAGAGCGCTTGCAAGTCACGCGATTGAATACTTTCGTCCAAGAGCACATTTCTGGAATGTCGATTGTGCAACTTTTCAATAGAGAAAAGCAAGAACAAAAAGAGTTTGAATCAATCAACAACGATCATAAACAAGCGCAAGTAAATGCGATTTGGGCCTTTTCAATTTTCTTTCCAGTTGTTGAAATTTTGTCTTCTCTTTCCATCGCTTTGATGTTAGTTTGGGGCGCATTTCAATTGATTGGAGAAAATACGCCCGAGCCAGCCAAATTGTATGAACAAATTTTCGAATTTACCTTGTGGATTCACATGTTGTTTCGACCAATCAGACAGTTGGCGGATAAATTCAATATTTTGCAACGCGGAATTGTGCGTGCTGAAAGGGTTTTTGAAGTGCTCGACATGCACGAAGATGTTCAAATTGAAGGAGAAATTAAAGACATCAATTTCAATCAAGACATTCATTTTAAGGACATTTATTTTGCTTACAAAGAAGAAGATTGGGTTTTGAAAAACATCAATTTGACGATTGAAAGCGGTAAAACGGTAGCTTTTGTTGGTGCAACTGGAGCCGGAAAATCTTCGATTGTGAATCTACTCGGACGGTTTTATGAATTCCAAAAAGGAACGATTTCCTTGGGTGAAACAGATATCAAATCGCTTCAATTGAATTATTTAAGAAAAAATATTGCGATTGTACTGCAAGATGTATTTTTATTTTCTGGGACGATTTTTGAAAATATTACGTTGGGAGACCCTTCCATTACCAAAGCGCAGGTAATTGAAGCCGCAAAAGCGGTGAGCGCGCACGATTTCATAGATAAATTGCCTCAAGGCTATGATTATGAAGTGGGAGAAAGAGGAGGTGTTTTGTCTATCGGTCAGCGACAATTGTTGGCTTTTATTCGCGCTTATGTTTACAATCCGCACATTTTAATTTTAGATGAAGCGACTTCAAGCGTGGACAATGAATCAGAAGAATTGATTCAAAAAGCCACTGAAAAATTGACCCAAGGCAGAACATCAATCGTCATTGCACACCGTTTATCGACTATTCAAAACGCTGATAAAATTGTGGTGATGGATCATGGAGAAATTATCGAAACGGGTACACACAATGAATTACTTGCAACAGATGGATACTATCGTAAATTGTATGATATTCAATTTGCTGAAAAGTAAACTCTAAGACGTCGAAAACTGATGTAAATCATTTCTGAATGTGACTTTTGTATCAAAGAAAGAGATGTCAATCTTTTAAATTTGTTCTATAAAATTTACAATCATGAAAATCGAACAAATTTACACAGGATGCATCGCACACGCAGCGTATTATTTAGAAAACAACGGAGAAGCTGCTATTTTTGACCCATTGAGAGAAGTTGGTCCATATTTGGATCGCGCCAAGGCCGACAACGCCAAAATCAAATATGTTTTTGAAACCCATTTCCACGCAGATTTTGTCAGTGGACATTTAGATTTAGCTAAGAAATCAGGTGCCCAAATTGTTTATGGTCCAACAGCGAAACCAGGATTTGAAGCTATTGTTGCAGAAGACAATCAACTATTCAAAGTAGGAAATTATACTGTAAAAGTATTGCACACGCCAGGTCACACCATGGAAAGTACAACTTATTTACTCATCGACGAAAACGGTAAAGAGCACGGAATTATTTCTGGCGATACTTTGTTTATCGGCGATGTAGGTCGTCCAGATTTGGCACAACATGTAATAGCTGATTTAACACAAGATAAATTGGCTGCACATTTATTTGATTCTTTGAGAAATAAAATCATGCCTTTGTCGGATGATTTAATTGTTTATCCAAATCACGGCGCTGGTTCTGCTTGCGGCAAGAAAATGAGCAAGGAAACAACTGATACTTTGGGCAATCAGAAAAAAACGAATTATGCATTGCGCGCAGATATGACTAAAGATGAATTCATCAAAGAATTATTGACGGGTTTGACAAATCCTCCAGGATATTTTCCTAAAAATGTATTGATGAATATCCAAGGGTATGAAAGTTTAGATACGGTGTTGGAAAGAGGATTACATGCCTTGGATGCAACTGCGTTCGAATTGGTTGCCAACGAAACCAACGCATTGGTTTTAGATACAAGAGATGCTACGACTTTCGCAAAAGGGTTTGTTTCAAACTCTATAAACATTGGAATCGATGGAAATTTTGCGATGTGGGTTGGAGAAATGATTCCTGATATCAAACAAGAAATTTTGTTGATTACCGAGCCTGGAAGAGAAGAGGAAGCGGTAATTCGTTTGTCACGAGTTGGATATGATCACGCGATTGGATTTTTGAAAGGTGGTTTTGAAACTTGGAAAAATGCTGGAAAAGCGATTGAAACGGTTGAAAGAATCGATGCGCAAACTTTCGAATCAGTTTATAAATCAGCTCCAATCATCATTGACATCCGCAAGAAAAGTGAATTTGAATCAGAACATGTGGTTGGGGCGATTAACATTCCATTGAATGAAATCAATCAACATTTGGCTGAGTTTCCTAAAAACGAATCTTTCATCCTACATTGCGCAGGAGGATATAGAAGTATGATTGCGGCTTCCATCTTGAAACAAAGAGGTTGGGACAATTTCAAAGATGTAGATTCTGGTTTTGCTGGAATAGCCAAAACATCTGTTGAGAAAACAGCTTATGTATGTCCGAGTACATTGCTGTAAGATTAAAAATAGTTATCAAAGAAAAAGGCTGCTCAATGATTTGAGCAGCCTTTTGAATTTATAGATAATTGGAATTATTCTTTGAAATTCATTCTTCCTACCATTTCTTTAGAACCCAATCTTGTGTACATCAAGATAGATGAATTTTCCTTGTCAGGAATACAAAGTCTTGGTATCAAAATTGAACCTAGTTCTTTGGTTCCTTTTAATGCATTGCGTTCTATTTTTCCATCTTCGATGTTTACTGAGACCACAGCGATTGCGTTGTTCTTTTTTGAAAATGTCATCGGATATTGAACGTCACTATTCAAGTATTTGAAACTAACTGGATCGTAGTTTTTTAAATGGTCGTTGAAAATCATATACGCTTTTTCACCTACTTGTCTCATAACGAATGAAGATCGATAACCACCATCATTGCTTGTTATTTGTGCTTTTTGAATTTTCTTTTTCCATAGCATTTCTCCATTTTTGTCAAGTTTAAACACAATCAAATCCATATAGTAATAAACGTATGTTGTCGTTGTAGCACCAGTTTTTGGATTGGTATAAGTTCGTTCAACAATATAACTTTCCTCTGCAACACCTAAATATCCTCCATCAGTTGTAGATTCAAATTTTCTCATTTTGAAATTATACAAACTTGGTTCAATTCCCTTTTTTTCTTTTTTCTTTTCAGTTTTTTCAATTTGACGTTTTGAAAGTCCTTCCATGATAAATTTGTCATCAAATTCATGGTAACCTGAACTTACAATTTCTTCACTTCTCGGATCCATTACAGCATAGAAAACACCTTTTACTCCAGTTCCTTTTGTTTGTCCTTTGATTCCTCTTTCACCGTAAAATCCTGAAACAACAAAGTTTTCTTTTTGATCTACAGCAATACTTAGTTGACTGGTATATTTTGCACCAAGATTAAATTCCAATGCACTGAATTCATCACCAGTAACTTTATAAAATTTAATTGTTGTTGGTTCGTCCTTTACAACCAGGCTTGTAATCAAAAACAATGTTCCTTGATTAGACAATTTGTAATCTGTGATTGTTTCTCCTTTTTCTTCTAAAATATCCTCAAAACTTCCTTGCGATTCAATTGCTAAATTTGCATCAAGTACAAAATACCCATAAACTCCATTTTTTGAATCGTTTCTCTTTCTAGTAGAAGAATAATAAGTTACACAGATTTTTTGTTTGTTTTCAGATGCCAAAAGCTTGAATCCAGAGCGGCGTTTGTTTTTTCTGTCATAATCAAACGACGCGATTTTTTTACCTTCAACTTCTCTTTTTTCCATTGATTCTTTGAACTCATGAGCATACAAAGACTTGGTTGTTTTGTCCGCGTTATCCTCAGAAGTAAAAGTATAAATTGTACCATCAATTTCATAAGTTCCTTCATAGTCGGAAGGTTTACCATTTACCAGATTCTTAAAATAGGAAGTGTTGTTATAAGTTAGATTCTTATATGACATGATTCTGCCATAGCTTCCTTTACTGTATGTCCATGCATAAAATGAATTTCCATTGACTTGATATATATCTAAAATGGAAGTTTTTGTTTTTACTTGGTCTCCCCACTCAAAGGAGTAGTCTTGGGTAAAGCCTACAAAAGAAATAAGTAGAGCAATAAAAGTCGATTTAAATTTCATAAGTTGATTTTAATAGATTAAATAATTTGACTAAATTAACAATTATTTTGAAAAAATCGTGTTTTGTTGCAAATCAGGAGTGAATGCGTTCCTTTATATTTGTAAGGCAAAAATTCAATCAATTCAAGTATGCAAAACAGCTACATTCCAAGTCAGCCCAATTTTTCTCGAATTATCCACGGTCATTGGCGTTTGCGTGAATGGAATTTGTCTTCACAAGAACTGATAACTTTGGTTTCACAAGCGCTAGAATTGGGAATTTCAACCATTGACCATGCTGATATTTATGGAGATTACAGTTGCGAAGCGATTTTTGGAGAAGCACTTGCGATTCAGCCGGGATTGAGAAAAGATTTACAGTTAGTTTCAAAATGTGGAATCAAATTGTTGTCTGAAAAATTTCCTGACCGACAAATCAAACACTATGATTATAGCAAAAAGTACATCATTCAATCCGTTGAAAATTCACTTTCTAATTTGAATACGGATTACCTCGACGTATTACTATTGCATCGACCTTCGCCGTTTTTCAATGCTGACGAAGTGGCTGAAACGTTTGTCGAATTGAAACAAAGTGGAAAAGTATTGCATTTTGGCGTTTCCAACTTTTTGCCACATCAAATGGATTTATTGAATGCTTTTTTGCGCGATCCGTTGGTGACCAATCAAGTTGAAATTTCTCCATTCTGTTTGGATTATTTCCAAAATGGCACGGTTGAAATGATGCAAAAAAATCAAGTAAAACCGATGGCTTGGTCGCCTTTGGCAGGCGGAAAATTAATGAATCCAACAGACGAAAAAGGAAATCGAATTTTCAAATCGCTCCAAGAAGTTGCACATGAATTGAATGAAGAATCCATCGAAAAAGTGGTTTACTCTTGGTTGATGAAACATCCATCCAATATTTTGCCTGTGGTCGGAACGGGGAAAATTGAAAGACTAAAATTGGCCATCGAAGCGCAAGAACTGGAAATGTCGCTCGAACAGTGGTTTAAAATTTATATCGCAGGATTGGGAAATTCTTTGCCTTGAATTAACCTTAAATTTTCATTCGAATCCGCCATTCTTTTGGATACAAATTATTGAAGCGATTCCCAATGTGTTTAATCCACCCCAAAGGTTCATTTTGGAATTTCATCACATTGAATCCGTGTTTACCTTCGATTGAAAAAGTATCACCATGTAAATATGATAACGCTTGATTTAAATCCAATTCAATTTTGGGTAAATCGCTGCGTAATAACTTTGGATTCAGTGCCAAAGCATCATGTGGAATAAGTCCCTTTTTGGCAATTTCGCCCAATTCAGTTCCCATTTTGATGACGCGCATTTGGTTTTGAAGATAGATAATTTCCTCCGTAAAGTTTTCAGGAACTGCGAATGAATAATTGGTCCACTGAATTGCTTTCATTTCATTTAAGTCAGCGAATTCGGTCAGCGCTGAAATGTCTTTGATTGTGGTGACTTCCGCTTTTTTATTCAACTTCAATTTAAGCTGATTTCTCGTTCCCTGTTTTTGCAACACGCAAATGAAAAATCCTTCAGTGTCCACCAACGAAGGCAACGCGTAATTGCCAACATCGTTTCTTCCTTTTTTGAAATGCGTCGTTTCAATCGGAACAATTTCAGCTTGCAATTCATACAAAAGCCAAGCGATATTTTCTTCGTTTTCTTGGGTGTTGAAAGTGCAAGTGGAATAAACCAAAAAACCTCCCGGTTGCAAGCTTTCCCATACGTCCATCACAATGCGCTTTTGGCGTGCTGCACACAAATCAACATTCGATTGCGACCACTCATTGCGCGAAGCGTGGTCTTTGCGAAACATTCCTTCGCCAGAGCACGGTGCATCCACAACAATCAAATCGAAAAAATCAGGAATGCGCTGAAAGTCTGCAGGATCGTTGTTGGTGACAATGGAATTGGTGACGCCCCATTTGGTCATGTTTTCCTTCAAAATCTTCGAGCGCGCTTGAATCACTTCGTTGGAAACGAGCAGTCCTTCACTGTTTAAAAAACTGGCAATCAGTGTGCTTTTTCCACCTGGAGCCGCGCATAAATCCAACACAAAAGGATTTTCTGGCAAAGCGAGTTGATTCAAAACGGTTTCTAAAAACATCGAACCTGCTTCTTGCGGATAATAAGTTCCTGCATGAAACAAAGGATCTTTGGTGAAAAAAGGCCTTTCAGTCAAATAAAAAGCATCATTACACCACGGAATTTCTTTTAAAATCGGTAATTCAGCTTCGGTCTTCAAAGGATTTCTGCGAATCGAAACAGGAGAATCTGTTTCCAAAGCGGCTAACAATTCAACACTTAAAAAGGCATCATTTTCAACACGTTTTTTGAAATCTTCTGGAAGTGACATGAGCTAAATTTACGATTATTGCTTTGATTTAAAATTCCATTCTTGCTTGCGCACTGACACTTTGGTCAGTAAATATTTTTTCTTGATACATAAAATAGCCCGTCATGGCAATCATTGCTGCATTGTCGGTGCAAAATTCAAACTTCGGAATATATACTTCCCAACCGTTTGCTTTCCCAACTTCTTGCAATTTTTTGCGCAAACCAGAATTGGCAGAAACACCTCCAGCAATGGCGATTTGTTTGATGTTTAAATCTTTACTTGCTTTCAATAATTTCACAAACAAAATATCTAAAATGGATTTTTGAACTGACGCACAAATATCATTCAATTCAGTTTCCATGAAATCAGCTTGAATTTTGGTTTGTTTTTGCAAGAAATAAAGAATCGACGTTTTCAATCCGCTGAAACTGAAATCGTAATTTGGCATATTTGGTTTCGCAAATTCAAAGCGATTTTCATTTCCCAATTGCGCATATTTGTCAATCAAAGGTCCGCCAGGATAAGGCAAACCGAGAATTTTGGCTGTTTTATCAAAAGCTTCTCCAGCAGCGTCGTCGATGGTCGTTCCGATGATTTCCATTTCCAAATAATTTTTCACCAAAACGATTTGCGTGTGTCCGCCAGAAACTGTCAAACATAAAAATGGAAACTGAGGTTTGGATTGATTTTCTTGGTCGATAAAATGCGCCAAAACGTGACCATGCATGTGATTGACGTCAATCAAAGGAATGTTTTTTGCCATGGCAAAAGCTTTCGCAAATGACGTTCCAACAACCAACGAACCGAGTAAACCAGGACCACGTGTGAAGGCAATCGCATCAATATCATCGGCAGAAATTCCCGCTTGTTTGATCGCCGCATCAACCACTGGAATGATATTTTGTTGATGTGCACGAGAAGCCAATTCGGGAACCACGCCACCGTACTTTTCATGAACCGCTTGACCTGCAATTACGTTTGATAAAATGGTGCTGTTTTTGATTACAGCAGCCGAAGTATCGTCGCAAGATGACTCAATGCCTAAAATGATAGTAAGATTATCGTCCAATTTCCTTAAATTTGTATTTAGAATGTCAAAATTACTCAAAATTGTAGGAAGATTAACGGGCGGACTCTTAGAGTGGTTCTTAATTCTTTTTATAATTTTTGCTTTTGCGATTAGAACCAGTCCAGTACAAACTTTTTTGGCACAGCAAGTTACCAATTATCTTTCTAAAGAGCTCAAAACCAAATTTAAGGTCGATAAAGTTTCAATTATCTTTTTCAATAAAGTCGCTTTAGATGGCGTATTTGTGTTGGATCAGAAAAAAGACACGTTGGCTTCCATTAATTCAGTTTTTGTAACGTTAAAGTCTTTCAATCAATACAGTAGGAAAATTGCATTGGATGAATTGCATTTGCAAGGAGGAATTGTCAAATTGAGTCGTGAAAAAGTGACTGGAGAGTACAATTATGGATTCATTGTAGATTATTTTGATTCAGGAAAAAAATCCACAAAAAGCTCGCCTTATCAAATCACTTTAGACAATATCGGCTTGGAACGCGTTCGTTTTCATTACGATGACAACCGAAAAGGCTACAACACTTTTGGAATGGACTATGACCATTTGCAGTTCAATAATGTGTATTTGTATGCAAGTCGTTTCAAATCAGACAATGGTGTTTTAACTGGATTTATCAAACATCTTTCGGTTCGAGAAAAATGTGGATTTAGGCTTAAAAAATTCTCTACCGATTTCAATGTTTCTGACGAAGGAATAAAGCTAAAACGCTTACACATCATCACAGAAAATTCCCAAGTTTATTTTCCTAAAATGTTCATGTTGATGAACGAAATGGAAGATTTTCAGGAATTTGAGGACAGTGTGACCTTTGATGCAGTGCTAAATGAGAGCAATGTTTCGATGAAAGACATTTCCTATTTCGGAACAGCTTTGGAAGGAATGGATCAGCAAGTGATCATAAAAGCAGATGTTACGAACAAAATAAAAAACTTAAAAATTGCACATTTATTGTTAAAAACTGGAAATCGCACAAGGTTGGAAGGAACGGTCAATTTGCCAGATTTCAGGGAATTTAATCAAGCATTTTTTCAGGAGAAATTGGATTATGTTTATGTTGATTTGAAAGATTTGCAGCAAATCAAATTGCCGAAAGATGTCGGAAATAAATATGTTTCACTGAATGAAACCGTCAATCGATTGGGGTATTTCCGTGCCATAGATTTGAAAGTAGATGGCTTTTATTCCCAGTTTGTGGTTGAATCTGATAAAATTTCTACTGCCTTGGGAAGTGTGAGATTGGATCACGGAATCATGTTTAGCGAAAGCGAAAACAAGAAATCTTTCACTTTTGAGGAATCCCAAGCAAGTGAATACGATGTTAAAATTGACAGTTTTCAATTGGGGAAATTTTTCAATGAATCCACTTTAGGCAGTGTTTACGGAACTTTTTTCATGAATGGAGAAATTTTCGGCGATGGAAAAATCAATTTCAACAAAATCAATGGTGAAGTTTCTCGCATTGATTTTAACGGATATCCTTATAGAAATGTGATTGTAAATGAGGCGAGTTATATTGATAAAATTTTTACTGGAAACATTGATGTTAAAGACGAGAATGCGGAATTGAATTACAATGGTTTTTTGGATTTTAATACAATCCAACATTTTAATTTTGATGTTGTTGTCAATCAAGCGCGGTTAAATAAATTGCACTTGATAGATTCCGATACGCTTTTGACTTTAAATACGATTTTTCAAGCAGATATATCAGGTACAGAAATCAATAATTATTCTGGTTTTGTTGGTTTGCAATCATTGAAATATCAAGCGGGAAAGAAATCATTTGATATTCCAAAAATGGATATCAATTTGGATAGAAGTCTAGAAAATGATCAATTAAGATTGGATAGTAAAATGATGCGTGCAACGATAAATGGAAAGATTGATTTCAAAACAATTGCAAATGATTTTAACAATCAGTTTAGTGTTGTTTTTCCAGCTTTATTTGCTTACCAGAAACCGCCTAAATCTAGTATTCAGAATCACTTCAACTACAATATTACTGTCCAAGATATCAATGATTTATTGGCTGTTTTTGTTCCAAAATTGAAAGTGAGCAAGGGCACAGCGATTTATGGAGATTATGACGGATATACCAACGACTTTTCCATGAATTTAAATTCGAGTAAAGTCAGTTATGGAATATTTGAATCAAAAATTCTAAATCTTCAACAATCATTTAGCGATTCTACCCTGACTGCTGATTATCAATTGGGAACATTCTCTATGAATGATACCTTGGAAGTGAAAAATGTAGCTTTTTTAACTTCAGGTGTAAAAGGTAATTTGCATTCTTCACTCAATTGGAATCCTTCAACAGACAATGAATCCAATTTTATTTGGGATACCAAAGTAAAAGGAATTAGCAGTTATATTTTTGATTTACAACCTTCGTTTTTTAGTATCAACAAACACCGTTGGGATATAGAAAATGCAGCTGAAATTGGTTTTCTTCCTCAAGATATTCATATTGATCAGTTTAAGATGCACAGAGACAACCAATTTATATCTTTAAATGGAGCACTTTCTGCTGACACTTCAGAATCTTTGGATATTAAAATCAATGCTTTTCAATTAGAAGATTTTAGTAGTTTAATGGGATTCAAAACGGTAATCAAAGGAGAAGTGAATGGAGAGGTGAACATGTCAAATCCTTTCGAGAAGATTAACTTTTTTGGTGATGCTGTTGTTTCTAATTTCTTTTTAAATAACCAAGAAGTTGGCGAAGTTAACCTTCATGGAAAATGGAATAAATTGAAAGAAAGTATTGTTTTGAATGGCGATTTGTATTATAAAAAGAACAAAACATTCAATTTTGATGGAGATTATTACATCTACAAAGACAAAAACAATATCAATTTTGTGTTGGATTTTGATCAAACAAATATTCAATTTGCAAGTGCATTTTTGGACCCAAAAGTGGTTAGCAATGTAAAGGGATTATTGGACGGAAAAATGCATATCACAGGAACTCCAGAATCACCTGAATTAGAAGGTGACGTTGATCTACTAGGAGGAAATGCTAAGATCGAAATGTTTGGCGTTAATTTCGGTTTCAATGGTAGAATTGAAATTGAAAAAGACATGTTCATCGTCAATAATATGCCAGTAATTGATGAAGAAGGAAACACAGGTTCGATGAACGGAACTGTTTTACATACCGATTTTGAGGATTGGAATTTTGATTTGTTTTTTAACATCGAGGAATACTATGACGTCGACCAAAGAAAGTTGGTAAAAGTTGACAATTTTCTGGTGTTGAACACCCAATACGAGGAGGGAAGTGTTTATTATGGAAAAGGTTACGCTACAGGAAATGCAAATATATCTGGTTATGCAGATAACTTGGAAGTAATTGTAAACATGAAAACTGAGCGCAATACACACATCAATTTCCCCATGTATGGCGTTACTGAATTGGAAGACGAATTGAGTTTCAAATGGGAGAATTTAATCAAAGATTCTGTCATTGTTTTACCTGAAATAGATTTTACTGGAGTCGATTTAGATTTGAATTTCAATGTGACACCAGATGCAACTTTAAAATTGATTTTTGACGATCAAACGGGCGATGAAATTACGGCACAAGGAAGAGGTCAAATTGGCATTAAATTGACCAATTTGAATGATTTATCAATGGATGGTACTTATACAGTTACACATGGGAATTATAACTTCGTATTGGGCGTTTTGAAAAAATCATTTAACATCGATAATGGTGGAACGATTTCATGGAATGGAGGAGGAGCAGAAGATGCAACCTTGAATTTGAAATCAAATTATTTAGTCAGCGCGAATGTAAACGATATTGTTCAAGATTTGGAAAGCAAGAAATCGACAGCATCGAATCAACCAGTTTTTTGTAATTTGTATTTGACAGGAATGTTGTCAGATCCGCAAATTCGATTTGAAATAAAATCTCCCAAAGCTTCGGAAAGTGCCCGCGCAGCAATTGAGCGTATCAACAGCAATTCCGATGAGTTGAACAAACAATTTTTCTCCTTGTTGATAGCCAATCGTTTCCAGCCAAATGTTGGTGTTTCGGGAACAGGTTCTGGAAGCAATGCTGCGTTGGACGCTTTGTCTGGTCAGATCAATAGTTTGTTGGGTGAACTTTCAAAAGACGTTCGTTTGAATGTGGATTTGAAAAACGACATCATCACTGGGCAAAATTCTCAAAAAATTGGATTTTCGACAAATGCTTTGAATGATAAATTGATTATTACTGGCGTTTTTGGTGTAGAAAAAAATGCAGGCGGTTCCAATCAAAGTACATTTATTGGAGATTTAAATTTGGAGTATATTTTAGATGACAATGGAAATTTTAGGGTGAGTATTTTCAATGAATCCAACGATTATACTGTAATCCAAGATAGAAATTTGGGTCGATTTACTCAGGGTGTTGGTCTGCAGTATCAGGAAGATTTTCAAACTTTGAATGATTTTAAATTGTTACAAACGTTTTTTGATTTCTTTCGAAAAGATAAAAAAGTAACGCTAACCAGAAAACGAAAACGAACACCAGTTCCACCTATCAAACAACCAGAAAATATTTCCAAACCTGACGAGGAAAATTAAGGCAAAAGTTTTCAATTTTGTGTAATATTTTAGGCTAAAAATCCTTGTTTTTATAAGTTTATACTTACTTTTGAAGACTTTCAAAACTTAATTCCAAATAGATGAAAAAAGTACTCGTTGCCAATAGAGGAGAAATTGCTAGAAGAGTAATTCGAACTTTGAAAAAAATGAACATTGCGAGCGTTGCAGTTTATTCTGATTCAGACGCAAATGCACCGCATGTTTTGGAAGCTGACGAGGCTGTTTATTTGGGAAAATCTCCTTCTGCAGAAAGTTATTTGCGACAAGATGCGATTTTAGACTATTGCAAAGAATTGGGCGTAGATGGAATTCATCCTGGATATGGATTTTTGTCTGAAAATGCTGTTTTTGCAGAAAAAGTAAAAGCGGCAGGAATCACTTTTATCGGACCTTCTGCACATGCAATGAATTTGATGGGAGATAAATTGTCTGCCAAACAAGCGGTTGCAGCTTACAATGTACCTTTGGTTCCTGGTGTTGACAGAGCAATCACAGATCCTGAAGAAGCGATTCAAATTGCGCAACAAGTTGGGTTGCCTGTATTGATCAAAGCGTCTGCTGGAGGCGGTGGAAAAGGAATGCGTTTGGTGGAAACATTGGAAGAATTGCCAGAACAAATGAAAATGGCGCAAAGTGAAGCACGTTCTTCTTTTGGCGATGATGCCGTTTTTATCGAAAAATTTGTGACCAAACCTAGACACGTCGAAATTCAAGTTTTTTCTGATTCTTTGGGAAATCACGTATATCTTTTTGAAAGAGAATGCAGCATTCAACGTCGACACCAAAAGGTGATCGAAGAAGCGCCAAGTGCAGTTTTAACGCCAGAAATCAGACAAAAAATGGGTGAATCTGCCGTTGCGGTTTGCAAAGCTTGTAACTACGAAGGCGCAGGAACCGTTGAGTTTTTGTTAGATGCAGATTTGAATTACTACTTCTTGGAAATGAATACCCGCTTGCAAGTGGAGCATCCAGTGACAGAAGAAATTACAGGATTGGATTTAGTTGAATGGCAAATTCGTGTTGCGCGCGGAGAACGTTTACCAAAATTACAAGATGAATTGAAAATCAATGGTCATGCAATTGAAGTGCGCGTTTATGCAGAAGATGCGTTAAACGGATTTACACCAGATATTGGAAATTTAAGAAGATATAGAATCCCTGTTGGAAAACATGTTCGTGTGGACGATGCTTTCGAAGAAGGAATGGACATTCCAATTTATTACGATCCAATGATTGCGAAATTGTGCGTTTGGGGTGAAACAAGAGAAATCGCCATCGAAAACACCATCAAAGCCATTGACGATTATCAAATTTCAGGATTAAAGACAACGTTGGATTTCGGAAAATACGTGATGAAACACGAAGCTTTCCGCTCTGGAGATTTTGATACCAATTTCGTGAAACAATATTTTTCTGATCCAACAGTAATCAAAGATGCGATGGAAGAGGAGAAAGCAGCATTGTTGTCATCTGTTGATCAAATCTGGAATCAAATTCAAAAAAACAAACAAAAAGAATTCGTTTCAAAACCAATTCACGGTGCTTGGAAATTGATGAAGAAATAGAGAAAATCTAAATATTAAAAAAGCGTTTGAAAAATCTCAAACGCTTTTTTTATTCTTTTTAATCAAAGATCAAAATCAATTTACCCTATCATCTGCGCATTTGGATCCATCCAAAAAACTTCCCACAAATGTCCGTCTAAATCCTGAAATCCCCATTGATACATGAATCCGTGATCTTGCGGGTCATTGGGCGTTGTCGCTCCAGCTTGTACTGCTTTTTCTACAAAAGGCACCACTTTTTCTTTTGAATCTACTTCCAAAGAAAGGATTACTTCAGTTGTTTGATTTGCATCAGCAATTTCTTTGTTGGTGAATGTTTTGAAGAATTCACGTTTCAGCAACATCACAAAAATATTTTTGTCAACGACCATACACGTTGCATTGTCATCAGTCATTTCAGATTCAAATTCGTAATCCAAAGATTTGAAAAACGCCGTACTTTTTTCTAAGTCAGTCACTGGAAGGTTAATGAAGATTCTTGCCATTTTTGAGTTTTTTAAAATAAAATTGAAGGTGTAAAAATTCCACCTAAGCAAATATAATAGAATCTCAGAAAAGGAAGCGCAATGTTTGGGTGGATTTCAAAAATTACTCGTTCAATTTCATAAATATTGTAACTTTACACTTTAAAATAAAAACATTTCAAATGAGCCAAGTTTCCATAAAAAGTATTGAAAATGCGATAAACATTGTTGACAATTTAGACGATGACGGACTAGAGCAATTGTCTGAACGTCATTCGTTGGCTCAACCGACGTTGTTGGGATATATTATGTCTGCAGCAATCGAATATCAAAATGAAAAATTAGAAGGATTGTTATTGTACTACTATTGCTTGATTTCTGAAAGTTTCACGCAAGAAGGTTTGGTAACAAATACTGTTACAGATGATGACATCGACGCTTTCGAAGAACCTTATTTTGAAATGTTGGATGCTTATTTCGACAACAATGAAGACGATATTTTGGAAGATTTTTGTGATCAACCAGAGTTGGCGCGATTCATTTCAATTGAATTGAGCGAACCAGATGACGATGGAACTGAGTTAGACGATGAAACTGCAACACAATTGTTTATCGTCATGATTGCATTTACTACATTGCTTTCAAGATCTGTAAAAGCAGCATGAAAACGGCACAAGAAATAGTCAATCTGATGATGCAAAATGATGCATTCAGTCAATGGATGAACGTTGAGGTTCTTAAAATTGGCGCAGGTTTTTGCACTGTTTCTTGTAAAGTGAATTCAGATATGCTCAACGGATTTCATATATTACACGGCGGAATTAGTTATTCTTTGGCTGATTCCGCTTTGGCTTTTGCCTCCAATAGTTATGGAAATCAATGTGTAAGCACCGAAACATCCATTTCTCACACCAAACCTGCCAAATTAGGCGATACCCTTTTCGCAACTTGTGAAGAACTTCACCGTGGAAAAACCACTGGAATTTATGAAGTTAAAGTCACCAACCAAGACCAAAAATTGATCGCTTTATTCAAAGGAACGGTGCACGTTTCTGAAAAGAAGTGGTAAAATTGAAACTTTAATTTATAAAGAATTTTTCCATTCTTTTGCTATGTATGCATAATTTTTTTAACAAAATTTTATTGTGCGTGCTTAGAATATTTTTATATCTTTAGGTCAACTTTAAAGATACAAATGGAAAACAATCAAGATCCAACCATAGATTTTTTTATTCGTCAAACTTGGCACAAAATTTCTCGCATGTACAATCAGCAAGCAGCTGAGCACAACATGACTATTTCCACGGGTTACATTTTATTGATTATCGATAAAAATGGAACGCCAAGCACTCAACTTGGTCCAAGAATGGGAATGGAACCAACGAGTTTGTCACGCACTTTAAAAACCATGGAAGATGATGGTTTTATCTACAGAAAAGTGGATGAAGTGGACAAACGAAAAGTCTTGATTTTCTTGACTGAAAAAGGCTTGGAGCAGCGAAAAATTTCTAAAAAAGTAGTGTTGGATTTTAACAACAAATTGCTTTCAAAAATTCCGAAAAACAAATTGAAAGTTTATTTCGAAGTGATGGTCAAAATTGATCAAATCGCAGAAGATGAACTTCAAAAATTAGCTCAATAAATTATAAACTTGGTTTGAAAGTTCTTCAAACTTAAAATTAGATCAAAAATGAATAGAAACATTCGAAAAGTAGCCGTTCTCGGCTCAGGTGTAATGGGTTCTCGCATTGCTTGTCACTTTGCCAATATCGGCTGTGAAGTGCTTTTGCTGGATATTCAGCCCAAAGAACTGACAGAGAAAGAGCTAAAATCAGGTTTGTCCGCAGATTCACCGCAATTTAAAAACAGAATTGTAAACGAATCTTTGGAATTTGCGGTAAAATCAAATCCGTCACCGATTTACAGAAAATCTTTCGCGAGTCGCATTAAGACTGGAAATTTCACCGATGACATGGCGCAAATTTCCACTGCAGATTGGATCATCGAAGTGGTTGTGGAAAGATTGGACATCAAAAAAACAGTTTTTGATCAAGTTGAAAAATTTCGCAAAGCTGGTACAATTATTTCTTCCAACACATCTGGAATTCCGATTCATTTGATGTTGGATGGCAGAAGCGACGATTTCAAAGCACATTTTTGTGGAACGCACTTCTTCAATCCACCAAGGTATTTGCAATTGTTGGAGATCATTCCTACGCCTGCAACGAATCCTGAAATTGTTGATTTCTTGATGGATTTTGGTAGCAGAATGTTGGGCAAGAAAACAGTGCTTTGTAAAGATACTCCAGCATTTATTGCGAATCGAGTAGGAGTTTATTCCATCATGGCACTTTTCCACGCGGTGAAAGACATGGGATTCACTGTTGAAGAAGTGGATAAATTGACTGGTCCGGTGTTGGGTCGACCAAAATCAGCGACTTTCAGAACGTGTGATGTTGTTGGTTTGGATACTTTGGTGCACGTTGCCAACGGATTGAAAGCGAATTGTCCGGACGATGAAGAAAAAGACTTGTTTGAATTGCCAGATTACGTTGCCAAAATGGTTGAAAACGGCTGGTTGGGATCAAAATCAAAACAAGGATTTTACAAAAAAGTGACCAACGCAGAAGGAAAATCTGAGATTTTAAGCTTGGATTTGACCACTTTGGAATACCGTTCTGCTTCGAAAGTGAAATTTCCAACTTTGGACATGGCGCGACCAATTGACGATTTGAAACAACGCACCAAAATGTTGTTTATGGGAATGGACAAAGCTGGTGAGTTTTATCGTACACTTTTCGGTGGTTTATTTGCATACGTTTCCAACAGAATTCCTGAAATTTCTGACGAACTATATAAAATTGACGATGCCATCAAAGCTGGTTTTGGATGGGAATTAGGTCCTTTCGAAACTTGGGATATATTAGGTTTTGATCAAGGATTGAAAATGTTGGAGAAATCAGGGAAAAAGCCTGCCGCTTGGATTTTAGAGATGAAATCAAAAGGCGCTACTTCGTTTTATCAACAATCCAAAGGACAAAAATCTTACTACGATATTCCAACAGGAACGTATAAAATCATTCCTGGAACAGAGAATTTGGTCATTCTAGATGCATTGCGCGCTGAGAATACCCTTTGGAAAAATTCAGATGCAACTTTGGTTGATTTGGGAGATGGAATCTTGAATTTAGAATTCCACACCAAAATGAATACCATTGGTGGTGGCGTGATTGAAGGAATCAATAAAGCGATTGATTTTGCAGAGAAAGATCAAAAAGGTTTGGTAATTTCCAATACGGGGCAGAATTTCTCTGCGGGAGCAAATGTCGGAATGATTTTCATGATGGCAGCTGAGCAAGATTACGATGAATTGAATTTTGCTGTTAAAGCTTTTCAAGACACAATGATGCGTGTGCGCTATTCGAATATTCCTGTAATTGTTGCGCCACACAATATGGCGCTAGGTGGAGGTTGTGAACTTTCGATGCATTCAGACAAAGTGGTTGCGCATGCAGAATTGTATATGGGACTGGTTGAGTTTGGCGTTGGTTTGATTCCCGGCGGCGGCGGTTCGAAAGAATTTGCAAAACGACTTTCCGATGAAATGCGTGAAGGCGATATCAAAATCAATCGTTTGAGAGAAAAATTCTTGACAATCGGTCAAGCAAAAGTCTCAACATCAGCTTATGAAGCTTTTGATTTAGGTTATTTGCGTGAAGGAACTGATGAGGTTGTTGTGAGCCGTGATCACCAATTATTGCGCGCAAAACAAGCGTGTTTGGAAATGGCAAACAAAGGCTACATCGCACCAAAACGCGAGAAAAACATAACGGTTTTAGGTCAAGAAGGCTTAGGAATTGTCTATGTCGGCGCCAGTTCGATGGTTTCAGGAAACTACATGTCGGTCCACGACCAAGTGATTTCCGAAAAACTAGGATTCGTACTTTGCGGCGGCGATTTATCAGCAAATACAATTGTTTCAGAACAATATTTGCTTGACTTGGAACGAAAAAAATTCCTAGAGCTCTGCCAAGAACGCAAAACCTTAGAGCGCTTGGAAAGTTTGGTTAAGAATGGGAAAATTTTAAGAAATTGAGACTATAGACAGAAGACATTAGACTAAAGACAATAGACGAAAGACATTTGATTATGAAACATAATTTTAGAGAACTTAAGATTTGGAAAGATTCTATTGAGATCGTGAAGTCGATTTATCTTTTGACTAGTGAATTGCCTGATGATGAAAAGTTTGGTTTAAAATCTCAATTGCAAAGATGTGCAGTGTCTATTCCATCTAATATTGCAGAAGGTTCTGGTAGATCTACAAATAAAGATTTTAGAAATTTTCTGAATATGGGTCTTTCATCTTCTTATGAATTAGAAACTCAACTAATTATTGTTAGCGAGTTATTCAACTTTGAAATTGTTGAATTAATTGAAAAACTTCACGAAATACAAAGAATGATTATTGGATTTAAGAAAACATTAGAAGTCTAGTCTCGAGTCTTAGGTCTCATGTCTTCAGTCTAAAAAAAAGTATAAAAATGGCAAATACAGCATACATAGTAGCAGGCTACCGCTCGGCGGTGGGGAAAGCGGGGAAAGGTGGATTTAGATTCTATCGTCCTGATGATTTAGCGGCAGATGTGATCAAGCATTTGATGAAACAATTTCCACAGTTGGACTCTGGTCGCGTGGATGATGTGATCGTTGGAAATGCGACACCTGAAGCAGAACAAGGTTTGAACGTCGGGCGTATGATCGCTTTGATGGGATTAGATAATTACAAGGTTCCAGGAATGACCGTGAACAGATATTGTTCATCAGGTTTGGAAACAATCGCGATTGCGAAAGCAAAAATCGAAGCTGGAATGGCTGATTGCATCATCGCTGGTGGTGTTGAATCCATGTCGGTGATGGCGATGGGCGGTTGGAGAATTGTTCCAAACTCAAAAGTAGGTAAAGCAAATCCAACGTGGTATTGGGGAATGGGATTGACCGCTGAAGCAGTGGCAAACGATTGGAAAATTTCGCGTGCGGAACAAGATGCTTTTGCATTGCATTCTCACGAAAAAGCGATTGCTGCTATTAAGTCAGGAAGATTTAAAGACGATATCGTGCCAGTGACAGTGGAAAATATTTTCTTAGATGAAAACGAAAAACGCCAAGTGAAATCTTACGTTGTGGACACAGATGAAGGTCCGCGCGCGAGTACTTTGGAAGCGTTGGGCGGATTGAAACCAGTTTTCGCAAACGGCGGAAGTGTTACGGCAGGAAATTCTTCTCAAACTTCTGACGGCGCAGCATTTGTCTTGGTGATGTCAGAAAAAATGGTGAAAGAATTGAATATCGAACCGATTGCGAGATTGGTGAGTTATGCCGTTGTGGGCGTTGAACCACGCATCATGGGAATTGGTCCAGTGGACGCGATTCCAAAAGCGATTAAAATGGCAGGTTTGACAAAAAACGACATCAATTTATTTGAATTGAACGAAGCTTTTGCATCGCAATCTTTAGCGGTAATTCGTGAAACGGGAATCAATCCTGAATTGGTGAACGTGAATGGAGGAGCGATTGCACTTGGACATCCACTCGGTTGTACTGGTGCTAAATTGACTGTTCAAATCATGAATGAATTGAAAAAGCGCGACCAGAAATATGGCGTTGTTACGATGTGTATCGGAACAGGTCAAGGTGCTGCGGGCGTGATTGAAATGTTGTAAGAACGATTTCTACTTAAAATATAAAAGCGTGTATCAAATTAAGATACACGCTTTTTTTCGTTATGCTTTTTTCTTATTTGGATCGCTCAAAATCACCCTTAAACTGGAATCACTTGAGAAATATTGCCATGCCCAATTGATGAGAATGATCAATTTATTTCGAACGGTTAAAATCAACATCAAGTGCAAAAACATCCAAACTATCCACGCAAACCAACCTTTGAATTTCCATCGTGGTAAATCGACAACCGCTTTGTTTTTGCCAATTGTCGCCATCGAACCAAGATCTCTGTATTCATATTCTTTCCAGTTGGAAATTGGTTTGAAGGACAGTAAATTCTTAGCCAAATTTTTCGCTTGATTTACCGCAACATTCGCCACTTGTGGATGTCCATTGGGATACAACGGCGTTTCCATATAAGCAATGTCGCCAATGGCAAAAATCGAATCGTAGCCAGCAACTAAATTCAATCGATTGACTGTGAGTCTATTTCCCCGAACAATAATCGCCTTTTCCAACCCTTCGATTTTATTTCCTGTCACTCCAGCAGCCCAAATCATATTTCTACTTGGAATTGTTTCGCCACTTTGCAAGGTGATTTCGTGACCATCGTAATTTTTTACAACTGTTTCAGTGCGAATGATTACACCCATGTTTTCCAAGTATTTTCTAGAAGCTTTGCGCGCATTGTCACTCATCGGATTTAGCGTGTTTGGACTTCCTTCCAACAATATGATCTTCAATTTACTGAAATCGAAAAAGGTGTAATCTTTGGGTAAAATTTTGTTTTTCATTTCAGCGAATGACCCAGCCAATTCCACACCTGTAGGGCCAGCGCCCACGATCACGATATTCAGATATTCAGCACGTTCATATCCTTCAACGGCCAAGACAGCTTCAAAATTGGACAAAATGTGGTTCCTGATTTCGATGGCTTCTTGCGTTGATTTTAGCGTTAAAGCATGTTTTTCAATTTCTTCATTTCCGAAAAAATTGGTCTTGCAACCTTGCGCAAGAATCAAATAGTCGTAATCAAAATTGCCTACATCGGTGACAATAAATTTTTCGTTATCATTGACTTCCAGCACAGTTGCCATTCTGTATTCCATGTTTTTGGTGCCTTGAAACATTCTCCTGAAAGGAAAAATGATGCTTGCAGGCTCTAACATGGAACAGGCAACTTGATAAAATAATGGTTGAAATTGATGGTGATTTTGTTTGTCAATCAATAAGATTTCATAATCTGAATTGCTCATTTTTTTGGCAAATTCCACTCCTGCAAAACCTCCGCCTACAAGAATGATTTTTTTTCGTTTTTGCAACATTTCAAAAATCAATTAATTAGTTTCGAAGCTATTTGCTTCAAAATTTTGTTGGGTCTTTTTCGAGTTTTAGCTCAGTAAAGGTACTAGTTGAGATTGAATTTACTGTTGAAAAAAAGCAATTATTTTACTGTTTTTGTGATTTTTTTAGTTTATCCATTTCTTTCGCAACTTCTTGGTCTAACGGATTGTTACTTTCACTTAAATCGGTCACAATATTTTGATAGTCAACCTCATTTCTGTTTTGTGACATTTTGTTTGCTGCTTCGGTTTTGTATGCGCGCAATCTAAATCCAATGATTTCATTCAAATAACTTTCCAACATCGATTTCGAAAAATTCGAATAGGCTAATTTTGGGTCTCTTCCCGATTCAAAAAAGTCAACTGCCTGAGCTAAATGCGCTTGCAACGCGTCGTTTGATAAAATTTCAACTGTTCCATAGAGATGTACCGCCTGATAATTCCAAGTTGGCACATTTTCATGGCTATAAACCGACGAAGAAACGTATGCATTCGGACCTTGAAAAATGACCAATGCAGTCTTACCTTTTTTGATTTGATCTGCATGTGGATTGTGAATAGAAAGGTGTCCTTCCAAAATAATTTCGTCATTTTCAAGGCTAGAAATGAGCGGAATATGAGAAACCAAAGGTTCAAAAACACCCGTTGAACTCACTAAAATTCCCAAGGCATTTTTGCCAATGAAATGAAGTATTTCAGCCTGATTTGTTTCCTTAAATTCCTTTGGAATGTACATATAACAAAGATATTCATTTTTTTAAAACGGCAAATAGAGTTCCAAAAAATCGACAAATTTTATGTAAACTTAACATTGAATCACCAAAAATCAAAGGCTTAAATTCTAATTAAATAAGTGTTTTGAATTCCGTACCTTTGCAAAACAATCACACAATATGAAGTTCGAAGATTACCGCATATCTGCCCAAATTAAAAGCCAATTGAAAGTTCTTGGTTTCAATAAACCGACTGACATTCAATTCAAAGCCATCGACCCAATTTTGAAGGGTGAAGATGTATTGGCGATTGCGCAAACTGGTACTGGAAAAACCGCTGCTTTTGTGATTCCTATCTTGGAGATTTTAGAAAAAAAGAAATCCAGAGGCAAGCAAACGGAAGGCGTTAAATGTTTGGTTTTGGCACCAACGCGCGAATTGGCGATTCAAATTTCTAAGGTTTTTGAATCGATTGGACAAAATTTGAAAGTTGTTTCTGCATGCATTCATGGGGGCGTTGAGCAAGATCCACAAATTGCACAGTTGAATAAAGGTGTCGATATTTTGGTTGCTACCCCTGGAAGAATGTTTGACCTTGTCTCTCAAGGACATTTGAACATGAAAAACCTAGAAATTTTGTGCTTGGATGAAGCCGATTTGATGCTAGATTTAGGTTTCTACAAAGACATTCAAGATTTGTTGAAACACATTCCAAAACACAGGCAAACCTTATTTTTCTCAGCAACGATTACGCTGAAAATTAAAAAACTGGCATATTCTGTGGTTAAAAATGCGATTCGAATCCAAATTTCTCCAAAAAATCCTGTTGCGAAAAACATTGATCATGCAGTAGTTTTTATTGAAATGGACGACAAGCGTTTCTTCTTGGAAAATGTCTTGAAGGAATATGAAGAAAGCAAATTTGTGGTTTTTGTTAGAACTAAAATTCGCGCGGAAAGAGTGGTTGCTGCGATGGAACGCGTGATGTTGAAAACTGAATTTTTGCACGGAGGCGTAGAACAACAAGAGCGTTTCGCGATTTTAGACCGATTTAGAAAAAACGAAAACCGCGTGTTGATAACAACGGATGTCGCTGCGCGAGGAATCGATATTCCAGATGTCGATTATGTCATTAACTACGATTTACCAGATGTTTCTGAAAATTATGTGCATAGAGTGGGTCGAACGGGTCGTGGCAACAAACGTGGACAAGCGCTTTCATTTTGTAGTAAAGATGAAATGGTTTTCTTGGAAGACATTGAGGAATACACAGGCGAAGAAATTCAACGTTTTGAATTGACGAACGGAGAATACGAAGATATTTTGGGCGCTACCGACGATGGTTCTTACAATTGGAAAAAACTGATTGACGAAGAAGGTGGAGGCGACGAATGGTAAGATTTGCTAAACGAATATATTAAACAAAAAAATCTCCTTCAATTTGAAGGAGACTTTTTTTCTACTACTGATAATAATGAACTGCAAATCTGCTAAAACCAACATTGGCACATTTACAACCTATTTAAATTTTATTAAAAAGCTTAAATCTTAGTTTAGAAAGTTTTAAGATGTACGTAAAAATATACTTTTTTTTCCATTTAAAACATTTTTTTGAGCCAATATTCGATAAATGATTTTAAATTTTCGTTTAGTAATCTTTTAGGACTGATAAAGTTTTGATTTTGATTAGATAATATTTACTTCTCGCTCCAAATCCACACCAAATTCGTTTGAAATTGATTTCAAGATATTTGCAGACAAATCAAAAATTTCAGTTCCTGTTGCGCCGCCATAATTTACCAAAACCAGTGCTTGATTTTTGTGAACGCCGTATTTTGCTTCGCTGTTTCCTTCGTTTTTTGAAATCGTTTTTCCTTTCCAACCTGCAGTTTCAATCAACCAACCAGCGGGCATTTTCACTTTTCCTTCTCCAGCAGGATAGGAGGGAGCTTCAGGAAATTTTGAGCGAATTTCTAAAAATTGAGATTCATCAATAACTGGGTTTTTGAAAAAACTTCCCGCATTGCCGATTTCTTTTGGATCAGGAAGTTTGCTTCTTCGAATCGCAATCACTGCATCGCTTACATCTTTGATACTTGGATTTTCAATTCCTTTGGATTTCAATTCGGTTTCGATGGCACCATAAGTTGTATTTAAAACTGAAGATTTTGAAAGCTTGAAATATACTTGCGTGATGATGAATTTTCCTTTCAATTTGCGTTTGAAAACACTTTCTCTGTAGCCAAATTCACAAGCTTCGTTGTCAAATGTATGCGTAGTTCCTGTTTCGATTTCAAAAGCTTCTAATTTTTCAAAAACTTGCTTGATTTCAACGCCGTAAGCGCCAATATTTTGCATCGGACTTGCGCCAACGCTTCCGGGAATCAGTGAAAGATTTTCAACGCCAGCAAATCCATTTTCAATGCAAAAAAGAACAAATTCATGCCACACTTCACCAGCACCGGATTTTACGATGACATCATTTTCATTTTCAGAAACAACTTCGATTCCTTTGATTTCATTCCGCAAAACCAGTCCATCAAAATGTTTGGTCATCAAGATATTGCTTCCACCGCCCAAAACCAATAGTGGAACATGTTGAAAATCTTTCAATAATTGACTCAATTTTTCAACTGAATCAAAAGTCGAAAAAAAGTGTGCATTTACATCAATACCAAAAGTATTGTATGGTTTGAGACTAATATTTTCTGAAATCATAAAACAAAGATAGTTGGGATTTTTAGTTTGGCAAAAATGTTAACCTGAATAAAAAATTGATTAAGTTTTTTTGAAAGTTTATAAAAGCAAAAACCCCAAGATTTACTCGGGGTTTTCTAGAAACAAGGGAGATTTGTTTTTAATATAGAACGATTTCATACGGCATTCTCATTTGAATTCCTTTCAATTGTTCCAATTTTTTCAATTGTTGGTAATAGAATTTCAATGATTCAGGCATTTCTGAATAGGATGATTGGATTTTCGCTTGGTCTTCTTTGGTCAATTCTTCAATCAATTCAAAAATTGGATCTTCTTTTTTCTCAGGCCAGTAACGAATTTTTTGTTCTTTAATTCCAGCTTGTTTCGCCGCGTAGTTAATCGCATCTTTGATTCCTCCAAGTTGGTCAACCAATCCGATATTCAGCGCGTCAGTTCCAGTCCAAACACGACCTCTGGCGATTTTATTCACCGCTTCAACTGTCATGCCACGACCAGTAGAAACTCGATTCAAGAATTGCGCGTAAATCACATCGACTTCATTTTGAACTGTCGAAAATTCTTCAGGCGACAATTTTCTATTGGTAGAAAGAACTGCGTGTTTATTGGTTTGAACCCTGTCGAAAGTCAATCCAAGTTTGTTTTGCAACATGTTTCCTGTGAAAGGAATCACACCAAAAACACCGATTGAACCAGTAATGGTTGTTGGCTCAGCAAAAATTCTTGCTGCTGGTGAAGCAATGTAATATCCACCAGACGCGGCAACATCTCCCATGGAAACAATTACTTTTTTCTTCTGATTGGCCAATTTTACTTCTCGCCAAATTTCGTCGCTCGCCAAAGCGCTTCCGCCTGGACTATTCACACGCAATACGATTGTTTTGATGTCTTTATCTAATCTTGCTTCTCTTAAATATTTGCAGATTTTTTGAGAAGTCAAACCGTCGCCATCTACTGATACATCTCCTTCAGCAAGAATTACAGCGATATTTGGTTTTCCAAATTTGACACCCATTTGGTCGTTGTAAAACTTCTTTTTGGCGTATTTTTCGAATTCGTTTAATTCCAAATCGTCAATACTTTTAATTCCAGATTTTTTTGCCAAAATCGCTAACACCTCGTCGCGGTATTTGGTAGCATCCATCATTTTGTATTTCACAGCGTCAACTGAGCGATGGATTTTTAAATTTTCTGCAATGTCATTCAATTCACTTGAAGACATTTTTCTGTCTTTTGCAATGTCCATTCTGATATCTTTCCAAATGCTTGACAAATATTTTTCAATTTGCAGACGACTTGAATCACTCATGTCCGTTCTGAAATAGGGCTCAACAGCACTTTTGAAATCGTTGTTTTTTCCACGAATCACTTGCATTTCAACTTCAAGCATGTCGAGTGTGTTTTTGAAAAACATCAATTCTGTTCCCAAACCAACAAATTCCATCGTCGAATTTGGAAAACCATATACTTCATTCGCAGCACTTGATATGTAATATTCTTTTTGTGTGATCACTTCTCCACCATTGTACGCAACAACAAATTTTCCAGATTTTTCAAAATCATTGATGGCATTTCTGATTTCTCTGGCAGTCGCAAATCCACATTGAAGGTCTTCAATTTCCAAGAAAATGCCTTTGATTTTATCGTCCGTTTTTGCTTTTTCCAAACCAAAAAGTAAGTCGCTTAAACCGATTTTATTTTCAATTCCCATTGCTGACGGATTGAAACTTGAACTGCTATTTTCTGCAATTTGACCTTTCAAAGACATGTGCAATACCGTTTTGTCTTTGATTGAATAATTTGGCGTTTCAGTTAATCCACCAATTACGCCACCAAGAATCAAGAAAAACAAGATCAATCCTAAGATTGAAGCAATCAACATAGCAACCAAACTGGGCCAAAAAATTCGACCAAAAGTTACTTTTTTCTCTTTTATTTCAGACATTTTAAATCGTATTAATTCAATTCAAATTTAGAGGCTTCTTTCCAATCATTTAGATTTATTTTACGAGTGGTGGGTTGTTGTTATGAATGCGGTAATTGGTGGTTTTTGTGGTTTTTCGATGATTTATTGATATATTTGAATAGGATAATTTTCAAGTATGAACATACTTTATGGCATAATAATTCTTTTGGTGATTTTAGCGACTGGTTATTTTGTGATTAAAAGCGTGGATTTTAGAAAGTTTTTGGCAGGCGCTTTTTTTGTCAGTGGCGGTATTCAACTCTACTTAGCATTCGCCAAAGTTTCAATTCCTGTATTGGGCACAAACATCGTTCAAAATCCAGATTTAGGTTATTTTCGAGGCACTTTGCATTTGGTTTTATGCTTGGTTTGTTTCTATTTTGGATTTATCCGAAAGCCAAAGACTTGAAAGTAATTATTTTTTCTTGCAATTTTATTTTGGGTATTACAATGGTCGAAATAAGACCCGCTTCGCTAAAAGATTTTAGGATATTAGGAGCCGTTGCTATGCAACTTTAAGACTTTGATTTTCGTTGTTGCGTTGCAACTTTAAGTTAAAAAACAACTCAAGAAACTCAGAAAATCTTTTGTTTATGGTCTTTTGTCTAATGTCTTCAGTCTAATGTCTGCGGTCTTAAAATCCTAATATCTTAATATCTTAACCTCTCAACTTGCCAAAATCGCTATATTTACAAAATAATTCAAAAAGCAAAACACATGTTTTTTCAGCAAGAATTTTTAGATTTTTTCATTGAATTGGCTCCCAATAATCACAAAGATTGGTTTGACGTAAATCGCAAGCGTTATGAACAGTTTGTGAAAGAGCCTTTTAAGGATTTCGTCTCACATTTGATTACCAAGATGGCGGTGATTGATCCTACCTTCAAGGACTTGGAAGCGAAAGATTGCATTTTCAGAATCAACCGTGATATTCGTTTTTCGAAAGACAAACAACCATACAAATTGCAAGTTTCAGCGATCATAAATCCTGAAGGAAAGAAAAGCAAGGCGGTGAATGGTGTTTATTTCGAACTAGGTCCAGAAAAAATGCGCGTTTATGGCGGCGTTTATGAAATCGACAAAGAAGATTTATTGATCGCCCGTGAAGGAATTGCCGCAGCGCCAGAAAAATTCAAAAAAGCATACCAAGATCCCAAGTTTGTAAAGGTTTTTGGAAATATCTTGGGCGAAAAAAATAAAATCATTCCCAAAGAATTGAAAGAAGCCGCAGAAATTGAACCGCTTATTTTCAATAAACAATGGTATTTTTATGCCGAATTTGAACCAGAAACAATTTTGGCTGATAACTTAGACCAAATTATTTTGGACTGTTACCAAGCAGGAAGACCGGTAGAATTATTTTTTAACGAATTAATAAAAAGATAAAATGTTAAAGTCATTTTTATTTGTAGGTGTTTGTTTGACCACAACTTTCACCTTCGCGCAGAAAAAAGAATTGACGTTGAAAGACGCTGTTACACAACAATACAGAAATTTCGCGCCAGACAAAATGCTGATGTTTCAATGGATTCCAGGAACTGAAAACTACGTTTATTTAGACGGTTATGTGAAGTTGATGAAAGGTTCTGCCACTGGCGAAAAAGCGGTTGAATGGTTCACAATTCAAGATGTAAACAAAATCTTAGGAAGTCAGTTGAATTGGTTTTCTGGTCTAGAGTGGAAAGATTCTAAAACTTTTTGGTTGAATGATGGAATCAATTATTACGCTTTCGACACGGAAACTAAAACTGGAAAATCGGTTGCAAAATTGGATGAAAACGCAGAAAACGCGACTTTCGAAGCCAACAATCAGCGCATTGCTTTTACGATTGCTAATAATTTGAACGTACTTGGCGCGGATGGAAAACAAATTGCCATTACCAAAAATGCCGACAAAAACATCGTTTCAGGTCAGACTTATGCACGAAGTGAGTTTGGAATTACCAACGGGATTTTTTGGTCGCCAAATGGGAATTTATTGGCTTTTGCGCAAAAAGACGAAAGCGAAGTGCACGATTATCCTTTGTTGGATATCACGCAAACGCCAGGAGCTTTGAAAATGATCAAATATCCAATGGCTGGTCAGAAATCTGAAAAACCGAAAATTGGAATCTACAATTTCAAAAGTAAAAAGACAGTTTTTATCGCTCCAAAAAGTGGTGTTGATTCCTATTTGACAAATGTTTGCTGGTCATCAGATGAAAAATTTGTGTTGATTGCCGAAGTCAATCGCGACCAAAATCACATGTGGTTAAACAAATACGATGCTGCTTCTGGAAAATTAATCAAAACGCTTTTTGAAGAACAAAACAGCAAGTGGATTGAGCCAGAGCATCCAGCATTTTTTCCTGATGCGAATTCGAATAATTTCGTTTGGATCAGCGAAAGAGATGGTTTCAATAATTTGTATTACTACGACATCGATGGAAATTTAATCAAACAATTGACTTCGAATAAATTTGTAGTGAATAGCATTTTAAAATCGACTAATGCTGGAAAAACCATCATTTTTGAAGCAACTGGCGAAAGTCCTTTGAACACGATGTTTTACAGCGTAACAACAGACGGAATTCAAAAATTATTGACCGTTGATGAAGGGACACACAGTATTGCGGTGAGTGAAAACGGAAACTACATTTTCGACGAATATTCGAATCACGTCATTCCTTCTCGTTCAGTTTTGTTGGATGGAAACGGACAGTTCAAAAAAATCTTATTGGAATCTACCAACAAATTGGCTGAATACGCTATTGGAACTATAGAAATCAGTTCAATTACTGGAAAAGATGGAACGAAATTGTACACAAGATTGATCAAACCAAGCAATTTTGACCCGACGAAAAAATATCCAGTTTTGGTGTATGTTTACGGTGGACCACACGCGCAAATGATTACCAATTCTTGGTATGATGGAGCGAATTTATGGATGAATTGGATGGCTGAGCAAGGTTATTTGGTTTTCACATTAGACAATCGCGGTTCAGGAGAAAGAGGTTTCGCTTTCGAAAGTGGAATTCACCGCCAATTGGGAACTTTAGAAATGGAAGACCAACTTTCTGGCGTTGAATACTTGAAATCGTTGCCTTACGTGGATGGTAATCGCTTGGCAGTTCACGGTTGGTCGTTTGGTGGTTTCATGACTACTTCGTTGATGTTGCGTCAAGCAGGAACGTTTAACGTGGGCGTTGCTGGCGGACCAGTAATCGATTGGAAATTTTATGAAATCATGTACGGCGAGCGTTATATGGATCGACCTGAAGAAAACAAAGAAGGTTACGAAGCGAACAGTTTGTTGAACCACGCGAGCAAGTTGAAAGGCGATTTATTATTGATTCACGGAACAGTGGACGATGTGGTGGTAGAACAACACAACTTGGCGATGGTCAAAAAGTTTGTCGAAAGTGGCATTCAAGTTGATTTCTTCCCTTATCCGATGCACAAGCACAATGTAAGTGGCAAAGACCGTGTGCATTTGATGGAAAAAGTGTTGACCTACGTGATTGAGCACAATAAGTAATAGTCATAAGATAAAATTGAAAATCCCTCGGCTTGAATTGGTTGAGGGATTTATTTTTGGATTAAACTTTTTTCAAGCTTCCAGACAATGCGTTGGATTTTTTCATGGCTTGTTGGATTTTACCTTTTGGGAATTCAGTTGACATTTGTTGATATATAGCAGTTACTTTTTCCTGATTTTGGTGCAAATAGTAGCAATATGCAACATAGGCCAAACTTAACTCTTGACAAATTTTTCTGTTACTGTAAAAAATATCTAAAAGCAAATACTTGCTAAACAAAGGACTATTTTTTAATTTGTTGTAATTTGATTCAAATGCCTGCTGGGCAGCCTCGATTTCACCTTTTTGTAGCAATAAAATTCCTTGTTTATAATCTTTGTTTAAAAATGTTTTTGTGGCGTAAAAAAACGACAGAAAACTGATTGAAGCGTAAATCAGACCATATTTAAATGCGAATGAAAATAGAATTATCATAGCAAAATAGATCAATAGCACTCTTATTTTGAAGCTATTGTCTTTCATCATGACCAATTCAAATTTTGCGTCTGTTTCCAAATTTCAAAAAAATTATTACTTGCTAAATTAATAAATAGTAACGTTGAGCCAAATCATTTTCTTACGAGATATTATTCAGCATTTTTAGTATTCATTTTTTCAATCCAATTTGATATTCGCATATTATTTGTGAGCAACAAGAATCCCACCATTAAATTTACGCCAGCATTGAACATTGTTTGATAATCTACGCTATAAGGACTAATGTTGCTTAATAAACTTTCTAAATTATTTTGCTTGACGCTATCCTTGAAAGAATAAGCAATTTGCGTCAAGAAATTACCTAAATTACTCGCAATTAGAAAAACTGCAATAATTACCATGGCTATTTTTGTGACGCTTTTTCCATTGAATTCGGATATAATTAGCTCATTGTTTTCAAATCCTTTATCGAGTTTGAATAGATTGATTAAATAGATTGGTTTGAACAATAATACATACGCAGCCGCAATGCTTAATGCAGGAACAGTTAATACTAACCATTTTATTTCACTATTTGATTCGAAGTAAATGAAGTAGCCAAAACTTGGGATTTGAACGATAATTTCTATGGCTAAAAATAAGCCGAATAATTTGAGAATGATTTTGAACAAGTCTTTTTTGGTCATGGTTTTTTTGTTTTTTAATGGTTTCCAGCTTGGCGCAATCTTGAATTATTTTAAAAATCCAAAGGTTGAAGGTAAATGATTTTCTTTTATAAAAATCGTTTTTCAGAGAAAGATTAGCTACATATAGCTGAACCAGTGTTTTGAATATTTTGTAACTTTATAGTTGTTCCAGTGTTATTTACCATCAATTTTAATCCCTTTGTCTAATGCGATTAACGATTTAGGAACATTTGTTTCATTGGGTTGCTTTTCGTTAAGCGGGAAACCCATTTGAATGGATATCATTTTTATTCCATCTCGATAAATGTAACCCGATTGTTTTAGCACACCCCATTTAGTAGTATGCAATATAAAAGTCATGCAATGAAATTTCTTTTCATGAATAACCGTGTCTTTTTCATTTAATAAAATATTTTTTTGATTTTCTTGAAGCATCAAATCCTTGGTTATCTCAAAATAGCTGCTGTCACTCAATTGTGATTGAGCGAGATCATCAGTAATTTTCACGATGTAAGATTTGCCATCCGTCTTATCAATCACACCAAAAAGAATCTTCTCTTTGGTATCATGACTGGGCAGTTTAGTCCAAATAGAGTCAAACTCAGCGGAAAAAGGGTAGAATTTACTTTTCCATGTTGGCGATTTTTTTTGTGTTTCTACTTGACCGGTACAACTCGGTAAGACGAATAGAAATATGGATAAAACAAATACTTTGATTTTTTTACTTTTCATATTTATTCTTCATGATTTTAACAATGAAATTCGAAAATACCCAATCGAAGTAAATAGCATTCCAAATCCAGCTGCTAAGGCACCATAAAAAATATATCCAGTTTTAGAAAGCGTTCCAAATAATCCTACGCCAAAAATAATACTGCCTAGTAATAAATACGTCCAAGCGCGCATAGAGAGTGATTTTTTCATGTTTCGTCGAACTTCTTGGTAAATCGAAAGTGCATCTTCTAGTGATAAATCAAATTTTTTGCAAGCAGATTTTAGTACCAAACCCTTAAAATTCAATCTGATAATTTCATTTTCAAAATACTTTTCAATCTGATTTCTATTTGTTTCGTCCATTTTTTGCTCGTTTTTGTTTAAATTCTTTTTCAAAAGTGTGTTTTTTTCTTTTATTTTCTGCTAAAAATATTTTAGAAAAACATCAATCAATTAATCACCGCGGGAACTAACCTTAATTCCACCATTTTTCAAAACTTTGACCTTGTATGTATTTTTAGATAATGCATCCGCTTTTCCACCTTCGCCTTCAGTGAAACCAGAGCCTGTTAGTTTGATGACATCACGGTGAATCTTGAATTGCATCATGTAAACTTCTGAATCTGATAAAAATTCGTAGGACGCCAAAAGCGCTTTTGCCTTTTTGGTTTTGGGATCAAATAAGATTAAAAATTCAAAATCTCCTTGAGCGGCTGTTTCGAAGCAAAGACAAAATTCTTCAGAAAACGTGCAACTTTGTTTCACCAAATACACTTCATAGCCGCCCATGTTTTCTAACTTTCGGTCGTAATTTTTCAACAATCCAATTAAACCCTTCTGACAAGTATTCGGTGGAAAAATCCGATCCAAATCCGTAGGAATCGGAATATATTCAAGTTCTTTTATTTCTGGCAAAGGCAAATTGGTTGTGGGAGGTGTTTGTCCAGCGAGTTGGAAGAAGTGGAGGAGGGTGAGGAGGAAGAGTGTGTTTTTCATTTTTGTTGGAGGTTTAGTTCTTGATTTTTTTGAAGAAGATTTTTTGGATTAAAAGTTTGAAAGTAAGTGATATTAACTAACGACTTATTTTCCTATATCTTTTTAATTTCTTAAAAGGACATAGAGTCATTACTAAAGTAAAATTCACCGTTATAGCTAAATATTTTCTTTAAAAAAAACAGGGTTCTTTCATTGATAACATCACTCGAATTTAATTTTTCAGTTATTGACGTGTTTTCTGTTACAAAAATTTTCAGTTTCTCCAAGCTATGTTCCCACATAAGAAATGAATTGTCTAGAATTTCCTTGGTACCTATCTCCCATTGAGATTCTGCAGATATATATTCTTTTATTTCATTAATAAACTCATTTTGTAGTAGACGTAATTTGGGATAGTTTTTTATTGAATCAATAATCCATTCCTCTCTTTTCTTTTTAAAAAATTCTATATTGCTTTTATGTAACGAATTAAAGCTATCAATATATTTATCGAAAGCATTAGACAAAATAAATCTAATTCTAAAAAATTGTTCTTTTTTGCGGATAATATAACGTGCCACCATCTGTTCTGATTCAATCTTGTGTTCAGTAATTTCTTCTAAATCATTAATATGTAATTTTATTAGATCAGAATCGATAATGGAAATCAAATTAAATTGATATAAAGATTTAGTTCCTTTTCTTGAACTTAATGCGTCAATTTCATATGCTTGAGCTTTCATCAATGTTGTTATAGATGAAAATATGCTTTTATCATTTTGAGCTCTTCCATTTTTTTTATTCATTTCTTGATATGCAAAAATATCAACTAACGGTGGTTCCATCACAGTAATATCTTTTTCTTCATGCATGTAAGAGTAGTATTCTTGTTCAAAATTCACTTTAAATCCAAGTTGTTTTAGAGCAGTATCATTTGTCCAAATATGCAATGGCCACCAATTCGAATTTGGTTCATTTAAATTGATATCTCTGCAAACTAACGCCCATGCATTTTCTTCACTTTTCTTGCAACTAATAATTAGAGCTGTGTAGATTTGTATTTCATCTATTTTACTTACTTTGTAAGCCAAGATATCGATTTCACGAACTGTTTCAGCAATATCATCTTCATAATATTTATTACTGATGATACTCCAAGAATGTTCTTTGAGTATTTTGACGATTCTATTTTCAAGAATGAACCCTGTTTTTTTTATTTCTTCTTTATAATCTGGCATGGTTGATTTTTCGTTGAAAATATTTTGAAACAGTAGAAAAACTAGTATTTGTACAACTTATAAATAGCTATCTAATTATATGCTAAATCAGCTATGTAGTAAAACTTATTTTTCAACTATTAGCTAAGATTTTAAATCAATTATAAGTCATTGTATCCATTAATTTTTTTCCTGCGTAATAATTCATTTTTCTCTTTTTTTTCTTTTTCATTTTCTTGGATGACCTCCAGAAGAAAATTTTCCCTGATTTTTTGTAATATTTTTGACAAGTAGAAAATTTTAAATGAATGTTCACTATTCGTTTTCTCAACTAGAATAAACAAATTGGGCTTGTTTTTCCAGGAAATAGTTTGGCGTATACCCCCAGGATTTTTTATGAAATCGACTAATGTTAAGCTTAATCCTTCAATTTTTTCTACTTTTTTCTGAGCTTTTCCGTACTTTGATTCGTAAATTTTGATGATTTCGTCGAATGTCTTTTTTTCGATATTAAAGCTTTTGTTTATAGAATCATAATATTCGAGACAAATAATTTGAAGAGTTGAATCTGATATTTCAGAATATGGAATGACATCGTTTGCTGGGCGATCATGACTAAGTTTGAATTTATATGACTTATTGTTATGAATAATTTCATAGCCGGGCATATAATATCCCTTTTGAGCAGAAACATCAATTTCATCAGATGTAAATTCCTGGAATATTGTTATGAAATTAGGATTTTTAAGTAATGAATTATTAATGCTATTTTCATACTCCTGCCATGACATACCTGCAATAAAATTAGAGAATAAAGTATCCCTTGAAATTGGTTTTTTCGTCACATCTCTTATTTCATTTTGCGTCTCTTGGCGTTCGTTATTTGATATTTTATCTCTTGCCTCTTCATTTTTACAAGAGTAAAATAAACAATTAATCAATATTAAAACGATTGCGTATTTTTTCATAAAATCTTGTTATAAGTTATCGAAAAGTAGTCGCTACTTCTATTATTATTGAGATAACCTTATGTTTTTTGATACTTCCAAATATAGTAATTTTTTGAATAGTTTTAGAATCCTATAATTGACAGTCCCCAATCTTTCAAGCAATAATATGAACATGACATCAAAAAATCAACAAAAAAAAACACCCGCCAAATCAATGACGGGTGTAATGCTATACAGAGTAAATTCTTTGCTTACTTTTTCACAGCTTTTACAACAGCTGCGAAAGCTTCTGGGTGATTCATTGCTAAATCAGCTAAAACCTTACGGTTCAACTCCATTCCACTTTTGTGGAAAGCGCCCATAAACTGAGAATAGCTCATTCCATGTTGACGTGCACCAGCGTTAATACGCGTGATCCACAACGAACGGAAGTTTCTTTTCTTTTGTTTACGACCTTCATAGGCGTAAAGCAATCCTTTTTCGACAGCGTTTTTAGCAACTGTCCATACATTTTTTCTTCTTCCAAAGTAACCTTTGGCAAGCTTCATAAAGTTCTTTCTGCGAGCTCTTGAAGCAACATGATTTACCGATCTTGGCATAATTTTTTGTTTTTTTAATAAAGAGTGCTCCACTTTTACAGGAGGCTTGTGTACTCATTTACCGGGTTAAACTACTGAACCTGGCACAAAGTTCTTAAGACTCGAAAGTCTTACTTCATGCACAATTGCAATTTGATATTAGACTCATCAGCACTGTGAACCAATCCTGCATGTGTCAAATTTCTCTTTTGCTTTTTTGTTTTTTTCGTAAGAATGTGGCTTTTAAAAGCGTGTTTTCTTTTGATTTTACCGCTTCCAGTGATTGTGAATCTCTTCTTTGCACTGGATTTAGTTTTCATTTTTGGCATCTCTCTTCGTTTTTAAAGTGTTACCTCTATATAGCATCTTTCAATTGGCAAAACCAATCAATTATTTTCCTTTTTTAGGATTAATCATGATGATCATTCGTTTTCCTTCCAATTTAGGCATCGATTCCAATACACCTAAATCGCCTAATTCTTGTACGAATTTCAACAACAAAATTTCTCCTCTGTCTTTAAATACAATCGTTCTTCCTCTAAAGAAAACATAAGCTTTCACTTTACTTCCTTCTTCCAAGAACTTTTTAGCATGCGCCAATTTGAAGTTAAAGTCATGTTCGTCAGTATTTGGTCCAAAACGGA
Source organism: Flavobacteriia bacterium (assembly GCA_947450325.1). Lineage (GTDB taxonomy): Bacteria > Bacteroidota > Bacteroidia > Flavobacteriales_D > Crocinitomicaceae > JAQVCM01. The sequence goes on from CANFUT010000004.1 coordinate 143,498, forward strand.
TTTCTTTGATGACGATTTTACTTTGCTTCGCTTTTAGCTCTTTTTGCTTTCTTTTTTGGTTGTATAAGAATTTACGGTAATCCAAAATTTTACAAACCGGCGGAACTGCATTTGGCGAAATTTCTACCAAATCCATTTCTTGCTCTTCAGCCATGCGAATTGCATCAGCCGTTGATAAAACTTGTGGTTCCTCACCCTCAATAACTAAACGAACTTCACGTGAAGTAATTTTGTTATTAATTCGATGTTGCTCAGTCTCTTGACGTGGCGTAAATCTTTTTCTTGGTTCTTTTCTCATTCAATTAATTAAGCATTTGTTGCTAATTCATTTTGGATAGCTTCTTCGACAATTTTAGTAAAAGCATCAGTACTCATCGATCCCAAGTCGCCTTGAAGTCTTTGACGCACAGATACCAACTCCGTTTCTGCTTCTTTTTCCCCAATTATCAACATAAATGGGATTTTTTTCAATTCAGCATCGCGAATTTTCTTACCTATTTTCTCGTTTCTATCGTCAACGAATCCGCGAATATCGGAATTATTTAGCAATTCTGAAACTTTTTCTGCATACTCGTTGAATTTATCACTGATTGGCAAAATCGCAACTTGGTCTGTTGCCAACCAAAGTGGGAAATCTCCCGCGCAATGTTCTAACAAAACTGCAACGAATCTTTCCATCGAACCAAAAGGCGCGCGGTGAATCATTACTGGTCTGTGTTTCTGATTGTCACTTCCTGTATATTCTAATTCAAATCGTTCTGGCAAATTGTAATCTACTTGAATTGTTCCCAACTGCCATTCTCTTCCAAGTGCATCTTGTACCATGAAATCCAATTTTGGTCCGTAGAAAGCTGCTTCTCCGTATTCTACAATCGTTGGCAATCCTTTTTCAGCTGCTGCTTCGATGATCGCACTTTCTGCTTTTTCCCAATTTTCATCACTTCCAATGTATTTTGAAGGATTATTTGGGTCTCTCAAAGAAATTTGCGCTTTGAAATTGTCGAAATGCAATGTCTTGAAAATGTACAATACCAAGTCAATCACTTTTTTGAACTCATCTTTCACTTGCTCTTGCATGCAAAAAATGTGTGCATCATCTTGCGTAAATCCACGCACACGAGTCAAACCGTGTAATTCGCCACTTTGCTCATATCTGTAAACCGTCCCAAACTCAGCAAAACGCGCAGGCAAATCTTTGTAAGATCTTGGTTTTGATTTAAAAATCTCACAGTGATGAGGACAGTTCATCGGTTTCAACAAAAATTCCTCATTTGCATCAGGCGTTTTGATTGGTTGAAATGAATCCGCTCCGTATTTTTCGTAGTGACCAGAAGTGACGTACAATTCTTTACTTCCGATGTGAGGCGTAATTACTTGCTCGTAACCTGCTTTTTTTTGTGCTTTTTTCAAGAAATTTTCTAAACGCTCACGCAATGCAGCACCTTTCGGCAACCACAATGGCAAACCTTGTCCAACACGTTGAGAGAAAGTGAACAATTCCAATTCTTTCCCCAATTTACGGTGGTCACGTCTTTTCGCTTCTTCTAATTTTTCCAAATGTTCGGTCAAATCAGCCGCTTTCGGGAAAGTGATTCCGTAAATACGCGTCAATTGTTTGTTTTTCTCGTCACCTCTCCAATAAGCACCTGCAATCGACAGCAATTTAATCGCTTTGATTGGCGAAGTGTTTGGAATGTGCGGTCCACGACACAAGTCTGTAAAATTTCCTTGTGTGTAGAAAGTGATTTGACCATCTTCCAAGTTTTCAATCAATTCCAACTTGTAAGGATCTTGTTTTTCTGTAAAATAAGCCAATGCGTCAGCTTTAGAAACTTCTTTTCGTTCGAAAGTCAATTTTTCTTTCGCCAATTCACGCATTTTTTGCTCGATTTTCTCCAAATCTTTTTCAACGATGGTATACTCCAAGAAATCGATATCGTAGTAAAAACCTTGTGCAATCGGAGGCCCAATCGCCAATTTCACACCTGGATACAAAAATTCAATCGCTTCAGCCATCAAGTGCGCAGAAGAGTGCCACATGGTTGATTTACCTTCAGCATCATTCCACGTCAGTAAACTCAAGGTGCAATCGCTAGGAAGCGTTCGGGTAGCATCAACTACCTCGTTATTCACTTTTGCAGCAAGAACATTTCTCGCCAATCCTTCAGAAATACTTAGGGCAACATCCATTGCGGATACGCCATTTTCATATTCCCTAGCCGATCCATCCGGAAGAGTTACTTTAATCATTTTTTAAAAATTTGAAATGCAAAGATAATTCTTTAATTACGAAATCAGAAGAATTTATTGCGAAAACCTCATGGATTCCTTCGAAGTCAAAAAATCTCGATGAAAAGGGTCAAAAAATTAGATTTCTTTCAGTTACTGAGGAATTGGTTTTGACTTGAAATCAGTATAGATACTTTCCAAAATCAAGCGATCATCATGCACCCAATCGCCTGAACTAGCGCCGTTGTAAACACTTTTTTCAAGGTATTTATCGTAAATTTGGTAAGCTCGAAAACATTGATCGTCATTTAAAAATACGGATTTCCATTCTTCAGAAATATCTCGGTAAATGTGAATCCCGATACCGCCATTCAAGATTTTCACTGGTCCCAAAGTAAAAGTAAAAGAAATTGTTCCTTCTTTTCGCTCTTCTGAAGATTTCAAAATGTAAGCCACATGCTTGATGTAGTTCGCCATTCTTTCTTTCAATTCCTCTTCTGATTCAGTATGTTTCGCTTTGATTCTCCATTTGTTATTTGCCAAATAGAATTGATCTTCTTTGAAATTCTTCAAAGGTTTTCCGATTCTTACGAATGTCAATTTTTCGTCAGTTTGTTCGTTTACTAATTCAATGACTAAATGTTTATCTTCAAATTTTGAACTGTAGGAAAATTCTGTTTTATTTGTATTTCCATCTAGTTTAATTGTTTTTGAATCAAGGTCTAATATCCATTTTCCGAAATCGTAATAACCGTTTCCACGAATATCAGTGAATTTGGAATCTGCAAAAAACGACAAGCTGTAACCTCTGCGAACCAATTCGTTGCTTTCTGCTGCGATGATCATTTCATCGTCGGTTTTTGATTCTACTTTTCTCCCAACCATACTGCGCAAAAGCCAAGTTCCTTGAATGCTTTCTTTATCGATTTTTGCATCGTCTGGCGTTTGGTCGCAACTTGAAAATTGGAACAAAAGCAGGGCTGCTGCAAAACTTGAAATGAGAAAATTTGAAAAGCGAGTGTTTCGTAACATGCAGTGATTTTTAGTTGAACAAAATTAAAATTATTTCGCCATGATGAACGAATTATTTGGTTGAATCCGTGGTGAATTAGAATTTCACAAATTCATCGTACCTTTGTGGAAAGCAAACCAGTCTATCGCTGTTCGGATTTTATATTGGAAGAGAGGAAAGTCCGGGCAGTATAGAGCATCGTGCTTCCTAACGGGAAGGTCTCATTTCTTTAAGGATTTGGGAACAGAAAGTGCCACAGAAAGGAAAACTACTTTCGATTTATCGAGAGAAAAGGTGAAAAGGTGAGGTAAGAGCTCACCGCTCAGGTGGCAACATCGGAGGCAAGGTAAACCTCACGAACTGAAAGACCATGTAAACTGGGGATGTTGGTCGAAAGACCAATGAAAGGGCTGCTCGTCCAACTCAGAGGGTGGGTCGATGGATTCCGCGAGTGATTTCGGAACTAGATAAATGATAGATATGCTGCAAAGCAGATACAGAACCCGGCTTATGGTTTGCTTTTTTTTCTTTTTCCTATAACAACTCAGGCAGCGTCTTTAATAAAGTTAATCAATACCTCCGGTAAGCTGCCATCAGGTCTAATTTTTTTCAAAAGAATGATTTTTTGACGATTTCCGTCGATATTGAAAGATAAACTTGTACAAGTAAAACGCATAAACTTTCTTGTTTTCACATCTTTAATACTTTTCATTGACGTGACCTTGCAAGGATAATTAAACTGATTAATCATCATGTGTTCTCCTTTGACACTTATGTCAGACACTTTTTTTAGAATTTGAAATAACGGGAAAAACAAACCTGCAAGAACACCAAAAATAAGCGCAATTTTCAAATTGAGTCCGTTTAAAATTAAATAGGTAACAGTAATTCCTAAACTTAAAATTAAGTACGTGATGACTATTTTCTGAGTAGTCTGTTTGCGTTTTCCTGAAGTAATATGAATTCTTTCTTGTTTTGATAACTTATTAAGAATGATTTCTTTAGACTTTGGATTAATTGCGTTTTCTTCAATCATAAAAACAAATTTATAAATATATATTCGGTTAACAAAATTTTAACATTGGCACTTATAAACAGTTTGGCATCAAAGTAGAAGTAGTCAGTACCGATAATATACTTACGATTCAATGTTTTCTGTAGATTTTAACGTAATGATTTCGGTTGAAAACTTTTATAAAATACTTTTCATTAATCTCAATTTATTTTTTTGAATTTATTTGATTAATTTTGTCCTCTTAATTAACTTAAAAAGAATCAAAGCATGTCATATTTATTTACATCAGAATCTGTTTCTGAAGGACATCCAGATAAAGTTGCGGATCAAATTTCTGATGCGCTGATTGACAATTTCATGGCTTACGACCCACAATCAAAAGTGGCTTGTGAGACATTGGTTACAACTGGTCAAGTAGTTTTAGCTGGTGAAGTAAAAACAAATACATATTTAGATGTACAATCAATCACTCGCGAAGTAATTCGCAAAATTGGTTATACGAAAGCTGAATATATGTTTGAAGCAAATTCTTGTGGTGTGCTTTCAGCGATTCACGATCAGTCTGAAGACATTAACCAAGGTGTTGACCGTACAAATCCTGAGGATCAAGGTGCTGGTGACCAAGGAATGATGTTTGGTTATGCAACCAAAGAAACTGATAACTACATGCCTTTGGCGTTGGATTTGGCTCACAAAATTTTGCAAGAACTTTCTTACATCAGAAATAATGAGCCAGAATTAATCGGTTATTTACGTCCAGACGCGAAGTCTCAAGTAACAATCGAATACTCTGATGACAATGTTCCGCAAAGAATTGATTCTATCGTTGTTTCAACACAACACGATGATTTCGCTTCTGAGCCTGAAATGTTGGCTAAAATCAAAGCAGATATTATCAATATCGTTATTCCTCGTGTGAAAGCGAAATTGAAAACTGAATTACAAGGTTTGTTTACTGACGAAATCATTTACCACATCAATCCAACTGGAAAATTTGTGATTGGTGGTCCTCACGGAGATACAGGTTTGACAGGTCGTAAAATCATCGTTGATACTTACGGTGGAAAAGGTGCTCACGGTGGTGGTGCATTCTCTGGAAAAGATCCAAGTAAAGTGGACCGTTCTGCAGCTTATGCAACGCGTCACATTGCTAAAAACTTAGTTGCCGCAGGTTTGTGTGACGAAGTTTTAGTTCAAGTTTCTTATGCGATTGGTGTTGCTAAACCATGTGGTTTGTATATCAATACTTATGGAACTGCGAAAGTGGATATGACTGATGGAGAAATCGCTAAAATCGTTGAAGGAATTTTTGACTTACGTCCTTATTTCATCGAAAAAAGATTGAAATTGAGAAACCCAATTTATTCTGAAACTGCGGCTTATGGTCACATGGGAAGAAAAAATGAAGTGGTAACGAAAGTTTTCAATGCAGGAAAATCAAATGAATTGAAAGTGGAAGTAGAATTGTTTACTTGGGAAAAATTAGATTACGTTGACCAAGTGAAAGCTGCTTTCGGAATTTAAGAAAACAGCAATTTAAATATATTGAAAAGGGTCGCAAATTTTGCGACCCTTTTTCGTTTTCATAAGATGTCTAGTCCTAAAATAGCGATACACAATTTTTATCGTTATGGAAAAAGAGAAAAGCTTTTATGAAAAGCGCAGTCAAAAGGATTATTCAATGTCCTTTAAATTAGCTGTTGTTAGTGAAGTTGAATCAGGAATTATTTCAGTAAC
>CANFUT010000005.1 GCA_947450325.1 Flavobacteriia bacterium
AAAAACATGAAAAAAATTGTAGTTTTTGGGTGGTCAATTTGAACCGAAACTAGGTGGTCAATTTGAACTGGAAAGTGGTGGTCAGTTTGCTCCGAAATGGGTGGTCAATTTAGTCTGGAATTGGGTGGTCAATTTGACCGTTTTTTCCACATTAGATTGATGAGTGCAAATAATTTCGGCAGTAATTATGTTGGGCAAATAATTCTCACTTCGGATCGATTATATGTTAGATCCAATTTTTTCATTTTGCCATTTTTTGAAGAATTGTTGATCGACATTGATTTGAAAAAGATTGAGAAGATCGAAGTGATTTATAAAAATCCAAAAAAACTTAAAAGGCAAAGAATTGCAATTCAGTTTAAGAATGGAAATGAAAAGCATGACACTTTAGTTTTTAGGTCAGGAAATAAGCAGAAGGTTTTTAAAATATTAATCGACAAAACACTAATGCAAAATTCAACCCTAATTTTTTGACTCATTAAACCATAAATTCCATACTTTTGCATCAAACAAAAATTATCAATGATGAAAATGAAAAAATTAATGATGCTTTTACTTTTGTCGTTAGCGGTTGTTAGCCCGTTGACAGCGCAAGTGAAATATTACAAGGTTCAAAATGGAACCAAAACACTTTTGAAAACTGGGGAAAAATTCGTAATTCCTGTGAACGAAAAATTAGAAGCAAGTACCAACTTTTTGATGGAAATTGACATCATTGCTTTTAAGAAATTGTACACTTACCAATCAATTAACGCAACCATGTTGCATAAAAATTCTGAAGGTGATGCTACAGTGAAAGATTACATCAATTGGAATCTTGGTTCTGAGTTGTTTAAATCTAAATATGGAACTGAAAAAGTCTTGAATTATTACTTATTTGGAACAGAAGAAGTTCGCAAAAATCCAAAAAACATGTATTTTTATAAGGACAAAGGTTCTTTTTCTTTGACTGACGCGCTTGATACAATTTACTTTGACATTGAAGCAGCTTACAAAACAGGTAAAGAAGGTTATTTTGAAAATGATGCTTACAAAGAAAGAGATGTGTTTTCAAAAAGAGAATATGTTCCAAATCCAAATTCACCGATTGTAAGTTTCCAAATTCCAGCTGCAGTTTTGTTGGACAAAAAATATAAAGATTTTGTTGATCCAGGATATGCGTCAACAAACGACATGATGGGTCTATCTGCAATTCACAGAAAAATTGAAAATGAGTGGAGCCGTGTGAAAGATATCAAAACTGCAGTTCCTGTTGTTGGATATATCGCTACTTTTCCAGAAGTTGCTCGTGCAATGGAGTCTATTTTGGATCAAAGGGAAGCCGAAATTAAAAAGGAAGCTGACAAACAAAAAGCAATTGATTTGGTTGAACAATGGAGCAATGATTCAAAATATTTGATCATTTTAGAAAAAAGTGAAACGCCAACTTTGAAAGCATTGAACAAAAAAATGAAAGGAATTACTGATCCTAATGCATTGATGGAATTGTTTAAAGGTTACACTGGAAAATAATTTGCACAAATTGAATCAATTCTCTAATTAGAATTGATAAATATTTGAAATATTAGCCGAAGTTCTGATTAGTTCTTCGGCTTTTTTATTGTAAAATTTCTATTTATAAAAAACTTCTACTCAACGGCATTTTAAGATAATACAGTTCATTTTAATTAATTATTTGAGTCTATAAATTAAATAATTAGTTTATTTTTGAACATTTTTTAATTTCGTTTTTTATATAATAAGAAAACGAATATTGTAATAAAATAGAATGATCAAAAGAATTGTCATAGTTGAAGATGAATTGATTATCCAAGAACTGTACATAGATTACCTTGAATCATTGGGATACGAAGTTGTTGCTACTTTTGAAAGTGGAGAAAAAGCAATTCAGTATTTTCAACAAGAATCTGCTGATTTAATCTTAATGGATATTCGTTTAGATGGAATTTTAGACGGAATTGAAACGATGGTTGAGATTAACAAAAAAAGTTCAATTCCGGTGGTTTACATTTCAGGAAATTCTGAAGCAAGAAATTTAGAACGAGCTCGATTGACTAATATGAAAGCTTTTTTGTCTAAGCCTTTAAATTTTAAATTATTGTCAGACACTTTGAAAAAAATACAATAGTTGATTGGTGAAGTTAATAAGTCGTTTTCACCAGTAAAAAGTTCAATTTTAAACCAAATCTTTTACAATTAAAAGCTGCTTGTTTAAGGAAACAAAAAGGTATAAGTTATATTTCAAAACAATCACATTTCTGATAAGGTTTACGCTGTAAAATAGTACATTAATCATCTTAGTTTGTTAGTTCGTCGAATTTTTAATTAAAAATCGTTGAATAAGTCTAAATTTGTAGCAAGACTTGAGATTTAATGTTAGCATGTTTCTCCATTTCTTATGATTATAAAATGAAAATACATATGCAGTGATGTATTTTTATTTTAACAAAAATGTACTATTAAGATGATGAATGAATTTCACCCGAAGTTGGAAGAGCAAATAATTAATTTTATTGGCCAAAATTCTAGACTTAAGAAGAAAATAGCTGGATTTCTATCAATAATAAATTCAACTTATGAGCAGTACGACGAAAAACTTTCAGATAATTCTGGAATTGTAGCAAAATATGAGTCAACACTGTTGGATAAAGGAATTTTAATGCATCAGAATCAAGTTTTGAATAATGAAGTTCAACTAAATAATTTTCATTTACAACAAAATAAGGTTCAGATTTCTAATTTTGAAAAATTATCTAATGCAGGATCCTTTCAATTTAATCTAAAGTCAGGCATTATGATCAATTCAAATCAAATGTCTAAAATGTTTGATATTGCTGAATATGAGTATAATATCGAGAATTTCACTGCTTTGTTTATTGAAGCGAAATTGATTAATGAAGCTATTGTTAGTAGTAAATTGACCAAAAGCAGTATTTTAATTGAAGAAATTCAGTTAATCAACGAAAAGAGATTTTATAGTATAAATGGAGAAGTAATCAGCGAACGAGGGGAAGAAATTTTGCAAGTTGTGGTGAAAGATTTAACTGCCATCAAAAAGCATGAACACGAATTAGAAAATGCCATTTTGAAATTGGAATTTTATAAAAGTGTGATAGACCAAACTGTTATTTTAACTACTTTCAATATAGACGGTAAAATCACTTTTGTGAACGACAATTTTACTGATATTGCTGGTTATACTAATTTGGAAATGATTGGAAAGAATTTTGATTTTTTGATGTTTGATTCAGGAAATGAAGCTTCTATATCTGAAATTATTGAAAGTTTAGACATCTATGATAATTGGAAAGGTACGATCAAAAACAAAGATAAAAACGGCCATATTTTTTGGCTAGATACAACGATTATTCCTTTCATCAGTGATGAAAAAATTAAGAAATTTATTTCCATTCAAGTTGATGTCACTGACAAGTTATTAAAGGAACAAAAAGTTGAAGAGCAAAGAGCTTTTTACGAAACAATTTTGAATAACCTTCCACTGGATATAGCTGTTTTTAACAAAAATCATGAATACTTATTTGTTAATCATTTAGGGATTAGCAATCCAGAAACTAGAGCGTTTTTGATTGGTAAAACAGATTATGACTATTGTAAACAATACAACAAAGAAATCTCAATTGCGGATGCAAGACAAGCTATTTTTGATCAAGTTTTAGAGTCTAAAAAGCAACTGGAATTTACAGATAAACTGTTAGGTAAAGATGGTAAAGACGTGTATGTTTTGAGAAAATTTTTCCCATTCATGAACACTGAAAACGAGTTGGAATACATGCTTGGAATCGGAGTCGACGTGACAGAAAAAACCGAACAATCGATTCAAATCAAAGAATCTTTAATTGAAAAAGATGCTTTGTTAGGTGAAGTTCATCACAGGGTGAAAAACAATCTTTCCATCTTTTTGGGATTGGTTGAAATGCAGATGAAAAGAATGAAAGATAAAAATTTGATTAATGAATTTACTGAAATCAAAAATCGAATCATTTCCATGTCGTTGATTCATGAAAAATTATATAAGTCTTCGAATTTTGCACAAATTGATTTAAAAGAATACACCTTAGATTTTGTGAAATATTTGAGTGAATTTTTTGATGCGGATCAAAATGTAAAGATTTCTTTTGAAATGGATGAAGTTTTTGCGAATACGAAAAATACAGTTCCCGTTGCATTGATTATTAATGAATTAATCACAAATTCATATAAACACGCTTTTGTAGGAGTTGAAAATCCGACGATAAATATCAAGCTCAATGAAGTAAATTCTTTCGTAGAATTATCGATTTCGGATAATGGTATTGGTCTGGAAAAAGATTTTGAGTCAATGCAATTAGACTCTTTAGGAATAAAATTGATTCATATTTTCGCTAAGCAATTGAAAGCAGATTTGGAAGTTGTTAACGAAAATGGATTGAGTTTCAACTTTAAATTTAAAAATGAAACACCAATTGATTTGATTTATTCAGTCAATTAATATTTTGATGCAAGTATCGTTGGTTTTAGCATTGCAATTACCATATTAAATTGATGTTAATAATATTCGTTCTGTTGGTTTAAAATTGCTATTTTACTAAAAAAAATCCGTATTTTCGGGACATGAATAAGACCATTGATCGCCTGAAATTGGCCAATTTTGGAAATCTTGAATTGCTTGCTAAACAAGTTGTTGAAGGATTTATTACAGGTTTGCACAAAAGTCCTTTTCATGGTTTTTCTGTTGAATTTGCCGAACATCGTTTATACAATACTGGCGAATCGACACGTCACATTGATTGGAAATTGGCTGCGAGAACAGATAAAATGTTCACCAAAAAGTACGAGGAAGAAACAAATTTGCGATGTCAAATTGTAATCGATTGTTCCAGTTCTATGCTTTTTCCGCAACACAAACCGGTTTCAAAATTAGAATTTTCAGTTTACTCCGCTGCTTCGATTATCGAATTGCTAAAGCGTCAACGTGATGCTGTTGGGATTTCATTGTTTACGGATAAGTTGGATTTACAAACTCAAGCCAAATCTTCCGTGACTCATCACCGATATTTGTACAGCGAATTGGAAAAGCACTTGAAAATCTACAATGAATCTGAGAAAAAAAGCACCAATTCAATTCAAGCTTTGCATGATATCGCAGAATTGTGTCACAAGCGCAGTTTGGTAGTCATCTTCACTGATTTGATGGATGATCCAGAACGAGAAACAGCCTTTTTTCAAGCATTGCAACATTTGAAACACAACAAACACGAAGTGATTGTTTTTCATGTGGTTGACAAAAAGACAGAAATTGATTTTGAATTAGAAAATCGACCATATACGTTGGTGGACATGGAAACTGGCGAACGATTGAAATTGCAACCTGCGGCAATGAAAGAAAAGTATGCAGAAGCGATTCAAGCTTATTTTGAGCAAATCAAATTGAAGTGCGCCAATTACAAAATCGATTTTATGCCAGCAGATATTGAATCTGGTTACGACGATGTTCTCTTAAAATATTTATTGAAAAGACAGAAAATGCGCTAAGCCAATATTTCCCAATTAAAACGAATCTTTTCGTGTAAATTCCTTTTTTGATTTTTACATACATTAACTTTAGATATCTTATAGAATCATTTTGATTTTGAATGGATTAAAAGTGCAAAAATGAAAAAGAATATAGCTGTTTTTAGCTCACACGACGAAGCACATCAAGGATTAGAGGCGTTAATGAATGCAGGAGTTGACATGAAAAATGTTTCCATCATTGGCAAAGCGGAAATTATTGATGATCAGGTAAAAGTAAAATCAAACGGAGCGATTATCGCAGCACCAACAATAGCAGGAACTGTAATTGGCACCACAATTGGTTTGCTTACAGGAATTGGACTTTTTGCGATTCCAGGATTAGGCGTTTTGTTTGGTGCTGGAGCAATTGTCGGGGCATTTGCAGGTTTTGATGCAGGAATAATTGCCGGTGGAATTTCTTCTATTTTAGTAGAATTGGGAGTTAAGGAAAATCGAATTCAGTACGAAGAACACATTCAAGAAGGAAAATTTTTGATGATTATTGAAGGTTCTGAAGCAGAAATTGAAAATGCAAAAGCTATTTTAGAAGGTTTGCATTTAGGAATAGCAGAGCATTGATTTTAATTTGGTTTACTTGAGGTTTAGTAGTTTATAGCTTTTTTTTATATACGATATTTTGTATTTTTAGAACAATTTATTAATATTGTAAAAAAATCTAAAAATCTATGAAAAAATTAATTTACCTTTTATTCATTTCATTGTTTTGTATACAAAATGTTTCAGCTCAAAATATTGAATTGAAATGGTCCAAGAAAATGGAATACAAAAATTCCAAAGATGGTTTTTTTGACGCTTTTGTTGGTTCTTCTGAAAACGAAGTTTATGGTACTTTCAAGAATTATAGTAATTCAAAAAGAAAAAGTAAAATTAAAAAACTGAAATTGGTTGCCTTTGATAAAAAGACAATGAAAAAGCTCAATGAATTTACTTTAAAAAATTCCAAGGATAAATCTAGATCTAATAAAATTAAGGGTTTAACTTTTGAAAAAATTGTTGTACTAAAGGATCAAGTCCAAATTTATTGGAGTAAAATTAGCAATTCTCAATGCGAGGTTTACGTTGAAACACTTAATTTAGATTTAGGAAAAAAAGATAAATTAAGAAAAATTTACACAGCGAAAGATCCAATTGCAAAGGAAACTATGTATTCAGCTTCATCATTGGTAATCTTAGGATCTAAAGAACTTGGAGACGAGGTACTAATTGGCTGTGAACTTGATAAAGGAAATGGTAAAAATGTAGCTTTCAGTTATGTTTCAATTGGTTCAGACTTAAAAGAAGTTAGCAAAGGAGAATTTGAACTACCAGTTATCAAAAGAACGCTACGTGCAACCTACATGTCAGCATTATATTGTAGTTATGAACTTGGAATGGATGGAAGCTTGTACGTTAAATCTTTCGTAATTATGTCGAAGGAAGAGCGAAAAGCGGCAAAAAAAGGAGAACAAATTGCTTATTCTATTTTAAATGTTGTTGACATCGAATCCAATAATGTTGAAACTTACACAATTAAATATGACGGTATTAATATTTTTAATTTTAATATTTTAAATGAAGGTGATGAAGTAAGAATTTATGGTTTTTTTAGTGATATTGAAAAAGATCCAGAAGGAAAAAAATCACATGGGATTTTCTATTCTACGATAACTGATGGAGAAATGGATGAGCCAAAGTTCACTTATTTTGACCAAGAAACTGCTGAGAGATTGTTTGCAAAACCAAAAGTAGTTTTTGATGAAGTTTCTAGTAAACCTACTAAAAGAAAAAGAGGTTCGTCTTCTTCTAAACCTGTTGCTAGCGAAGATGCAATTGATGAACATTATCAAATAGAACTAATCAAATCACTTGACAAAGATCACGTAGTTCTTTTTTGCTCCCAAATGCACAATTATACTGTTACAACTTGTAGTTCCTCTTCATCTGGAGGAACAACTTGTACTACCAGACCATATTGTAAAAAATTGAATGTAGTTGCTTTTAACTTGAATAACAGTGGTGAAATTATTTGGTCATCTAATGTTAAAAGAGCAATTATTTATAGTGGTTGGGAAATTAATGACTTGAGAGTAGTATCCGACGAAAGTAAATATTATGTAATTTATGGTTCAGAATGGAAAAGAGATGCTGTCAATTCTAAAGGCAAGAAAGTTTCTAAAACTAAAACTAGGGCAGAGTCAAGAGATAATTTTGAATATTCTATGATAGACAAAAAAACTGGTGAACCTGAGACGAAAGATAAAATGGTCAATTCATCAAGTACAGAAAAAAAAGAAAGAAAGTCAGTTAGTCCTTTGGAGATAAAGGTTTATGACAATCAATTTTTCATCAATTCGACGAAAGTTCGTATTAATCCATACGTAATAGCTGGAGGTTGTGTACTAGGTATTGCTTGTCCACCAGTTATTGCAATTCCTTTTCTTGTGCCTGCATTTAGAAATGGTACAGGTTTCTTGGGTACAATTAAGATCAACAAATAATCTATCGAAATTCTAAAGGATATTTATTAAATATTTCTTCCATCTTAAGCTCGCATGTTTGTGCGAGCTTATTTTTTTGAGTCAATTCTTTTTTGGCAATCAGTTTTCTGGTAAGATTAACGTTTCCCAAGTAAAATTTTGTGACCAAATTTGTTCCCCAGCCGATTGAGTTTACAATCAAATTTCCTTTAATAAGATAACTTATCGCAAAAATCGTTGCTGTATTGAGTGACATGGAAATTAAACCTTTTCCAATATTTCCATTCAACATCATTCCAAATCCTGGAACTATCGCAGCAAACTGTTTGAATTTTTTGTGTTGAATTTCATATTCTTTGATCTCTTCAATGCAGCTTAATCCTAGAAAAATGGAATCCTTGGCTATCAAGATGGGTTGAATTTGACAAGCAACACTTGAATCATATTCCAAATAAGTCAAGTATTTCAAAGCTAAAAAACCTGTTGAAGGTTCATTGCTAAGTTTTTCAAACGATTCGATGTAATAAACCGTCAAAGAAATTTCTTTATTGAAAAAAGACACAAGCATTGCATTCCAAGTGAAAATTTCGCGCAATGAATCCGAAAGATAATTTGGATCTACACGCTCAATTTCTAGTTGTAATTTTTGGTCAATTGAATCATTTTCAATTAAATATTGAATTTTTTGAACCAATAATTCATGTTTGGACGCACTGTCTTTCGCAAGAAAAATAGATTTTTCCATTTCCATCAAGTGAACGTCAAATTGCTGTTGTGAAAAACAAAAATCAGTACAAAGAAGGACGATACTTATAATGGTAATAATCGGACGCATTGATGAGGTATTGAGTTTTGAGTTCTTTCTTTTTGAGTTTTGTTTCTCTATAACTTCCTAATAAATTCACGGCATAATACGTTGTGAAAAAGCCTAAATTAATGAGCGTTAACGGATGCGCAATTCCTTTGCTGCGATAACTTTCATAACTTTGAAGTCCTAAAACAGTCATAGAAATCAAAGTGACCGCAAATGATTTTTTACTTCCTATATACAATTTTCCTAATCCTGGAATGACTGCAGAAAGTGAAAGCGCAACAATTGGTTTTTTTGCTGAAATTTTTTGGTATTTCTGAAAATCAACCTGCAACTTTTCAGGCAATAATTGGAAATCAAATTCCTTAGGATGATCGACTGAATTTTGAATAGTGAGTAATTGTTTCGAAATGCTTGGAACATGAAAAGACTGATTCAAACACGTATCAAACCACAAATTACTTTTGGGCGAATTTACAAAATAGATACTTGCAAAATTCAGTGCGTTTGTATCGGATTGAAAATGAGTGGTTGATTTTTGAAAATATCTAAAAAACAAAGAATCATCTGGATATTGAAGGTAATATTTCGCAAAATGAAAGCTAATGCTATCTGATTCTTTGAAACTTTGCAAATATGTCAAATGTTCCCGTTGCAATTCATGTTTACTTAAGTGCGAAACAAACTGATTGTCAAACTGCGCGAAAATATTTCCATGTAAAAATAGAATCAGTACAACTAGAATATAATTGTTTCTATTCAACGTGATTGATGATTTTATTTTCAGGAGAAATGACATATTCGCATCGATCTTTGATAATGGAAGGCGAACAGTTGGTAAGTTGGTGCAATCCAATCAAGGTTCCTTTGATTAACCCATGTTTTTCAATGGATTTTTTGGTCATTTCAGAGCAACTGATTTCATAAGTGCAATTGGCAGAAATTTGTTCTGAAATCACATTTTGATAGGTGTACATCAATCCAGCCGCCAAATATGTCAAAGGATTGAGTTTTGTAGTGATTTTTGCGGATTCTAAATTCAAAATTTTCCGTTTAGGTTTCACTTTAGTTTGGTAAGGAGCTAAAACGGTATTTGTAATTTTCTTAGAAACTTTATTCGCATTTTCGACTTGAGAGAATCCAACGTTCACCCAAAGCACAATTATCAACCCAAAAGTGGATTTCATCAAGATATTGCGCAAAAATGATTTGTTTTGATTCATTATGGTTCAAAAATAACTTTTTTTTTCAAGACTTAAGATGTTAGACTACAGAACCCTTGCAAAGCAACTATTAGACTAAATTATTACGATAATTTCCATGCTTTAGAATAATTCTCAGAATGCAAGAAAATTAAAAAGTCTACTGTCTATGGTCTAATATCTATGGTCTCAAAAAAACTTTCAAGTTTTAAAAATAAATCACTATCTTTGCCCCGTCAATAATGACTACATAATAAACATTAATTAATTTTAGCATGTATTTAGCACCAGAAAACAAAACTGCAATCTTCGAAAAACACGGAGGATCAGCAACAAACACTGGGTCTGCAGAAGGTCAGATCGCTTTGTTTACTTACAGAATTTCTCACTTAACTGAGCACTTGAAGAAAAATCGTCACGATTACGTTACGCAAAGATCTCTTCAATTATTAGTAGGTAAAAGAAGAAGTTTATTGGATTACTTGAAGAAAAAAGAAATTTCAAGATACCGTGCAATTGTTAAAGAACTTGGCTTACGTCGTTAATAACTTTGGCACAAAAAGAACAGGAGAGGCAATCGAAGTAATTCGTTTGCCTTTTCTATTTTTTAAAAGACACTAGAAGAAAGACATTAGACAGAAGACAATAGAAGAAAGACAGTCTAATTTCTCAAGTCTAAAAACAGACAAAAGACGATAGATACCAGACACAAAAGACAAAAAGTCTAAAGTCTAATGTCTATAGTCTACAGTCTAAAAAAAAAATTGTAATAATACAAATATGAACATAGGAACAAAAAGGTCCATCACTACCGGAGGAAAAGAAATCTCCATCGAGACAGGCAAGTTGGCAAAACAAGCTGACGGCTCCGTAGTGTTACAAATGGGCAACACCGTGATGTTGGCAACTGTGGTTGCTGCTCCGGAAGCGAAAGATGGAGTAGATTTTTTACCGTTAACGGTAGACTACAAAGAAAAATTTGCAGCTGCAGGTAAAATCCCTGGTGGATTCTTCCGCAGAGAAGCAAGACCTTCAGATGGTGAAATTTTAATCATGCGTTTGGTTGACCGCGCTTTGCGTCCACTTTTCCCAGATGATTACCATGCTGAAGTACAATTGATGATTCAATTGTTGGCTTATGATGGCGAACACCAACCAGATGCGTTGTGTGGTTTGGCTGCCTCTGCTGCAATTGCGGTTTCAAACATTCCTTTCAACGGGCCAATGTCTGAAGTACGTGTTGGTCGTGTAAACGGCGAGTATGTCATCAACCCAACAGTTTCTGAAATGAAAGATTCTGACATCGATATTATGATTGCTGGTACAATCAAAGACATCGTCATGTTAGAGGGTGAAATGAAAGAAATCTCTGAATTGGAAATGGTTGAAGTGATTAAAATCGCTCACGCTGCAATTATCGAACAATGTCAATTCCAATTGGATTTGGCTGCCTTGATTCCTGCATCAACTCCAAAAAGAGTTTACTCTCACGAAACACACAACGAAGATATCAAAGCGCGTGTTTACGAATTCTGCATGGAAAAATGTAGAGAAATTGCACGTCAAGGAATTGCTTCTAAAGCGACTAGAACTGAATTGTTCAACGCGGTGAAAGACGAATTCAAAGCAACTTTGTCTGAAGAAGAATTGGCTGAAGTGAGCAGTTTTATCTCAGTTTACTTCTCTGAAGTGAAAAAGAAAGCTGTTCGTCACGTCATGTTGCACGAAGGAAAACGTTTAGATGGTCGTAAATTCGACGAAATTCGTCCAATTTGGGCTGAAGTTGATTATTTACCAATGGTTCACGGTTCAGCTGTGTTTACACGTGGTGAAACACAATCATTGACAACTTTGACTTTGGGTGGTAAAATGGACGAGCAATTGTTGGACGGAGTTACTTTCCGTGGAACAGAAAAATTCATGTTACACTATAATTTCCCACCATTTTCAACAGGAGAAGCGAAACCATTGCGTGGAACTTCAAGACGTGAAGTTGGTCACGGAAATTTGGCATTGAGAGCATTGAAAAATGTACTTCCTGATGACAATGCATATACAATTCGTTTGGTTTCTGAAATTTTAGAATCTAACGGTTCATCATCCATGGCAACCGTTTGTGCGGGAACGTTGGCTTTGATGGACGGAGGTGTTCAAATCAAAGCGCCAGTTTCTGGTATCGCAATGGGATTGATCGCTGACGATGGTAAATTTGTTGTATTGTCTGACATCTTAGGTGATGAAGATCACTTGGGAGACATGGATTTCAAAGTTACTGGTACTTCTAAAGGAATCACCGCTTGTCAAATGGACATCAAAGTGGATGGTTTACCATACGAAGTATTGATTCAAGCATTGGAACAAGCGAGAGCAGGACGTTTACACATTTTGAACAAAATAGTTGAAACAATTGCAGTTCCAAATCCTGAATTCAAACCACAAACTCCAAGAATCGAAGCGTTTAACGTTCCGAATGAAATGATTGGTGCGATTATCGGACCTGGTGGAAAAATCATCCAAGCGATGCAAAAAGAAACCAATACGGTGATCACAATCGAAGAATTGGAAGGCGGACAAGGAAGAGTTCAAGTAATGTCTAACAACGCGGAAGACATGAATGCAGCTGTTACGAGAATCAAGCAAATTGCTTTCCCTCCAACAGTTGAGGCTGGTGTTGAATATGAAGGAAAAATTAAATCATTACAAGCTTACGGATGTTTCGTTGAGATTCTTCCTGGAGTAGACGGTTTGATTCATATTTCAGAATTCAACTGGGACAAAATTGCTAAAATGGAAGATGTTTGCAAAGAAGGCGACATGGTTCGTTTCAAAGTGATGGGCAAAGACGAAAAAACGAAGAAATGGAAACTTTCTCGTAAAGTGTTGTTGCCAAGACCAGAGAAGAAAGAAGCGTAAAGAGACGAAAGATAATAGACATTAGACCAAAGACAGTAGACTTAAAATTTTCTTAGTTTTTGGATTTATTTAAAGATTTGCGGAGAATTTGAAGCAGTCTTGTCTTAATGTCTTAGCATCTTGAAGTCATAAAATCTAATAATCCTCGTTCAATTTTGAGCGGGGATTTTTTTTTGTGGTGGTGATTTCAAAGTTTGCGTAATAGAATTGTATTATGCGGAGATTACCTACCTTAATTACCGCATAATTTGCGGAGAAAATCAAGATTTGATTAAAAAAGACATTTTACAGAAAGAAGCAAGCGGAGGAAGAAGTTCAAATTATGAATTGAGGAACATTCATCGAAAATAAATTCTCTTGTATGATAGTTTCTTTTTTGTGTCAGATTATTCACATAAATATCTATTTTTCAACAAATTATTTATTTGATTAATTGTGTGGTATTTAAGTTGTAAATTTGGTCTAGGATATCAACAAATTGTTTTTTTGTGAGATTCAATTTAAATGGAACTACATAATCAAAAATATGACTAAGGAGGAGGCACAAGTAATAACAAATGAAATACTTGAAAAATTAGGAGATAACTACTTAAAAGATGGCATTGTCTACATCACGAAAAATGCAATGCTAGAAAAAACAGATAATAATTTACATGAGTATAGAGTCTTTGTTCATCTAATAAGTAATACTGGAAATATCTTAATACCAATTGAATATGATGAATTTAAAAGTCAATTTAAAAAGTCAATTTAAATGAATTGTTTTTTTAAGATTAGGTGAAGGGTTACATACCCTATCAACATTACTAATAAAAAGTCTAATAATGAATATATTACAAATCTAAATTCATCTGAAAATAATTTAGACTTTATCAAATAAGTGAATTACAAAAAAGGTAAATATGAAAAAAATTACAATTGGTCTTTTAATTCTGCTTTTTGGTTGTCAGGGAGTTCAAAAAGAATGGACAACGGAGCTGATTGACAATAATCATATATCGTGGGACGGTTCTTTTGATAATGCTAAAAAATTAAAAATTACCTTTCACGGAATTAAAGTTTATCAGGAGAAAGATAATTGTGAATGGGCTTTCAAAGTAAAAATTGCGTATCCTAAAAACTTCAATGACGATACTTTAGGAACTTATGCTAAAAAACATGGTTTATGGACGCCACCTTCAAATGCATTATTATGTATGTCGATCAATAAAATAAAATATGAAATTTATGATTACGACGATTTCTTGATTGACTCAATGTCTGTGAGAGGTAATTGTTTGATTTACCAAGACACTCTCACTTTTCAATCAAAAAAGAATATTAGTTTCGATTTAATAAAAAAGTTAAAATATGGCAAAGTGAATATACAGGCAGGTTATCTAACAGAATAATAATCAAAATTGCTATGAACTTAAATTTATATACAATGTTTTTTTTTATTTCTGTCAAATTCATTTTTTCGTAAATTCGTACTTCATTCATTCAAAAATATTTTAAAATGACGCAAATAGATAAATCAAAACCTGTAATGGTCACTGGTGCCAATGGATATGTAGCAAGTTGGATTGTAAAAAGATTATTGGATGAAGGATTGACCGTACATGCCGCGGTCAGAAATCCAGACGATTTGAATAAAGTGCAACATTTGATCGATGCTGCGAATAATTCGAAAGGTGAAATCAAATTTTTTAAAGCGGATTTATTGACACCCGGCGCTTATACTGAAGCGATGCAAGGTTGTGAATTGGTCTATCATACGGCGTCACCATTCTCAACTTCTGTGAAAGATCCTCAAAAAGAATTGATTGACCCAGCGTTGAAAGGCACTGAAAATGTGTTGAATTCTGTGAATGAAGTTGAATCTGTGAAAAGAGTAGTGGACACGAGCAGTTGTGCTGCGATTTACACAGACGCAATTGATACGGTGAATGCACCTGGAGGAGTTTTGACGGAAGATGTTTGGAATACAACTTCTTCGCTTGAATATCAGCCATATTCGTATTCAAAAACCTTGGCTGAGCAGAAAGCTTGGGAAATGAACAAAAAACAAGACCGTTGGGATTTGGTTACAATCAATATGAGTTTAGTTTTAGGACCAGAGTTGAATCCAAAATTCACGACTTCTGAAAGTGCGAATATCATGAAAATGTTTGGAGACGGACAAATGAAAATGGGTGCACCTAAAATGGGAATGGGCGTTGTAGATGTGAGAGATGTTGCGGAAGCACATTTCCGCGCTGGATTCACACCTGAAGCGCAAGGAAGATACATCACATCGGCTCACAATACCGATTTTGTTGCTTTGGGAGCGGTTTTATTGCCAAAATATGGCGACAAATTTCCATTGCCCAAAAAAGCTTTGCCAAAATGGCTTTTGATGGTTTTTGGTCCGATGGTGAATAAATTATTCAGTAGAAAATTTGTCCGCAACAACGTTAACGTTCCATGGAATGCTGACAATTCTAAAATCAAACGTGAATTGGGAATGACTTTCAGACCTTTGAAAGAAACGATGGAAGATTCTTTTCAAATGTTGATCGACCAAGGAGCGATAAAAGCCAAATAGTATTTTTTTCAACATGAAAAATCTATTTATTGTATTGATTCTTTCTTTAATGAATTCATTCCAAGTCAAACCACAAATTCCTGCGGTGTCAAGCGGGAAAATAGTGCGCATTGAAAATTTCAAATCCAAATTTGTCACCGCAAGAAATGTGGATATTTGGTTGCCAGAAGGTTATTGCGATACTGTGAAATACGCCGTTTTGTATATGCATGACGGAAAAATGCTTTATGACCCGGCGTTGTGCTGGAACAAGCAAGCTTGGGATATCGATGAAACTGGTTCGAAGTTGATGAATGAAAACAAAACGAAAAAGTTTATTGTCGTTGGTATTTGGAATGGCGGAGAAACGCGTCACCCAGATTATTTTCCGCAAAAGCCGTTCGAGCAATTGACACAAATTGAGAAAGATACAGTCAGTGCTCAACTGAAAAGTTCGGGAAGAGTCAAAGATGTTTTTCAACCCAATTCAGACAATTATTTGAAATTTATTGTCAAAGAATTGAAACCGTTTATCGACCATAATTATTCAGTCCACAAAGACCGTGCAAATACTTTTATTGCTGGTAGTAGCATGGGCGGCTTGATTTCGATGTATGCCATTTGCGAATATCCCAAAATTTTCGGCGGTGCAGCTTGCCTCTCCACGCATTGGGTAGGAACATTCACCCTAGAAAATAATCCAATGCCTGATGCTTTCGTTAAATATTTGCGCAAAAATCTTCCTTCGCCCAAAAAGCACAAATTGTATTTCGACTGTGGAGATCAAACCTTAGATGCATTGTATCCTGAAATTCAACAAAAAGTGGACAAAGTGATGATTTCTAAAGGTTTTACATCCGCTAATTGGATAAGTAAATATTTTCCCGGCGAAGACCACAGCGAAAAAGCTTGGAGCAAAAGATTTAATATTCCATTGGAATTTTTATTGGGTAAATAGCTTTTTTTGTCACGTCGTTATAAAACATTACATAAATTTAAAAAAACAAATTTTCTACATAATTTCATCCAATTTTTAAAGGATAACTCAAAATTGGACATCTATCATTTTTGTTGGAGCATTTTCTTCAACGTATTACATCAAAAAAATATAGATGATTCGATTTCTTTTTCTACTGGTGATGCTACCAGCTACTTCATTTACACAAAAGAACACCCAAAACATCCGCGGAAACATCGCTGATAAGCTTTCGCAAAATCCATTGATAGCAGTGACCATTCAAATTCCTTCACTCCAAATGAAAGTGAATTCAGATTCCTTGGGGAATTATATTTTAGCCAATATTCCACCGGATCGATATGAAATTAAAATCACTTTTCCTGGCTACAAAACCGTTGTTATGCCCAATGTGGTTGTCACTTCGGGGAAAGAAGTAATCTTGGATATTGCTTTGGAAGAAGAATACGAACAACTTGGAGAAGTAACTGTGAATGCCACAAACAAA
This sequence comes from Flavobacteriia bacterium, assembly GCA_947450325.1. Lineage (GTDB taxonomy): Bacteria > Bacteroidota > Bacteroidia > Flavobacteriales_D > Crocinitomicaceae > JAQVCM01. The sequence continues at coordinate 16,965 of CANFUT010000005.1, forward strand.
GGTGGAACAATCAATAAATTGGCAACTGTGAGCGCAAGAACTTTTTCCATGGAAGAAGTGAATCGCTATGCGGGAGGAAGAAGTGATCCAGCACGATTGGCAGCCAACTTTGCTGGCGTGAGTGCACCTGACGACAGCCGTAACGACATCGTTATTCGAGGAAATTCGCCTGTTGGTGTTTTGTGGCGCATTGATGGAATGAATGTTACGAATCCCAATCATTTTGCTTCCGTTGGAACAACTGGTGGCGCCGTAAGTGCTTTGAATACCAATTTATTGAAAAATTCTGATTTTTTCACTTCCGCTTTTCCTGCAGAATATGGAAATGCAACCTCAGGCGTTTTTGATCTAGGATTGAGAAATGGGAACAATAAAAAACGAGAAACTACCATTCAAACTGGCGTAATTACCGGTTTAGAATTAACAACTGAAGGTCGATTTAGCAAAAAAAGCGATGCTTCGTATTTGGTCGGTTACCGCTATTCATTGGCAGGAATTGCACAAGCAGTAGGAATCAATATTGGAACGACAGCAACACCAACTTACCAAGATCTTTCATTTAAATTGAATAGTGGTAACACAAAATTTGGCCGTTTTTCAATGTTTGGGATTTTGGCGTCAAGTACAATCAAAATTGGTGGCGGTTCTTCAAATACGCTTTATGGCGGTGGAAATCAAGTCGATTTCGCGAGTAAAATTGGCATTGGTGGAATCACTCATTTCAAACAAATCAATTCAAAATCTTTTATTTCGTCGACAGTTGGAATCAATTATGCGAGCAATGATCAAACTGCTTATGACTTCGACAAAATGGCTGATAGCACTTTCACCCGTGAAGTGAGCAATGTGGCCAAAACGACTTATTATTTGAGCAGCAATTACAATTTAAAAATCAATTCTCGCTTGTTTTTCAAAGTTGGATTTCAAGATGAGGTCATTGGCGTAGATTTATTTTACAAAACCAAAGACAATATTTTTGCGCCCGAAAAGCAAATTTGGAATTATCAAAAAACAACCAATTTAGCACAAGTTTATACGCATTTGAAATTTTCGATTTCACGTAAATTGACTTTAAATGCAGGACTTCATTCGCAAGTTTTCTTTCTGAACAATTCCACTTCTGTAGAGCCGCGATTAGGATTGGTTTACAATGTCACCAATAAAAGTAGCTTGAATTTTGGTTACGGTTTACATGCTCAAATGCAACCAATTAACGTGTACTTTTTGCAGTCTCAAGATGCTAATGGAAATACGGTTTACAACAATCAAAATTTAGATTTCACCAAAAGTCATCACTTGGTTTTGGGCTACAATATTCAACCCTTCAATGATTGGAGAATCAAAACGGAAGTCTATTATCAATCGATTTACAATGTTCCAATCACAACTTTTTCAAGCAGTTATTCAATGCTCAATACGGGGTCTACTTTCAAAACAGATTTGACTGATAGTTTGGTAAACAGCGGAACGGGAACAAATTATGGAATTGAATTGACTGTCGAAAAGTTCTTTAGCAAAGGATATTATGGACTGTTTACAGCATCTGTCTACAACTCAACTTACAAAGGAAGTGATGGAATTGAACGCAACACGGCTTTCAATGGTAAATATGTTTTCAATGTGCTCGCAGGTAAAGAATGGAAAGTAGGGAAGGACGATAGAAATCGTTTTTCGATGGATGTAAAATTCACAAATGCTGGCGGAAGAGCTTATACGCCAATCGATTTGGTTGCTTCCAAAGCGTTGGGTCGCGAAGTGCTTTCAACGGATGCTTATTCGGGGAATTATGAAAATTATTACCGCTTAGATTTCAAAGCTGGATTTACATTAAACAGTAAGAAACGAAAAGTTGCACAAAGCATTTCACTTGATTTACAAAATGTGACGAACCACAAAAACGTGTTTTCACAAAGTTATGATAGACAACGACAGGAGCTAAGTACAACATATCAACTAGGATTTTTCCCGAATCTTGTTTATAAATTGCAATTTTAGAAAGTTAATTTGACATTCGATTATCATCTCAAATCAGTTTGTGCAACGAATAAACAGGTTAATCAATGCAAAATATGCAACGAATAATTTGTGAATGCAACGAATAAGTAGTATTTTCGTAGCAAATTATGCAACGAATGGGATTTTACATACATGAAAATGAACAATGGCCCAATTTTTATTGGAATATTGAATTGTTTATCAATCAATTGAGTGAAGCAAGAAATTTGCAAGGTCGATTGATGGGTAAAATGGAATCCTATGGTTTTGAATTGAAAAACGAAGCTTTAGTTGACAATTTGATTCTTGACGTTGTAAAATCAACAGAAATTGAAGGCGAATTCTTAAATCCAACTCAGGTTCGATCTTCAATAGCGACAAAATTGGGAATGGAAAACGCAGGGATTGTTGCTTCGAATCGAAATGTGGAAGGTATGGTAGAAATGATGCTTGACGCTACACAAAATTGTTTCGAACCATTGACCAAAGAACGACTTTTTGATTGGCACGCGTCTTTGTTTCCAACTGGTCGAAGCGGAATTTCGAAAATCGTAGTGGCTGATTGGCGTAAAGATATCAAAGGTCCCATGTATGTGATTTCAGGTTCGATTGGCAAAGAAAAAATCCATTTTGAAGCGCCCAAAGCAGTTTTAATCGAAGCTGAAATGCAACAATTCTTTAAATGGCTCAATGCGGAAAATGAAATTGATTTGGTCATCAAAGCAGCTGTTGCGCACCTTTGGTTTTTGACCATTCACCCATTTCAAGATGGAAATGGACGTATTTCGCGTGCAATTTCCGACATGATATTGGCGCAATCTGACAACAGCACGCAACGCTTTTACAGCATGTCGGCGCAAATAATGCTTGAACGAAAACAGTACTACGACAATTTGGAGCAAGCGCAAAAAGGAGATTTAGATATCACAACTTGGATTAAATGGTATTTAAACTGTTTGATAAATGCATTGAAATCAACTGAAACCAATTTGATGAAAGTTTTATCAAAGGCAGAATTTTGGAATAAACACGCCAAAACGATTATCAGTGAGCGCCAAAAAAAATTGATAAACAAATTGTTAGATAATTTTGAAGGAAATTTGACTTCTTCCAAATGGGCAAAAATCGCCCAATGTTCCAAGGATTCTGCCATTCGTGATATCAATGATTTGATTGCAAAAGAAATTTTGCAAAAAGCTGAAGCCGGAGGTCGAAGCACTAATTATGAACTGCGAATCTCTCGCTAAAATTGTTCATAAATAAACGTAAATAAATTAAAAATATAGTTTTTGATCAGAGTTATTTTTACATGAAATCAGAGAATAAATTTTCTTTTGAAATTAATTGATTATTAAACAAGTATTTCGAAATTACATCGCTACCTTAGCAAAGAACTCCAGGTAATTTTAACTTACTTTTTTAGTATGAAAGCAGCATCAACTAGCAAAAAATCACCTGAAAAATTCGACAAGAAAGAAGGCACATTTCCAGTAGTTGCAATCGGCGCTTCCGCAGGAGGTTTAGAAGCCATGATGGAATTTTTGAAATACCTTCCCGCAGATACTGGAATGGCATTTATTTATGTGCAACATCTCAGTCCAGATCACAAAAGTTTGTTGACCGAAATTTTGTCTAAAAAAACAAAAATGGTCGTCCAAGAAATTGACGACATGGACAAAATCAATCCGAATAATGTATTTGTAATTCCTTATAACAAAGGTATTGAAGTTATAGATGGACACATCAAATTGATTCCTCGTTCAGAAAGTAGTGCGGCCATTTCAATCGATATTTTGTTTTCATCCTTGGCAGAAGCGCAAAAGGAACGTGTAATCGGAATTATTTTGAGCGGCAGCGCAAGTGACGGCACTGAAGGAATGAAAGCCATCAAACAATTTGGAGGATTGACTTTTGCGCAAGACGATTCTGCAAAATTTACAAGCATGCCACATTCTGCGATTGCTGCTGGAACTGTTGATTTTATTTTGTCTCCGAAGGACATGGCTTTAGAGTTAGCGAGATTAAGCAAACAACCTCTAGGAAACAATAGAGGCGTAAAAAATGGCGATGAAGATTTGATAGAAAACAATGACCCTGAATTAAAAAATATTCTGAATCAATTGCATATTTCAACGGGTGTTGACTTCAGCGTCTATAAAATGAATACCATCAAAAGGCGTATCATTAGAAGGATGTTTTTGTATAAAATTTCATTGCTTAAAGAATACGCTAAATTGCTTACAGAAAATAAAGAAGAAATCGATATTCTGTATCAAGATTTGTTGATAAATGTTACCAGTTTTTTCAGAGATACAGAAACACATGAATATTTAAGAGAAACACTATTTCCAAAATTGCTTCAGCGCAAAAAAAATGGAGATTATTTGCGATTATGGGTTCCAGCTTGTGCAACAGGAGAAGAAGCGTATTCACTGGCCATCATGTTGCTTGAAATACAAGAAAGCAAAATCACCAATATTCCAGTACAAATTTTCGCAACAGATTTAAGCGATCATGCGATTGGGAAAGCGAGGATTGGAATTTATACACAGCAAGAATTGGAGACGGTTTCTCCCAAACGAATTCAAAGATTTTTCACCAAAACGGAAGGTGGTTTTCGTGTAAACAAAGCAGTTCGGGACATGTGCGTTTTTGCACAACACAATATTTTGCGCGATCCACCTTTTTCAAGATTGGATTTCATTAGCTGTTGTAATTTGTTCATCTATTTCGATATCACCGCACAGAAAAAAGCAGTGAATACTTTCCATTACGCGCTCAACGATGATGGATATTTGATGCTTGGAAAATCAGAGAATATCAGTCATTCGCCCAATCTTTTTATCGGATTTAACAAGAAATATAAAATATTTTCAAGGAAAATAAATGCTGGAACTAGAACTTTGCCCGTTCTTTTACCTCGATATGCGCAACAAAATTTCGCAGATAAACCCAATTCAGTTTCAAATAAGAATAAATTGAACCAAAATATTTCAGTTGGTTTCAGTGGATTAGATCATGCAATTGATACCGTGTTGGTTTCAGAATTTATGCCAGCCAGCGTGGTCATCACTCACCAGATGGAAATCATTCAATTTCGGGGAATTACGGATTTATTTTTAACGCATCCGAAAGGCAAAGCGACGTTCAATATTCTAAAAATGGCGCGTCCAGAAATTGCATTTGAATTGCGCAATTCTATTTCAAAAGTCATCAAATCAAATATTCGTGTTCGAAAAAGTGGCATTGAATTGAAAATAAATGGGGAAGTTAAAATCATCAGTCTGGAAATTGTTCCTCTACAAATTGAGTTTGAAGAACCGCTGATTTTGGTATTGTTTAACGAACATGAGCAGATTGCAGTATTTTCAAATAATGAAAAGGGTGAAAGAGATTTTTCTCTTGCGAAAGATCGAAGAATCCTAAAATTGGAACAAGAATTGGCTGCTGCGCATGCGGATACTTTGATGTTTGCACAAGAACAAGAAGAGTTTACTGAAGAGCTTCAAAGTGCCAATGAAGAAGTGGTTTCAAGTAACGAAGAGTTACAAAGTGTGAACGAAGAATTGGAAACTTCAAAAGAAGAAATTGAATCTGCCAATGAGGAATTGACCACAACCAATCAGGAATTGCAAACGCGCAATGATTTGCTTTTTGAAGCGTACGAATATTCTGAAGCGGTTTTTGCGACGATTCATGAATCTATGATTGTTTTAGACAAAAATCTCCGCGTCAAATCTGCCAATAAGACATTTTATAAAGTGTTTAATGTCAAGCAAGAAGACACTGAAGGCTTACTTTTGTATGAGTTGGGAAATAAACAATGGGATATTGAACGTTTGAGAAAATTATTGGAGGATATTTTACCAGGAAACAAACATTTCCATGATTTTGAAATTACGCATACTTTTCCACTGATTGGCAAAAAAACGATGTTGCTCAATGCGCGGAGAATCGTTCAAAAAATGAATCATGAGGAGCTGATTTTATTGGCTATTTCTGATATTTCTGAACAGACGATTGCGTTGAAAAAAATCGAACAAAGTGAGCAGCGATTTCGCAATTTGGTAGAACAAACAATTTATCCAATTTTAATTTTAAAAGGCGATAAACTCATTTTAGAATTAGCCAATGATCCACTGTTCAAAATTTGGCATGTTGGCAAAGAATCGTTGGGAAAACCATTTTTGGAGATACTTCCAGAAATGAAAGATCAACCGTTTTATAATTTGTTGTTGGATGTTTATAAAAACAATACAACCCATTTTGGAAATGAACAACCCGCGCATTTTAAGCGTGAAAATGGTCAAATCGAAACCTTGTATTTCAATTTTGTTTATCAACCTTACAAAGAAGAAGATGGAAAAGTTTCTGGCGTAATCGCTTTTGCTTCAGATGTTACAGAGCAAGTTCTCGCCAGACTTAAAATGGAAGAAAATGAAAAAGAACTTTTGCAAGCCAAGGAATTTGCTGAAAATGCGGTAAAATTCAAACAGCAGTTTTTATCAAATATGAGCCATGAAATAAGAACGCCTTTGAATTCCATTTTAGGATTTGCAAATGTGTTATTGAAAACGGATTTAGATGAATCTCAGAAGGAGTTTTTAGAAGCAATCAAAACGAGTGGACATTCTTTAAACTTATTAATCAATGATATCCTTGATTTGGCGAAAGTGAATGCGGGCAGAATGAAATTTGACTTGCAACCATTTGAAATTCGCAGTTCGATAAAATCAATTCTTTTTTCCTTTGATTTTAAAATTAAAGAGAAGAATTTGAAGCTTTTAACAGAATTTGACACCAAAATTCCAGCGAAAATTGTGGGTGATTCCGTGCGATTGAATCAAATCATTTTAAATTTAGTTGGCAATGCGTTGAAATTTACCAATGTAGGAAGAATCAAATTAAAAGTCACTCTTTTAAATGAAACGGATGACAAATTAAACATTCAATTCAGCATTTCAGATTCAGGAATCGGCATTAAATCAGATAAAATAAATTCTATTTTTAATCTCTTTGAACAAGCTGAAATCAGTACTGCAAATTCTTATGGTGGAACCGGTTTGGGATTGGCTATTGTAAAACAATTGATTGAAAATCAAGGTGGAAGTATTTGTGTGAAAAGTGAAATTAATATTGGTTCAACCTTTAGTTTTGTACTTCCTTTTGCAAAGAAATCCATACAGTCTGAAAGCAAAATTGAAATTCCTAAACAAGAATTTGAAGTTGTAAAATTGCGTATTTTAGTGGCTGAAGACGTTGTTTTAAATCAGCTGTTAATCAGAATAATATTGGATGATTTTGGTTTTGAACATGAAATCGTCGGTAACGGAAAATTGGCAATTGAAGCAATGCAAAATAACGATTATGACATCGTTTTGATGGATTTACAAATGCCTATAATGAATGGTTTTGAAGCCACAGAATTTATTCGAAAAACGTTGAAATCGAAGATTCCAATTATTGCATTGACCGCAGATGTGACGACCATCGATGAAGTAAAATGTAAGAAAATTGGAATGAATGGATATATTTCAAAACCCATTGATGAACATTTATTGTATCGAAAAATCGTCGAATTGACGAAAGTTCAAAAGTGATTTATTTTGAATTTGAAAAATTAAATTTATTTCAATTATTTATTGCTTTTGGAACTGGTTTTGTTTCTGTCATTTGGTTTGAAATTGTCAAAATATTTTACAGAAAAAGGGGTAATCGAGATGCAAAAGATGTTCTAAAAGTTTAAATTTGATAAAATTTCAGCGCAAAATGAACAACAACAGCAATCACGACGAACGTTTCGCCAAAATGATTTTCGGATCTGTATATCCACTTTATTTGGCGAAAGTCGAAAGAAAAGGCAAAACGAAAGAAGAGTTGGATCAAATTATTTCGTGGCTGACGGGATTTAACGTTTCATCCATACAAGAAATGATTGAGCGAAAAGTAACTTTTGAAACTTTTTTCCAAGAAGCGAAAATCAATCCAAATGCGAAATTGATTACTGGTGTTATTTGCGGTTATCGCGTGGAGGAAATTGAAAATAAATTGACGCAGCAAGTGCGGTATTTAGATAAATTGGTTGATGAATTAGCGAAAGGTCGGAAAATGGAGAAAATTTTGAGAGAATTATGATTTTTTTATTTCTTTGAAAAACAATTTTTTAACTGTATATTTTTGGACTTAACTACAACAGTCACTTTGAAATAACCAACCTTGTCGCAGAAAGTGATACATTTATATTCTTTTAGGAACTGAAAAAAAAAGGAATATGAAAACGGAGCAAAAATATTTTGAGTTACTCATTTTAATCACAAATGATGTGGAATTAAGTACATTTCTATCCAAGGAAATGATGGAATCTGAAAATGATTTGCGCTCTTTTTTTGAAAAGCACAAAGCCGCACATTTTACAAATCGTGGGATAAGCAGTGCAGAAAATCCAGATTTGGCCTTGTGCTATTTATTGGATAAATTGGAAGAAAATGAATTTTTATGCGAATTGGATTATAAATCTGATTCAGAGGAATTAAATTATGCAATTAGATTGCTTTCCAAGGGAATAATTACGAAGGATTTGTTCTCAGAAGAAGATGAGGAAGATGCACATGGCATGTTTGAATTAATTTTTGATGCTGAAGATTATTTGGAAGAACTAGATTTGGCGATTGTCGAATTTCCAATCGAAAGTGATAGTCATCCGATTTCTGTGGTTCCTTTGGAAAAATTAGAAGCAGTTCAAACCTTGATTGATGAACTTTTTTGATAGTTTATCCTTTATTTGTATGAAAACAACCATCAGTTGTCAAATACAACTAAAAATAACTAAATTACAACCATGAATATATATGTTTTTGAAGGCTACAGTTTTCATCCGCAATAACTTTGCAACATAGAAATTCAAAAATTGTAATTATGGAAATCAAATCAATTGGCAACAAAATTGCCGAAGCTAGAAAGAAAGTCAATTTGTCACAAGCGCAATTGGCGGAACATTTATTCATCAGTGCGCAAGCAGTTGGAAAGTGGGAGCGAGGTGAATCAATTCCCGATTTAATGACCTTTATCAGACTCGCGAAAACGGTTGGCGTAGATTTGAATTATTTTTCGGACGATTTTAAATCAACTGTTGAAGAAACAACGGAGAAAAATCCAAAAATTGAACTTGAAATTCAATCAGATGCGCCGAAACAAACTAAAAATAAATTGCGTTGGAACATGTCTCGCGGAAATTGGGTGGATGCCGATTTTTCCGGATTGAAAAATTTGCAAGAAAAATTCAGTTCTTCCAACATGAAAAAATGCAAATTCATTGGTTCTGAATTGAATGGATTAATTTTGAAAAGCAATAATATCGATGGCTGTGATTTTTCCAAGTCAGAAATCAACCAAAGTCAAATCCAAAATTCAAATATTGTGCACACCAATTTCAGCGATTGCACTTTAAAAGAAACAACATTTTCTGGCAGTTTCATCATGGATTGCGACTTTTCAAATGCAGATTTGTCTGGCGCCATTTTCAAATACGGTGGAATTCAAAAAAATCCCATGAACAATGCCGTTTTGAATCAAACTACTTTCAATGGGATGTACATTGCTGAAATCATTTTCGAAGGAAATGTGGAAGATTGTTATTTCGAAAATTGTGATTTCAAACACGTTGTTTTTCAAAATGCCTTGCTAAAAAACACATTCTTCAAAGGCGGAAGTTTAAAGAAAATCAAATTTGAAGCTTGTCAAGCAGATCGATTAAAGTATGAATTTTTGAGAAGTGGCAAAGCAGATTTGAGTGGAGTAGAATTGTTGAATGATTGAAATTTTAGCTGTTTAATTCAATTCAAACTGTAAATCATGCAATTAATTGCAATTATTATGTAAGAGCTATAAATCGCCTATTTCTGAACTTTGTGTTGTTGTGAAAATCTATTCATAATGTAAAAAATACCACAATGAAAAATTCAGAAACAAACAGTAAAACAGAATTGGAAATTATTCCACAAACAGAAAATCAAAAAGGGATTGACAACCATAAAAAAGCGGCTTCGCATTTTGAAGCGGCTGCAAAAAGTCATATAGAAGCTGCAAGGCATCATGAAAGTGGCAATCACGAAAAAGCAGCAAAATGCACAGTGGAAGCGCATGGTCATTCTTGTGCAGCAAATGAGGCCCAAAAAGAAGATGTCAAGCATCATACAGCCAGATTTTAAGATTTACAAGAATTACTTGCAAGCATTGAATAAATCGGTGCTAATAAGTTTTTTTTTTACAATACTTACAGCAACTTCTATGTCGCAAAAATTGCAAACTGTTCCTCATGTTGATTTAAAAAAATATGAAGGTAAGTGGTATGAAATTGCATCGTTGCCACAGCGATTTCAAAAAGGTTGCAATTGCACTACTGCAGAATATACTTTAACGGATAAAGATTATGTATTAGTTGAAAACAGATGCAATAAGGGCAGCATAAATGGAAAACAAACTTACATCAAGGGAAAAGCATTTGTCGTTGAAAACAGCGGAAACGCCAAACTAAAAGTACAATTCTTTTGGCCATTCAAAGGTAAATATTGGATTATAGAATTGGCTGACAATTACAGTTATGCGGTTGTTGGACATCCCAATAAAAATTACTTGTGGATTCTTTCAAGAACGTCAACTATGAAAGACGCAACCTACCAACAAATTATTTCCAGCGTGCAAGAAAAAGGATTTGACATTTCAAAAATTAAACTGACTAAACAATTGTGAGTTTCAAACAAAACATTAAAATTATGAAAGTATTAATCGTAATGACTTCCCATAGCGAATTGGGAAATTCTAAAGAAAAAACTGGTTTTTGGATAGAAGAATTTGCCTCGCCTTACTATGTTATGGCAGATGCTGGAGCAACAATAATCATTGCATCACCCAAAGGTGGACAACCACCCGTTGATCCTAAAAGCGAATTGGAAGATGCGCAAACGGCTTCAACGTTGCGGTTTTACAAAGATGAATTAGCAATTGATAAAGTGGCAAATTCCATCAAATTGAGTGATATTAAGTATCAAGATTACGATGCTGTTTTTTATCCAGGCGGACACGGTCCATTGTGGGATTTGGCAACAGACAAAGATTCAATTAAACTGATTGAGGATTTTTACAATCATCAAAAACCAATTGCATTTGTTTGTCATGCACCAGCTGCGCTCGTGAATGTAAAGGCAGAAAACGGAGAATCACTTGTAAAAGGAAAACATTTAACCAGCTTTTCAAACACAGAAGAAGAAGCAGTAAAACTGACCAAGATTGTTCCGTTTTTACTGGAAGACGAACTTAAAAAGCATGGTGCCGTTTATACCAAAGGTGCTGATTGGTCATCCTATACGCAACAAGATGACTTACTCATAACAGGGCAAAATCCTGCCTCATCTGAAGCTGTTGCCAAACTTTTATTGAAAGCAATCAAAGGCGAAAAACAAAATCATTTATAAATAGAATCATGATATTTCAAACTATTAATCCGACAAACAATAAGGTCGTAAAATCATTTGATGAAATGAGCGATGCAACTGTTGAAAAAGCAATTTCACAGGCATCTGCTGCATTTGATGAATGGAAGCAAACGGACTATCAAACTAGGGCTCAGTTGTTATATGCTGTTGCAGGTTTGCTTCGAGCAAAAAGAAAAGACCTTGCTAAAATGATTACCTTGGAAATGGGAAAACTTGTATCTCATGCGGAAGGTGAAATAAAATTGAGTGCTGAAATTTTTGACTATTATGCCAAAAACGCAGAATCATTTTTGGCTGACAAAATCTTAAATCCTGTTCACGGAAAAGCTTTGATACGTTATAGCCCTGTTGGTGTTCTACTAGGCATACAACCTTGGAATTTTCCATTTTACCAAGTTGCCCGTTTTGCAGCGCCTAATCTCATGATTGGAAATACTGTGCTGATTAAACATGCGATGAATGTTCCCCAATGTGCCATTGCCATTGAAGAAATATTTGCAGAAGCAGGAGCACCACTTGGACTTTATACCAATTTATTGATATCTCATCAACAATCAAGTAAAATAATTGGCGACAAAAGAATTAGAGGTCTTTCACTAACAGGAAGTGAGGTCGCAGGAGCAATTGTGGCTGCCGAAGCTGGTAAACATGTCAAAAAATCTGTTTTAGAATTAGGTGGCAGCGATGCGTTCATCATTCTAGAAGATGCAGATATAGATCAAGCAGTAGAATGGGCAGTTGTTGGAAGGATAAATAACAACGGTCAATGTTGTGTTGCAGCAAAAAGGTTTATTGCTGTTGAAAGTATTGCTGATACTTTTTTAGAAAAATTCACAGAAAAAATGGCGGTGTTGGTAGTTGGTGATCCGATGGAAGACACGACACATTTAGGTCCTCTTTGTACAGAAGCAGCGGCTGTAAGAATTGCAGACCAAGTGAAACGAGCATTAGATGGCGGTGCAAAAATAGTATTGGGAGGAAAAAGAGTTGAAAGAGACGGAGCATATATGGAAGCCACAATTCTGACAAATGTAAAACGCGAAAATCCTGTTTTTTATGAAGAATTTTTTGGTCCAGTTGCATTGTTTTTCAAAGTTAAAAATGAGAAAGAGGCCATTGCATTAGCTAATGATTCTCCTTTTGGTTTAGGAGGTTCTGTTTTTACACAAGACGTTGAAAGAGGCAAACGTGTAGCCAATCAAATCGATACGGGAATGGTTTTCATCAATCATCCGACTTGGACACAAGCTGATTTGCCTTTTGGTGGCACAAAAGGTTCTGGCTACGGAAGAGAAATGGCTCAATTGGGATTGGATGAATTTGTAAACAAAAAACTCATCCGAATTAGTGAATTGAGCGATCCTTTTTAAATGAAAATACTTTTTGAAATTTGAGCTTGCAAATCGGCAAGTGAATACTGCAAGTCATTTCAAATATTGTGTAAGAGGTATAAAAAGCCATTTTCTGAACTTTGTATTGTTGTGAAAATTCATTCACAGTTTAATAAATTATCAAAATGAAAAGTAATCAAGTATTGCAAAGTGACGTTCAAGACGCCATCAAATGGGAACCTTTGTTGCATGCCGCCGAAATCGGTGTAACTGCGAAAGAAGGTGTAGTTTCTTTAACTGGGGTTGTGGACAGCTATGCCAAGAAATTGGAAGCTGAAACTGCTGCAAAAAAAGTGATTGGAGTCAAAGCGTTGATTGAAAATATCGAAGTTAAATTTCCAAGTTCTTGGACCAAAACAAACCTTGAAGTGGCTAATGCTGTTTTGGTAGCTTTAAATTCTAATTGGTCAGTTCCTAAAGACAAAGTGACTGTTAAAGTAGAAGACGGTTGGGTAACCTTGGAAGGACAATTGCCATGGAATTTTCAGCGAGAAGCTGCAAAAAGTGCTGTGAATTTTTTAAGTGGCGTAAAAGGTGTTACGAACAATATAAAAATAAAATCAGAATCACACAATGCCATCGAGCAAAAAGATGTGGAAGATGCCATCGGCAGAAGTTGGTCTGTTGATGACAGTGATATCAATGTGTCAGTTTCTGAATCGACGGTTACCTTGAGTGGAACTGTTAACTCATGGTATCAAAAGGAAGAAGCTGGTCGAATTGCTTGGAATACGCCTGGGATTTGGCACGTTGAAAATGAATTGGCAGTAGATTACTACTATGCTTATGTTGATTAAAATGTAAGAAACGATGGTTCCAAAAGTTCCATCGTTTCAATTTTTTACAAATAATTATTTATCCCAAACAATTCAAAATCATGCAAATAGAAATCGGAATTACAGATGTTAATCGTCAAGAAATTACCAACAAATTGTCAATCATTTTAGCGGATGAAACAGTTTTATACACCAAAACCAAAAATGCCCACTGGAATGTGGAAGGTCCAGATTTTTATGACAAACATAAATTTTTCGAAACACAATTTGGTCAATTGGATGAATTGATTGATGCTGTGGCTGAGAGAATTCGTTCAATCGGACATTATGTGCCAGCAACTTTGAAATCTTATTTAAGTTTGACGAGATTGACTGAACAAACAAGCGAAAGAAACGACAGTCAAGGTTTTATCAAAGAATTGGTGGAAGACCATCAAAATATCATTTTCAATCTGCGCGAACACATTGTAATTTTTGCGGACGAACTACACGACATTGGAACGAGTGATTTTATTACAGGATTGATGGAAACCCATGAAAAAATGGCTTGGTTTTTACGTTCACATTTAAATAAAAACGAATGTTAATCGACTACGATTACAACTTTTTAGGGATGCACCTTGGTTGGTGGATCCTTTGGGGAATTTTACTCATTTGGATTTTCATTGTTCCGTATAATATTCCTGGACAGAGAAGCAAGAAAATTTCGCCAATTGATATTCTGAAAAGTCGCTATGCTTCAGGTGAAATAAGCTATGAAGAATTTCAAGAAATGAAAAAATATCTTTAACGCTTTTAAATTCTAATCTACTATTCAATATGTGTTTTTCAGCAAGTGCAAGTTTTTCAGCAAGTGCAAGTTTTACAGCAGGAGCAGTACTATCAATCATCGGAGTAGCTTCAATCACCAAAGTCAAACATCCCTCACATCTTCTATTTGCTAGTATTCCGCTACTTTTTGGGATACAGCAAATAGCAGAAGGATTTCTTTGGGTTACTTTGCCAAATCCTGAATATGAGCAAATTCAAAAACTTTTTACTTACATTTTTCTATTCTTTGCACAAACGCTTTGGCCCATGTGGGTTCCTTTCTCAATTCTACTTTTGACTCCACAAATTTCAAGAAAATTTTCTGCAAAGGTGCTAGTTTCTTGTGGTTTTGTGTTGGGGATTTTTCTCTTTTGTTTTCTATTAAATTTTGATGTCAGCGCCAAAATAGTGGAACAACACATCGTTTATTATCAAGATTATCCGACATCTTTTAGATTAATTGGAGTCATTCTTTATATGTTGGCGACCATCATTCCTCCGTTTTTTTCGAAAATCAAATACATGTGGTTATTGGGGACCACGATTTTGATTTCATACATCATCACTGCCATTTTTTACAACCATTACCTGCTCTCAGTTTGGTGCTTTTTCTCGTCAGTGATTAGTTTGTCTATCTATTTGATAATTAAACATGATAATCGGTCAGAAAAAACATTTGTGAAATAAAGTTCTCGAAAATTAATTTTTCATATTTTTTTTTTATTTTTGAAAAAAAAAAATATGAAAAAACTAAACTATTTAACTTTAACTGCCTTATTTGTGGGGGTGAGCGCATCATCATTTACTCAGAATTACACTGACACAGCATATTATAAAGATGGAACAAGTATTCCTTACTTCATTAAAAATCAAAGTGATAAAGTTCAAAAATATAATTTTTGCATAAGTCCAATAACTGTATTGCCAGACAATGTCGTATTCATGTTTTCAACTACAGGATTTATGAGGCTTAATAAAAAAATGTTTGTAGACGCAAGATTTGCAATACCATATTCTTCTTCGACGGATAATATAGCGTCTAAATCTGCACAAAAGGGTACTATAGAAGTTCAAGGCGCTTTTAATTATTTATTTGGAACAGTTAAAAAAATGAAACCTGCTCAGTGTTATCTTGCGTCTAAATATTTGTCTACATCAAGTGTTACTGTTTATCAGATGAAATTCGAAAAAGAAAGAATTACTAAATATTATTTATCTGGTGGATTAGACTTTTTAAGAACAGCAGGTCAAACAAATTATATCGCAGGTGACAAACTAACTGAGTTCACTAAATATTTTATTGGAAATGCAAGTTCAGTTTCAATAATGGGCGGAATTACGAGGGAGCGAAGATATGGATATACTTATGGTTCAACGTTGCTCCCAAAAATTTTGAAAAGAAATGGAAGAATAAGAAACTATGCATATTTAACTTATGCTCCAGTAATAAATTATAGCATTGTTAGGACTAGTGGTTCAGATTATCAAGTTGTTAATACTGGTTATAATGTTCCTGATAAATTTCGAAAATTAGGTTGGAGATTTGGAACTGAAATTAAACTTAGCCCGACAAATGTTTCTCCATATTTTGGTTTAGAATTTGGACGAATGCACGGTATCAAGGAGTCAATTTCGCAAAAAAGCTACTACGGATCAGTTTATGCAATGGTTAAACTAGGTATCGAATTCGGGATAAAAGGTAAGAAATAAGCTCAAAATGAGTCATCTTAAAATTAGATGAAATAATTTTTGAATAGATAAAAACGACCAGTGGAGATTCTTCATCGGTCGTTTTTCAAAAAATCAATAACAATCAAATTAAATTCTTTCGGTTGATCAACGTTGACTACATGACCACAGTCCGAAATCACATGCAATTTCGACTTGAGATGGTCTTTCACCAATTTCGAAATTGAAGGCAAAAAAAGATGGTCTTCGGCGCCCATGACATATAAAGTGGGAATGTTGGATTCGTTGATTCTGAAAAAATGCAATAATCCATTGACTTTTGAAACCAAATTAAACCAACGTTTGAATTCCTTTTGATACGATTTCTTGGCTTCGTTGATGAACAAATTGCGCGATTCGCGGTGTTTTTTTTGAGGCATAATGACCAAAGCAAAAATTTTGTAAAGCAATAAATAGGGTAGAACCGATTTCAATAAATTGCCTGTATGCATCAAAATTTGACTTTTTACATTCAATTTCATCACTGCGCCACCCATAATCATAGAAGAAACCATCGTCGGAAAACGTTCAGCCAATTCACGGATTATAATCGTTCCAAGCGAAATACCGATAAAATGAGATTTCGTAATTTTCAAGTGATTCAAAACTTCAATCACATCATTTCCAATCGAATCAAATGTATAATTGCGTTTGTTTTTTCCGGATTTAGATGCTCCGTGTCCGCGTAAATCGAGCAACAACACATTGAAATCTTTCTGAAAATCACGGATTTGTTTGTACCAAATCGAACTGCTTCCGCCAGCACCGTGCACAAAAGTGACCCAAGGAGCATTCGGTTGATGGTGATATATTTGATAGTTTAACACTTTAATGTAACAAGCAATTCGTTAATATGTTTGAGATTAAGGGACTTATTTTTCATATTAGAATTGAATGAAATTTCTGAAATTCAAAACTTCGAAGAAAATTAGTTTTACATTTGAGTTTTAATGTTAGTTAATTGTAAACAAAATGAAAAATCTCAAACTCCCCACTTGGATTATAATTCTTTCCGCAATTTTTGCCTTGCTAGAAATCATGGTCAGCTTTTCAATTTATTTCTCGCCAGAATCTGTCGCTGAAAATGTAGATTTGAAAGCAAAGGGAGTTGATTATTTGATGCAAACATGGGCAATTCGTCAATTTGCACTCGGATTTATTTTTGCTTTTGCAACCATCAAAAAATCAAATGCGATGCTCACAATTGCATATATTTTTTTTTTGGTGATGATGCTGGGTGATGTTTGGATTGGCATTACGCAAAAAAATTCCACATTGATTATTGCTGCTACCGTGATGAGTATGGCTAGTGCAATTTTGATTTATTTCTTGAATAAACAGAAAAACTAATATTTTTCTGAGATTAAATTTAATTGTTTAAGTTTGAAATAACTTTAATCCAAATTGATGCTTCAAAAGCTTCTCACTATTATTTTTTGTTGTTTTAGTTGCATTTCAATTGCGCAAAGCGAAAACAGTGCCGCCAATTTCTTAAGTCAACTCATCCAAATCAAATCCGATTTTGGACAGGAACAAAATGCCATTGATTTCATCGAAAATTGGGCGCAGAAAGAAGGTTTTTACACAACGAAATTGAATACGGGCGAATCGTCCGACAACATTATTGTTTCTATTTTTCCACTCAATTTGCACAAACCAAATGTTGTTTTTACGAGTCATTTAGATGTTGTACCAGTTTCTGATACAGTCAATTGGAAATTCCCACCATATTCGGGCGTGATTCATCAAGACACGATTTGGGGCAGGGGAGCGATTGACTGCAAAGGTTTGGCGGTGATGCAATTGTATGCATTGAAAAAATGGAAAGATTCAATCAACCAAAAAGATTTTCCGTACAATATTTCGTTTTTAGGTTTGGTTGAAGAGGAAAACAAAAGCAACAATGGAGCTGCATTTATTGCAGATCGATATATCGATACCTTGAATCCAATGGTGATTTTCGGCGAGGGTGGCGCCGGTTTAGACCATGTGTTGAAATCGGATCCTAACCAACCGATTTTTGGCGTTTCGGTTGCCGACAAAAGTTTGCTTTGGTTGAAATTGGAAGCGAAAAGTTATGGTTTTGGTCACGGCGCCGTGCCTTCGGAATTGTATGCCAATAAACGTTTAATCAAAGCATTAATCAATTTAATTGACGAGGAAAAGCATTTCGTTTTCAACGATTTAGTCAAAAGCATGTTCCATAATTTGGGAGAACTAGAAGGTGGAACGAGGGGATTTTTCATCAAACGCATTTATTGGCCAATTTTCTGGCCCTTGGTAAAAAAGAACTTCCGCGAAGGACAACCATTTCACGCCTTGGTGGACAATACGATTTCCATTACCAAAATTGAAAGTTCGTCGACAGCAACCAACCAAATGTCAGACAAAGCAGTTGCTTATTTGGACTGTCGATTATTGCCTGGCGCGGACGTCGAGAAATTCATCAAAAAACTAAAACGCACCACTTTATTTCGCGTTGATTTTGAAATTATGTACCAAGGACCCGCAGCGATTCAAAGTCCAGAAACCATTTTCTTCCAAAAAATGTGCGAAGCCATCAAAGAAGTTCATCCCGGCGCAGCGACAGTTCCCATCTTATTCCCAGCCTCCACAGACAACAACTTTTTCCGCCAAAAAGGCATCCCAGTCTACGGAATCATCCCTAGCTTATTGAACCAATCCCTTTTCGAAAGCGTCCACAACCAAAACGAACGCATCGGAGTCAACAACCTCCAAAAAGGAATCGACGTGTATTATCATTTCCTGAAATCTCTCCCTCCCAAAAGATTGATTTGAGAAAATGAGAAATCAAAATCATGGCGCGAGATATACCAAAAACTCCTTGCAACGGTTTTTAAACTGTTGCGAGAATTCGCGATAATCGAACATAAATCATGGTGCCAGAGGTACCAAATATGTGTAGCAACGGTTTTTAAACCGTTGCGAAATAACGCGGTAATCGATTGTTTTTGGCATGTGTTTTTGGTTCAAAAACCATGACAAAAACCCCTGTATAAATTCAAAAAAAATACGATAAATTGACAATTAAATGACATTTAAAACAACCATAAACCTTAGCTTTGCTAAAAAAATTCTAGCAATGTACACAAGACCAAGAAGAAACCGAAAAAATGCTGTCATCCGTTCAATGGTAGAAGAAACCAAATTGGGCGTTGAAAACTTGATTTATCCCATTTTTTTATTGGATGGAAAAGGAATCAAAACAGAGGTGAAATCCTTGCCAAACAATTTTCGTTGGTCTTTAGACATGCTGATTCCTGAAATCGAAGCTTGCATGAAATTGGGCGTAAAAACCTTTGATTTATTCCCAGCCGTGGACGAAAGCTTGAAAGACAAAATCGCTTCTTACAGCTACGCTTCTGATAATTTCTATTTGGACGCCATTCGCAAATTGAAAGCAGAATTTCCAGAAATGGTTATTATGAGCGACGTGGCGATGGATCCATATTCTTCCGATGGTCACGACGGTTTGGTGGAAAATGGCGAAATCGTGAACGACAAAACCTTGCCAATTTTAGCGAAAATGGCTATTGCGCAAGCGCAAGCCGGTGTAGATATTATCGGACCGTCAGACATGATGGATGGACGCGTAGGTTATTTGCGTGAAGAATTGGACGAAGCAGGTTATGAAAACACGAGCATCATGTCGTATTCGGTGAAATATGCGAGCGCGTTTTACAATCCGTTCCGTGACGCATTGGATTCAGCGCCAAAATCGGGCGACAAAAAAACATATCAAATGAATCCCGCCAACAAACGCGAAGCCCTGCTAGAAGCCGAATTGGATTATTCTGAAGGCGCGGACATGTTGATGGTCAAACCAGCATTGTGTTACTTGGATGTGATTCATTTATTGAAAGAAAATTTCAATATTCCGATTACCGCTTACAACGTGAGTGGCGAATGTGCGATGGTTTACGCCGCAGCGCGCAACGGATGGTTGAATTACGAGCCAGTGATGTACGAAATGCTACTAAGCATGCGCAGAGCCGGAGCAGACGCTATTTTGACCTATTTCGCGAAGGATTTTGCGGAGATGGTGAAGAGGTAGGAATTTTCTATCAAAATAATTAGTTAGAAATTTTGGTTCTATTTCGGCACAATAAATTAAGTTGTGTAAAAATGTGATTTGAGAGATTTTTGTTGTCTACAAGGTGAGCACAAAAATTCCGATATTACAATTAGTTAAAAAAAGTAAAATTTTCGTTTCCAAAAATAAACTGTTTTCACTATCTTGCTCAACTAATGAAAATAACAAACATAAAGCGACTAATTTGACACACGAAAAATTTCTTCAGCTATACGACAAATACCAACCTTGGTTTGGTAGACCAATTGAAATTGCCAGGGCAAGCAGTGCATTAGGCGAAAGAAATTATAAAAAATTTCTTCTAATTGACATTAAAGGTTTAATCACAAAAGAAGAAGGTAAAGAAGAGCTTGTATCGGAAGCTTCTGTAGAAATAAAAGACTTGGTCAATTTTCAAGTTCATACGATTCCTTTAGACACATTTGACCAAGCAGTAAGATTTATTAATTTGAGTAGTGCGAAAATTCTAAACCTTTCAAATACGAACAAGAAAGGTCATCTTACAGTTGATAACTCACTTGGACATGTTGAATTTTTTATCATTCAAATCAATTCACATTTCGGTAAGACACCCAGTGAATGGACAAAGATAGCAGGTAATATTGCTGTTAATTTTAATTCAAAGAGGACTAATCACAATCCTATTTCAATCCCAGACAAACTATTTTTATCTTCTTTAATTACCAACCAAGTTCAACCGATTTTTAATCTATCAAGGATTTATCCCATTGGACAACCGAATTATAATTCACAAAACGATTTCTTCGACACCATAGAAATTGTATTAGAGGAAATAAGCACTATAAATGAAGACTACGAGGTGACCTTTGTGTTTGAAAAAAAAGCATAATCTACTGCTTATGTAGAAAACTTTATAGTAAATTGGAAATCAATGAAAGTGCATTTGGATAACATTTTAGAACTTGAAATACTATTATAATTTGGGACTATAGTGTGTTACGACCGAAGATGGTGATAGACAGAAAATCGCCAACTTAGTAATCCATAAAACGTCAATAACAATGACGCATAGAGTTAATTTAGATATTGATGGCGTGCTGCTGGATAAGAAACAAAAACTTCCGCAGGGTGCCGTAAGATTTGTCGAATTTATCGTTCAACATTTTGATTGTTATTGGCTAACCACACATTGTCGATCAAATATAAATAATGCAGTAAGTTATCTCTCCAAGTTTTACGATATTGAAACTATAGAATTACTAAAAACAATAAAACCAACCAATTGGGAAACTTTGAAAACCGAAGCGATTGATTTTGACCAAAAATTTTATTGGTTAGAAGATTATCCATTTGAATCAGAAATAAGGGTACTTGAGAAAAGAAATCTTGTAAGTTCACTAATCAAAGTTGACTTAAATCATCCAAATGAATTGGAACGTATAGAAAAACTACTTTTATTTTAGCCGCTTTGAACATCAAATCAGCAACTTCTTCAAAATTGTTATATCTGTTAGGCGAATCTTGCTATTCGGAAAATGTTATTTAAACACATCATGAAACACCTCATATCCCTCACAATCATCACATTCTCCCTCAACCTCCACAGTCAATCCGCCCAAAAATGAATTAACTACCCAACAGTAGTTGGCATCTTGGAGGAATATCAAGAAAACACAAGAGATTTTTTACTTGTGGAAGGGAAAGTAAAGGAAATTTTCAATATTCCGATTACCGCTTACAACGTGAGTGGCGAATGTGCGATGGTTTACGCAGCAGTGCGCAACGGTTGGTTGAATTACGAGCCTGTGATGTACGAAATGCTACTCAGCATGCGCAGAGCCGGAGCAGACGATATTTTGACCTATTTCGCGAAGGATTTTGCGGAGATGGAGAAGAATTCGTAAGAGTTTTTTAAATAAAAAGATTGAATTTAGGAATTAATGTAATAACTTTGTAATTACATTAATTTAATTCAAATGGAAATTTCTATCATCAATATCGGAAATTCGAAAGGTTTTCGCTTGCCTAAAACTATCTTGGAAAGATACCACATTTCAGACAAAATGGAAATGATTCTTGAAAAGGGACAAATTGTGTTGCGACCTATCACTGAGCCAAGAAAAGGTTGGGATAAAGCATTCCAAAAGATGCATGAAAATGGTGACGATTCGCTTTTGCTTGACGATGTTTTTGACGACGAAAATTTCGAAGAATGGAGCTAAATCAATATCAAATCGTTTTGGTAAATCTCGACCCAACAATTGGAAGCGAAATTCAAAAAACCAGACCATGTGTAATCATTTCCCCCAATGAAATGAATCAGTTTCTGCGAACTGTAACAATCGCTCCGATGACAACTTCCAGCCGAAATTACCCATCGAGAGTGAAAGTAAAACACAACGGACAAGAAGGTTGGATTGTATTAGACCAAATCAGGACCATTGACAAAACGCGAATCGTTAAAATTTTTGGTATGATTACAGCAAAAGAAATAAAGGCTTGTAAAAATGTTATTCGGGAGATTTTTGTAGATTAGAGTGTCAATTTTTAGTTGTTTAGTTTTTTTGCTCCAGCATTGCCCTCTCCAATTAAATCAAATCCAGCAGGAAATTCGATTGCAATTGTTTTTGAAGAAGATACCACTTTTTCGTTTTACGACGAATTCGGACGAAAAACCATGGATTCGATACCATACGGCGGCAACGTCGAAGGGTACAAATATAAATATGCCTATCACCAAGACACTGTTTTTTGCAATCATTATTGGTCTGCAATTATCGATGCGATCAATCATAAAGAAATTTTCATCTTGGATCAACAGGGAAATTGGACCGAAAAGAAGGAAATCGGCCTTGAAGAAATTCCTTCTGGAAAATGGACGGCGCTGCATCGGAGAAAGATTACTTATTACTAGCAGATTTGAATAATTCATTAAAGGCGATTATTGAAAAATAAATTATACTTTAGTCTCATGCCGGCAATATTAACGGAACGCTATCTTTCAGTATAAACTTGAAATAAAATAATAGAAATGAATATAACAATCATAGGAGCTTCGGCTGGAATTGGATTAGAAGCTGTAAAAAGGGGATTAAATAGGAATCATTCTATAACGACCCTTTCTCGATCTGAAATTGAAATGGAAGAGATTAAATCTTTGAAAGTCATACTTGGTGATGCAACTAATAAAGCGGACCTTTTAAATTCAATTCAAAACGCAGATGCGCTAATTATCACATTGGGGACTGGCAAGAATATGAAAGCGACGACCCTTTTTTCAGATTTTGCAGCATTAATTTTGGAAATACATAAAGAGAATAAAATAATTATTCCATTAATTTTTGTTACTGGATTTGGAGCAGGAGAAAGTAAAAATTATGTTTCTTGGATTGTTAAGATATTTTTAAAATACTTTTTAAAAGAAGTTTATGCCGACAAAACCAAAATGGAGGAAATAATCACTAATTCGGACATGAATTGGACGGTTGTTAGACCGGGAAGACTTTTAGAAAAAGGATTGACAGAAAAATACCGTATTGAAAATACTCTATTTAAGGGAATCAAAATAGGAGGAATTAACAGATCAGACGTCGCAGACTTTTTAATAAAACAAGCAGAAAAACAAACTGAATTAAAAAAGTACATTGCGATATCTGAAAAATAGGATAAAATAAAAGCCAAACCATTTTCATAGTGCGCTAGTATTGCAGCATACTAAAGAGTCGCTATATTTAGTCCCAAGTTAAACTAATAAAACAACTAATGAACGGATTATTTTACCAAAAAGAAGTTGCGGAATACACAACCTATCATTTATTGCGATTTTACGAAAATGGGTATGTCATTTACAAGAAAGTCACTGGTTCCGATAAAGCATATTTATCGAGAGAGTTGAAATCATTTGCGATGGTCGGTCATGACGTGAAAGGCGAGCCAGAATTTACATTTTGTGGTTCCTTTGAGGATTATGGCGACGTCATTTCTTGCAAAGTCGAGAATCAAATTATGGATTCATCCGATACTTGGGCTGAGAAAGATGTGCTTAGTTTCAGAGGGAAATTCAACGAAAATGGTGAATTGGAACTTAAGAAAATCAGTAAAAGAACGAAGTTTGAAGTAGATATAAAATTCTTACCAACAATAGATGAGGTTCTGATGAGTGAGTTTTAATTCAAAATTTATTCGTTTCAATATTCAGAAAATGGACATTCAAACCCAAATCAACGAGTACATTTCCACGCAACCAGAGGAAAAACGCAATGACTTGAAAATCTTACACAAGCGAATTTTAGAACTCAATCCGACTTGTAAGTTGTGGTTTTTAGATGGAAAAAACAGCGAAAATAAAGTGGTTTCCAATCCAAATATCGGTTATGGAACCCAAACAATTCACTATGCTGACGGAAAGACCAAAGAATTTTACCGCATCGGACTCAGCGCCAACACGACGGGGATTTCAGTCTATATTCTAGGAATTGAGGATAAAAATTACCTGCCGAATACCTACAAAGAAAACCTAGGAAAAGCTAGTGTTACGGGCTATTGCATCAAATTCAAAAAGTTGAGAGATATCAATTTGGAAGTGTTGGAATCAGCCATCCACTTTGGATTTTTACTGGAAGAATAATTCTTAGAACTTATCGATTTTAAAGTTTACTTTTTGTCCCAGTCACGTGTTTCAATTACTACTTCGTATCTGTAGTTTTTTGACCCACAATAGTAAATGTAATATTTTCCTTTGGGAAGTTTGCTAAAATCATAGTAATTAGGATTGCCATCAGTATCGCTGCTTCGAAACTTTAACAAGGGAGTTTCCCACTTTTCAAAATGTGTAGACATACATAAACTGTCTAAAGTCAAGTCAATAGGATGATCATAGATTTGCCAATAAGCATAATGTCCTATAAGATTAAATGCAATTTTTAGTTCATTATTTTTTCTTGAGCAATAAAATACATAGCTGTTTGGAAATACAGTGTCTAAAACGCGAAAGAAGAGCTTTTCTCTGTCAACATAAATAGTTGTATCAGTGTATTTTCCCTTTTGATATATTAGATCATTTTCATTAAACCTCGATTTACAAATTTCATTTCCCAACGAATCATAGTCAAACCATAGACCAATTTGTCCACAAAAATTTGTTTTGAAAATAATTGAATCATAATATATGCTGTCATAAGTTACCTCATATTCTTTGTCAACAAACGAACAAATAGCGATTTCTCCTTTTGTTTTCAGATTTCCATTTTTATAGTATTTTCTAGAAATTCCGGTTTCACAAGAATCTTTATCACTGAAATATGAATTTACAATGTTGCCATTTTTATAAAAATCAGAGGTGTATTTGAAGAAGTTTGTTTTCACCAATTGCGCATTTAACGAAAATAGAGAACACAAAGCGAAAAGAAGTAAGAAAATCTTGAGCATAATTGAAATTTTAAAGCAAGATGCAAGTTTTTCTAAAAGTAACAGTTTTAAATCAAATTGAAGTAAAAGCCAAATTTCGTCCCTATCGCGACGAGTGAAGGGTGGTGATGTTCTTTTTTACCCATATTTCATCCCCAAAAGGGATGAAAGCTTGGCTGATTTCCAAAAACCATAATCCGCGATTTTTGTGTCATCCGAGGCAAAAAATAAGGATTCCTTTTCCTACCAAAAAATGAAATCCAATCGTTCGACTTTTTTGTTAGTACAGAGTTTCTATTTTGTTTTTAGAATGAAACCATTGTGCCAGCAGGCACAAAATATGGGTAAAAAAGATCGATACCAAACAAACCTTCGTTCCGTAGGGACGAAATTCTTTTCCTCAGTATCAAAAGTCTTATGTCGTCCCTAACGAGACGAGTTTACAAGTTTAGTCTCTTTTTTACCCATATTTCATCCCCAAAAAGGGATGAAAACTTGTGTGATTTCCAAAAAAATAATCTGTGAATTCAGTGCCATCTGCGGCCAAAAAATCCGTGATTTCCGTGCCATCCGTGGCAAAAAGAAAAACATCATTTCACCTCAATCTTATTCCCAAAAGTCAAGGTCGCTAAATCCAATTTCACGTAGTAATACGATTTATCCTCCGACTTAAATTCCTTGTCGCCATCCAAGTCTCGCTGCATTTTAATCAACGCAAAATTCTGTTCTTTATATAAATTAATTTCCACTGCATTTTCAAATGAAGTAGTTAGTGCTTTTAGGTTTTTGCCTTTTAAATCAGACACATAAACAATCGCTGGATCATTGTAGTCTATTTCCCCATTACCGTTGTAATCCATGCTTTTAACGCGATACAAGATGAGTTCTGAAGCCACATTTTTAATTTCGTTGGGCTGATAAGTTCGGTAATTGTAAGACTGAAAACCAAAAATATAAGTGTCTTTTTCAAATAATTTGGTGTAAGTATCTGTGGTGAAATCATAAAACAAAATATTTGCGTAAAAATCTCCCCAAAATGTCATTTTGCTGCTCGCCAAAAAATCAGAATTATACCGCGTAGGAATCAGAATAGTTGAATTGGAATCAATCATGATTGGATCTGAAAATACGTCGCCGAATTTACTGCTTTGCGAAAACGAAGTAATAGATTGAAATAGAAATAGAGCTAGAAAAGTAATTTTTTTCATTTTTTTGATTTGAATAAGAATCAATTAAACTCAAAAATCACGTTTTTATTATCCGATGATTTCAAACAATCCCCAAAATAATAGCAAACAGCCCAAAGTGGTAAAACTATACATAACGGTATGAAAAGAAACGTTTGAATGAAAGCAAAATACAGTGATAATAAATCCGGTAATCAAGATAAACCCGCCGATTAGCAGTTTCAAAACACCCGCATTCCGCTTTTTTTCATTGAGCGCTTTTTTAGTTTTTCGAATGATTTTGGCGGTAAAATGTTCGTCATTTGTTTTTTGAAGCAATTCTTTTTCTATTTCTTCAAAAGTATAATTTCGGGTTAGTAAATCTTTGGCATATTCGACCATCTCGAATAATTCTTCGTTTTTTTCGTGCATAGTTTTTTCATTAGTTTGCACAATGTAAAGAAAATTAAGCCCTTAGAAAATGACTTTTGTCAGGTGATAACGTTTTGTAAATTAGAAGCAAAGCATCAGCTCTAAATGTAAATCATTGCTTTTTTAACAAATCTCGGATTTCGGTAAGTAATTTTTCTTCCGCAGTTGGAACAGGTGCAACAGGCTCCGTTTTTGTCTTGTCATCCGCTTTTTTCTGGATGCGATTCATTGTTTTCACAATCATAAACAACACAAAACCGATGATTAAAAAATTGATAATCGCCGCAATGAATTTACCATATTTCACGTTGTGCCACATCACATTTTCCAAATCCTTGACATTCAATAAATTCATCACAGGATTCAACAACAATGGTGTAATGATATCATTTACAAACGAATTTACAATCGCCGTAAAGGCTGCACCAATGACAACTGCCACCGCAAGGTCAATGATATTGCCTCGCATGATGAATGTTTTGAATTCTTTTAACATGGTCTTCGTTTTTGTTAATTTGAAAAATGATGAATTAAATCACCGCTTTAATTTCTTCAATAATTCTTTCCGCCAAAGCATTTGCAGCTGCTTCAGAGCTACTTTCAGAATAAATTCGAATAATTGGCTCAGTATTACTTTTACGTAAATGTACCCATTCTTGCGCGATGTAAATCTTTACACCATCTGTTGTATCAACCTCTTCATGCGCATATTTTGCCGCCATTTTTTCTAAAACAGCATCTACGTCAATCTCAGGCGTCAACTCGATTTTGTTCTTTGAAATGGTATATTTTGGGTACGAATCTCTCAATTCAGAAATTTTCATTTTTGATTTCGCTAAATGCGTCAAAAACAAAGCGATTCCTACCAAAGCATCTCTTCCGTAGTGTGATTCTGGATAGATAATTCCACCATTTCCTTCACCACCGATAATGGCATTTTCAGCTTTCATTTTTTCAACAACATTCACTTCACCCACAGCTGCAGCGAAATATTTTTCTCCGATTCTTTCTGTTACATCTCTCAATGCACGTGTTGAAGAAAGATTTGAAACCGTTGCTCCAGGCGTGTTTTGAAGTACAAAATCAGCACATGCTACCAAAGTATATTCTTCACCGAACATGCTTCCATCTTCGCAAACCATTGCCAATCTGTCTACATCTGGATCAACAGTAATTCCTAAATCTGCACCAGTTTCTTTGATTTTGTCAGATAAATCAGTCAAATGCTCAGGAAGTGGTTCTGGATTGTGAGGGAAATGACCTGTTGGGTCGCAATACAATTCAATCACTTCTTTCACACCCAAATCGCGCAACAATGCAGGAACAAAAATTCCTCCCGTAGAGTTCACAGCGTCTACGACGATTTTGAAATTTGCTTGCGCAATCACTGAAACGTCTACTAACGGTAAGTTTAAAACCGCTTGAATGTGTTTATCTAGATAAGTATCATCTTCTGTAACAGTTCCTAAATCATCTACTTCTGCGAAATCGAATGCTTCTTGATTGGCAATTTCCAATAAAGCTTCACCTTCTTTGGCAGAGATAAATTCTCCACGTTCGTTCAACAATTTCAAAGCATTCCATTGTTTCGGATTGTGACTGGCTGTCAAGATGATACCACCTTGTGCGTTTTCCATCGGAACTGCAATTTCCACGGTTGGAGTAGTGGATAAACCTAAATTTACAACATCAATTCCCAAACCTACCAAAGTTGAAACCACCAAATCAGAAATCATCTGACCCGACAATCGAGCATCTCGTCCAATCACCACTTTGATTTTTTGTTCTGGATTTCTATTTTTCAACCATGTACCATAAGCCGCAGCAAATTTTACAGCGTCAATTGGAGTTAAACCTTGGTCCACTTTTCCACCAATAGTTCCACGAAATCCTGAAATAGATTTAATTAATGTCATTCCTTTTGTTTTTTGAGCGTCAAATGTAATTAAATATGCGATAAAGATTGGTTTTTGATGGATGAGATTCATCATTTTAGGTTGTAAATGTTCAAATCGAAGATGAGAATGAAAATTTCAAGTTTATTTTGGTTTTGGTAAATTGAGATTTCGTCCCTACAGGACGATAGCTTTAAAGGGACTATGTTTTTACCCATATTTAGTGCCTAAGGGCACAATTTGTTAACTGTTTCCATCCCTTTTGGGATGAAATATGGGTAAAACTAGCGATTACATTTGTTTTCGTCCCATTTAGGACGAAATAGCAGGCTTCCACAAATCCTGTCCTAAATTTAAGAAAAAAGGATGTAGAAAAAAATCAATTTCAAAATTAATTGACATAAAAAAAGGAGAATCTTAATCGAAATTCTCCTTAGTTAAAGCGTTCTAATTATTTTTTTAACCTTCCAATGATTTTTTCAAATCTATCATCTTCATGCAAGCAATGGCACATTCGGTTCCTTTGTTACCATGTTTTCCGCCAGATCTGTCGATGGATTGTTGTATGTTTTCATCAGTCAAAACACAAAACGCCACTGGTGAATTGTATTCCAAACCCACTTGCATAATTCCTTGCGTTGCTCCTTGACAAACGAAATCAAAATGCTTCGTTTCGCCTTGAATAACGACGCCAATTGCAATCACACCGTCAACGTCTGTATTGTCGAGCATCAGTTGCGCGCCAAGGGGTAATTCGAAAGTTCCTGGAACAAATCGAATCAAAATATTCGCCTCAGGTACACCGTTTTCTAACAATGCATCTTTGGCACCTTTCAGTAAGTTCAAAGTGATGGAATCGTTCCATTCAGAAACAACAATGCCGACTTTAAAATCGGCACCGTTTGGAACAAGTTCCTTAGAATATTCTGATAAATTTCTAAGTGCTGTAGCCACAATTTATTTTTTTGGTTTGTTTTTAGCTCTCGCAATATATTTGTCGATGTATTTCATGTTTGAAAACATCACATAGTTGTCTTTGATACGAATATACAATTCTTCTGCACCTGCATTGTCATTCAATTTCTCAGCACACAATGCTGCTTTGAACAAATATTCCGGTGTAGTTTTGTCGTTTTCGTTTTTCTCAGCAGCTTTGATATACATATCTTTCGCCTCACTGTATTTTTTCATTTCAGAGTAGCAATCTCCTTGAAGACCCAATGTGAAAACAGCAACATAAGTATCGCTAACATCAACACCTTCTAAGTTCTCTAGTGCTTTCTTAAACTCACGTTTTGCCATGTATTGTCTTGCCAAAACAAATTGAGCATTTTCACCCCCTTGTTTTCCATCGTAATCTTTCACAACTTTCGAAAGCGCATCAATTGCTTGGTCAGTTGAATCTACTGAAGCGTAATTCAATCCAGCCCAATAAGCATCTTTTGATTTCTCATTTGATGGACCCCAAATGAAAGTTCTGTATGTGAAATAACCAAGTATTACAACTACTATAGCACCTACTGCCATCGTAATCGTACGAAGTGATTTATTTTGTTTAAATTGAGATTTAAAATCTTTTCCTGATAAATTTTCTAACATTGTCGCGATTTTAGCGTTGCAAAAATATATTTTTTTTCGATTCAAAAATATTATTTCTGCTTATATATGAACAAAGATACCAACAAAAGCCATTTTTTTAACTTCTAAACGCCATTTGATTGTTCAAATTAACTTGTTTTTAGTCCGATTTTGTGATTCGCATTTCATTTGTGAATATTATCTGGTAGAATTTTAGAATCTTCCTGAGTTTATTTTTAGCTTTGCGCATTATTTTAAGAAACTTATAAAAATGATACAATTATCAGATCGTTTACAAGCCATGGAAGAATCTGCAACGCTTGCCATGTCGCGTATTTCAAGAGAATTGAAGGCTGCAGGAAAAGACGTCATTTCGCTTAGTTTGGGCGAACCAGATTTTTTTACGCCTCAATTTATCAAAGATGCTGCGCTCGAAGCGATGAACAATAATTTCACTATGTACACGCCAGTTGCGGGTTACGACGATTTGCGTGAAAGTATTTCTGAAAAATTCAAAAGAGACAATGGTTTGACTTATTCGAAAGATCAAATCGTAGTTTCGACAGGTGCAAAACAATCCATTGCCAATGTGGTGATGAGTTGCGTAAATCCTGGTGATGAAGTAATAATTCCAGCTCCATATTGGGTTTCTTATGTTGAAATCGTGAAAGTTGTAGAAGGAACTCCAGTGATTGTTCACGCTGGCATCGAAACTGATTTCAAAATCACAGCAGCTCAATTAGAAGCAGCAATCACGCCGAAAACAAAAATGATGATTTTTTCAACACCTTGTAATCCTACTGGTTCGGTTTACAGCTATGAAGAACTAAAATCTTTGGCAGATGTGTTTGAAAAATATCCAAATATTGTAGTAATTGCTGACGAGATTTATGAACACATTAATTTTGTTGGTAAACACGAAAGTTTAGCGCAATTTCCGAAGATTTATGACCAAGTAGTAACCATCAATGGTGTTTCTAAAGCTTGGGCAATGACAGGATGGCGTTTAGGTTACATTGGTGCTTCGAAAGAAATTGCTGATGCTTGCAACAAAATTCAAGGTCAATTTACTTCTGGAACTTGTTCAATCACTCAAAAAGCTTCTATCGCTGCAATGAAAGCGGATCCAGCTGTTTTGAACGGCATGATCTCAGCTTTTAAAAGTCGTAGAGATTTAGTTTTATCAATGTTAAATGATATGCCTGGAGTAATAACAAATGTTCCTGATGGCGCATTTTACGTTTTTCCAGATATTTCGTCTTTCTTTGGTAAAAGTTATTTAGACCATAAAATTGAGAATGCAAACGATTTATGCGTTTATTTGTTGAGCGAAGCAATGGTTGCTTTGGTTACAGGTGACGCTTTTGGAGATCCAAATTGTATCAGAATTTCATATGCGGCTTCCGAAGAAACATTGACAAAAGCAATGTCTCGCGTGAAAGATGCATTGGCAAAATTAAAATAAATGAATATAAACGCACTTTTTGAACAGTTTTCGGGCAAAAAAATTGCCGTTGTTGGTGATGTCATGCTCGATGCCTATTTGAGAGGTGGTGTTTTTCGTGTTAGCCCTGAAGCACCAGTTCCAATCGTTAGTTTAGAAAAGCAAGAAGACCGTTTAGGCGGAGCTGCAAATGTGGCGTTAAACTTAGTTTCATTGGGTGCAAAAGCGATTATTTGCTCTGTGATTGGGAATGACAAAGACGGAAATCGATTGGTGGATTTACTCGCTGAACAAGGAATTTCTAGCGAAGGAATTGTGCAAAGCGAAAATCGTCAAACGACAGTTAAAACACGTGTCATTGGAAACAATCAACAGTTGTTACGCATCGATGCTGAACAAACAGATGATATAAATTCAACGGAAGAGAATCAAATTATAGCCAAAATTCAACATTTAATAGCTCAAGGAATTGATGCGTTGATTTTTGAAGATTATAACAAAGGTGTTTTGACGCAAAATGTGATTGAAAAAATCATTCAATTGTGTCAAGAAAACCAAGTGGTTACAACTGTTGACCCTAAGAAAACGAACTTTTTAGCCTACAAAGGTGTTACTTTATTCAAACCCAATTTAAAAGAATTGAAAGAAGGTTTGGATGTTCATTTTTCAATTGAAAATAGAAGTGATTTCGAAGATGCTGTGCAACAATTAGAACAAATTCTTCAAAATGAAATCACGTTTATTACACTTTCAGAACATGGTGTTTTTATCAAAAATGAAGCAGATAAATTTTACATTCCTGCGCATTTGAGAAACATTGCGGATGTAAGTGGGGCAGGAGATACTGTCATTAGTGTCGCTACTTTGTGTCTGACTTTGGGTTTACCCATTTCAGAAATCGCGGAAATCGCCAATTTAGCAGGTGGTTTAGTTTGCGAAAAAAGTGGTGTCGTGAGTATCGAATTACCGCAATTGAAAGCTGAATTGACGAAAATTAAAACAAATTAAAAACGAAATCATTCAATCAAATAGAGATTTTTCAATTAACAAATTTGATTTCGAATTGCAGACATTATGGAAAAAAAGGAAGTAAAACCTTATGGTGACTCAAATAAATCCAAAAAGGAAGAAGTAGCACAAATGTTCGACAATATCTCAGCAAAATATGACTTTTTGAATCATTTTTTGTCTTTGGGAATTGATAAAATTTGGAGAAAAAAAGCAGTTAATATGCTGCGCGAAATCAATCCAACCAAAATTTTGGACATTGCAACAGGAACTGGAGATTTTGCAATTCAAAGTTTGACTTTACATCCTGAAGAGGTAATTGGAGTCGATATTTCTGAAGGAATGCTGGAAAAAGGCCGCGAAAAAATGGTCAAAAGAAAGATTGATCACATCATTTCTATGCGTTCTGGTGATTCTGAAGATTTGCCTTTTGATGACAATTATTTTGATGCCTTGACAGTTGGCTTTGGTGTGAGAAATTTCCAAAATTTGGAAATTGGTCTTGCTGAAATGTTGCGTGTGGTTCGCCCTGGAGGAAAATTGATTATTCTTGAATTTTCAAAACCAAAACGATTTCCTGTAAAACAATATTACTCTTTTCATTCAAAATATATCATTCCATTTTTTGGAAAAACCATTTCAAAAGACGCGAGTGCTTACACTTATTTACCAGAATCAGTAGCTGCTTTTCCTGAAGGAAAGGATTTTGAAGACATTTTGGTGAAATTAGGTTACAAAAATGTTGGCGCAAAATTGGTAGCTGGTGGAATTGCAACAATCTATTTTGGAACTAAATAAAAACAATAAATAAAAATTTTCTCCGTTTCATTCGAATGATTTTTCAACGCAAATATTGGTTTTTAAGTGTCATGCTTTTTGTGAGTATGAGTTTTTTTGCACAACCAAAAAAAACGTTGAACTACAGAAAATTTGATGAAAAATGGTTGCATTTTGGCTTTACGTTGGGAACTAATACTGCTGATTTTACAACTTATCCTGTAGTTGGAGCTTACGAAAAATATGGGCTTTTATCGTTAGACAATAAAAAACAGCCGGGTGGACAAGTTGGAATTGTAACTACTTTGAAATTAGGACATCCTGTGGTTAGATTGCGTTTTATCCCAACTTTGTCTTTTCAAGAAAGAGTTTTGACCTACAGTTATTTAAATCCTGATCAAACAAGCAAAACCAAGGAAATTTTCAACGAAGAAAGAATCAATTCTGTAAATTTGGATTTTCCCTTGATGTTACAATTTAGAACCATGCGTTACAATAACTTTGTGGCTTATGCCTTGGGTGGAGTGCAATATTCCTTGGATTTACAATCTCAAGAAAAAGCGACACAATCTACAATCGATCCATTTATCAAATTGAAAAAACACGATTACCAAGGTCAAGTGGGTGGAGGCGTTGAATTTTTCTTGCCTTATTTCAAATTGGGATTGGAATTGAAATATTCTCAAAGTTTTGGAAATGTTTTGATTCAAGATGATTCTCCAGTTTCTGCGCCAATCGACAGATTATATAACCGCGTTTGGTGGTTTTCACTTATCTTTGAGGGATAATTTTTCTTTTAATATCCTTTTTAAAGAACACAAATGAGTGTTATTGTTCAATTTCAAATTCCGTTAGAAGAAGCCAAAGATGATGTTTTTTTACGCGAAAAAATTGCGGAAGAACTCAATCTAAATGCTACGGATTTTACTTTCAAATGGAGAAAGCGTTCCATCGATGCGCGAAAACGTCAGATCAAAATCAACGCGTCATTTGAAGTTTTTCTAAACGAAGAAGTTGAAACACAAAGGAATTATTTTGAAGCGAAAAAGGTCAACGAGAAAAACGCCGTGGCAATCATCGGTGCTGGACCTGCGGGATTATTTGCTGCATTGCGAGCCATCGAAAAAGGAATTAAACCTGTGATTTTTGAACGTGGAAAAGATGTCCGCGCGCGCAGACGAGATTTGGCAAAATTGAACAAAGAATCCATCGTAAATCCTGAATCAAATTATTGTTTTGGCGAAGGTGGCGCCGGAACCTATTCCGACGGAAAATTATACACGCGTTCAAAGAAACGTGGCGATGTACTGAAAGCAATGGAATGGTTTGTCCATTTTGGCGCAGATCAAGATATTTTGGTTGAAGCACATCCGCACATTGGAACCAATAAATTACCACAAATCATTGTCAATATGCGCGAAGCAATCATTGCTGCTGGCGGTGAAGTACATTTCGATTCCAAATTGACAGATTTATTGATAGAAAATGGTCAATTGGTTGGAATTGAAATCAATCAGAATCAAAAAATCGATTTCAAACATGCGATTTTAGCGACTGGACATTCAGCGCGAGATATTTTTGAATTGCTCCACAACAAAGGTTTGGAATTGAAAGCAAAAGCTTTTGCACTAGGAGTTCGAATCGAACATGCACAAGAATTAATTGACAAAATTCAATACCACGGTCGTGTGAACGATTCGTTTTTGCCTCCTGCTTCTTACAGTTTAGTAACGCAAGTGGAAGGAAAGGGCGTGTATTCATTTTGCATGTGTCCGGGCGGAATTGTTGCGCCTTGTTCTACGGCACACGGAGAAGTGGTTACAAACGGTTGGTCGCCTTCAAAAAGAAATAATCCGTATTCCAATTCTGGAATCGTTGTCAGCGTGGAACCTGAAGAATTGCCGAATTGGAAAAACAATCCAATGGTTTGCTTGGATTTTCAGAAATCTGTTGAAAAAGCCTGTTGGGAAGCTGCAGGAAAAACGCAGAAAGTTCCAGCGCAATGCATGAAAGATTTCGTGGACAACAAAAAATCAACTTCCTTCCCAAGATCTTCATATCAGCCGGGAATAGTGAGTGTCAATTTAAATGACGTTTTACCGCCATTTATTGCCAAAAGATTGCGCAAAGCGTTTGTCGATTTTGGACAAAAAATGCACGGATATTTGACAAACGACGCGGTTTTACACGCGCCAGAATCGAGAACAAGTTCACCCATTCAAATCCCACGAGATGAAATCACTTTGCAACATCCGCAGGTGAAAGGTTTGTTTCCTTGTGCGGAAGGTGCTGGATATGCCGGCGGAATTATTTCAGCTGCGATTGACGGAATGAAATGTATAGACGCAATCGAATTTTAATGGAAAATGTAACTGATAAATACGACGAATTGAATTTCAATATCGTTTTGGTTGAACCACAAATCCCAAATAATACTGGAAATATTGGCCGTTTGTGTGTCGCCACGAAAAGCAGATTACATTTGATTGCACCACTGGGTTTTGAAATCACCGACGCCCGAGTGAAACGCGCAGGTTTGGATTATTGGAAAGACCTTGAAATCTGTTTCCACGATCATTTTGAAGCTTGGTATAATTCTGTCGAAGACAAAAGTCGCGTTTTCTTTTTCACTGCTAGAACCGACGAATCTTTTTATAAAATCGATTTACAAAAAGGCGATTATTTGGTTTTCGGTCGCGAAGCCACTGGATTGAGTGACGAATTGTTTAACCGTTTTCAATCGCAATTGGTCACGATTCCTTTTCCAGGAAAAGTGCGCAGTTTCAATTTGGCTAATGCTGTGGCGATTGTTGCTATGGAGGGAATTAGACAGTTGTCAATCGATAACTAAAACAAACTCAACTGATTCTTCAACGCTGGATTTTCCAATTCCAATAATTTCTTTTTGGCAGAAAGTCCGCCTGCATAACCGATTAATTCTCCGTTACTCCCGATAATTCTGTGACAGGGAACAATGATTGAAATCGCGTTAGCACCATTGGCGGATGCAACTGCACGAATCGCTTTTTGGTTGGCTAATTTCTTGGAAAGCGAAAGATAAGAATCTGTTTCACCGTATTTTATTTCAAGCAATTGGTTCCAAACTTTTTGCTGAAATTCAGTGCCTACCAATTGAAGTGGCATGTCAAAAACTTGGATTTGACCAGCAAAATAAGCATTTAATTGCTTTTGTGTTTCCAGCAATAAATCTGTCGTTTTTTCTTGAAATTCAGCTTGTAATCCAGACTTTAATCGTTGGTCAATTTGTTTTCTCATTTTGCGAAATTTCCAATCGCACAAACTCAATTTCCCTTCAAAATCACCTAAAATGAGCGTACCGAAATCGGTTTCAAATTCGGTGACAAAAATGGTTTTCATGAAAAAGACCTATTGTCTGCCCAATTTCCCAGCTTTCCAAGCTTGCACAAAAGATGCCCAAGAATATGGATTGAATAAATTGTTTACGGGACTTTGTCCCATGGTGTACAATTTCGTGTTTTGCTGATTGACCTGCCAGCTGTATGAAAGCGAAGCATCAGTTGACAAACGACTTGCTGCAAACGCTAAACTTTCACCTGAAAGTTGTCTTTGTGCTCTTCTCAACGCATCATCATATGGTTTCATTTCCAAGAAAGCACGCGCAAAATCTTCTCTCGATGGCCAAGGATAAACCGTGTATTCCGGCAATTCTTCAGCGTTTTCATACATCATGTGAATCATCGAATAGCGATTGTCTTTCAAAGAATCTGGAACGATATAAGAGGAAGTTTTGTAGCCATAATAGCTGAACATCAAAGTATCACCAGGCAAAACTACCAAAGAGAAAAATCCATAATAATCTGCAATTGTTCCCCTGCGACTTTGTCTATTGAAAACAGTAGCAAAAGGCATTTGTGTTAAACTGTCACTCGAAACAACGACTCCTGAAAGTTGTATTAACATGGAATCTGGTGCCACATGTGGTTGGTTTTCTTGTGCTTTGACCCCGAAAGAACAAAGTAAACAAAGAGCGATTACGATAAATATCTTCATGTGCTAACTTTTTGAAACGAAAATTGAATTCAACTTACGTTTCTGTTGATACCTTCAAAAGTAACAATTTATATCGAAAAATCAGAATTTTTCATCGCTTAAAGCGGAGTTTTTTGGATTATATTAACAGATTTGATAATCGACATCTTCCCACAAAATCATTTTTCCGATTACAACTTACACAGTTTAAAGATAATTCTAAAAATCTATCGTTTCCCGGTAAAAATTATTAAATTTGCAAGAATTTATTTAAAAAAATAGGTTCAAAATGTCACTTTCCAATCTCAATGAAGTTAAAGAAGGACTCACCTTCGACGATGTACTTTTAGTACCAGGATTTTCACAAGTTTTACCAAAAGATGTTCAGCTGAAAAGCAAATTTACACGCAATATTTACGTAAATACGCCGATCGTTTCTGCTGCTATGGACACTGTTACTGAGTCTAGTATGGCAATTGCAATGGCCCAGCAAGGCGGAATTGGAGTGATTCATAAAAATATGACTATCAGCGAACAAGCGTTGGAAGTGCGCAAAGTGAAACGTTCTGAAAGCGGAATGATTTTAGATCCATTGACTTTATCTGAAAATGCCTTGGTAAAAGATGCGCTGCAATTGATGAAAGAAAACAAAATCGGTGGAATTCCTGTCGTTGATGAAAATAAAATCTTGAAAGGAATCGTCACTAACAGAGATTTACGTTTTGAAAAAAACTTGACAAGGCCAATCATTGAGGTGATGACTTACAAAGAAATCATTACAACACAAGATGGAACAGATTTGTCAGTGGCTGAAGATATTTTACAAGAGAAAAAAATTGAAAAATTGCCAGTTGTTGATGCCAATAATAAATTGATTGGTTTAATCACTTACAGAGACATCATCAAAGTAAAAATGCACCCAAATTCTTGCAAAGATAGTTTTGGAAGATTGCGCGTCGCTGCTGCGGTTGGTGTAACCACTGATACTTTGGCACGTGTTCATGCATTGGTGGATGCAGGTGTAGATGCAATCGTAATCGATACCGCACACGGACACACGGAAGGTGTAGTTGTGAAATTGAAAGAAGTGAAAGCTGTTTACCCAAAATTAGAAGTGGTTGTAGGAAATATTGCTACTGCCGCTGCTGCAAAATATTTGGTGGATGCCGGCGCTGATGCAGTGAAAGTGGGAATCGGTCCAGGATCGATTTGTACAACTAGAATCATAGCTGGTGTTGGGGTTCCACAATTGACTGCAATCAACGATGTCGCTTTGATTTTAGAAGGAACGGGCGTTCCAATTATTGCTGATGGTGGAATCAGGTATACTGGTGATATTGTGAAAGCAATTGCTGCAGGTGCCGATACGGTGATGGTTGGATCTATGTTTGCTGG
The DNA here is from genome assembly GCA_947450325.1 of Flavobacteriia bacterium. Lineage (GTDB taxonomy): Bacteria > Bacteroidota > Bacteroidia > Flavobacteriales_D > Crocinitomicaceae > JAQVCM01. Next base: position 56,343 of record CANFUT010000005.1, read on the forward strand.
AGTGGAAGAATCACCAGGTGAAACGACGATTTTTGAAGGAAGAAAATTCAAAGCTTACCGCGGAATGGGTTCTTTGGAAGCAATGCAAAAAGGATCGAAAGACCGTTATTTCCAAGACGCTGAAGACGATGTGAAAAAATTAGTTCCTGAAGGGATTTCTGGTCGTGTACCGTACAAAGGATTTTTGGTGGAAGTGGTTTACCAAATTATTGGTGGATTAAGAGCTGGAATGGGCTATTGCGGTGCACCTTCAATTGACAAATTGAAAGGAGCAGAATTTGTTCGAATTACCAACGCTGGTATGCGCGAATCACACCCACATGATGTGACAATTACACGTGAAGCGCCGAATTATAGTATAAAATAACAAAAAATTACCATTGTATTCCACGAATTAATGTATTTTTGGATGCAATTTTTAATAAACATATTGAAAGAATGAAGAAGAATTTGTTAGTTGTCATCGGTCTTATTGGATCTTTGAATTTATTTGCTCAAAATGAACCAACTGTCATGGAAATTGATGGTAAACCAGTTACCAAATCAGAATTCCTTCAGATTTATTTGAAAAACAACAACGACCCAAAATTTGATAAAGTTTCAATGGATGAATACATGGAACTTTTCAAAAAATTCAAATTAAAAGTCGCTGAAGCTGAATCTCTTGGTTACGATACAATTCCTAAATTAAAAAGAGAATTAGAAGGTTATAGAAAAACATTGGCTACACCATATTTGGTTGACAATGAAACAAACAATAAGTTAGTTGAAGAAGCTTATCGCCGTTCTAAAACTGAAATTAGAGCTTCTCATATCTTAATCAAAGTGGATGAAAATGCTGCTCCAGCTGACACTTTGAGAGCATACAATAAAATCATGGCGTTGAGAAAACGCATCGAAAATGGTGAAGATTTTGCAACAATCGCCAAATCAAAAGGTGGTTCAGACGATCCGTCAGCGCAACAAAATGGTGGAGATTTAGGCTATTTTACTGCGTTCCAAATGGTTTTCCCTTTCGAAGAAGCGGCTTACAATACGCCTGTTGGAAAAATTTCAAATCCAGTAAGAACACGTTTTGGTTATCACTTGATTAAAGTGGTTGACACACGTCCTGCAAGAGGAACAATTAAAGTGGCGCACATCATGGTCGCTGTTGCCAAAACTGATTCAACGGATGCGATTGAAGCAGCTCGTAAAAAAATCGATGAAATTTACACAAAAGCAATTGCAGGTGAAAATTTTGATGATTTAGCAGGGAATTTTTCTGACGATCCAGGTTCTAACGGTAAAGGCGGCGTTTTGCCAGTTTTCGGTTCAGGTTCTACAACACGAATGGTTCCAGAATTTGAAGATGCAGCTTTCAACTTGAAAAATATTGGCGACATCAGCAAACCAATTCAAACAAACTATGGTTTCCACATCATTAAAAAGTTAGAATGGAATGATTTGGGAACTTTTGAATCAATGAAAAAAGAATTGCAGAATAAAGTCAACAAAGACGAACGTTCTAAGCAAACGCAAAATTCATTTGTTGTGAAGTTGAAGAAGGAATACAACTACAAAAATGTAAGCAAAAAGAATTTAGGTTGGTTCGTTGATAACATCGATTCTACTTACACAATGGGTAAATGGAACGCATCAAAATTGACAACAGATAAACCTTTGTTTTTAATTGATGGAAAGACATTTTCACAAAAACAATTTGGAACTTATTTAGAGAAAAATTCTAGAGCAGTTAAGAAATTGCCAAGTAAAGATTTGGTTGCTTTACAATATAAAAATTGGGAAAAAGCAATGATCATCGAATTGGAAGAAGGAAAATTGGAAGCGAAATATCCTGAATTCAAAGCTTTGATGAAAGAATACCACGACGGAATTTTGTTGTACGAAGTGATGACAGACGAAGTTTGGAACAAAGCTTCTCGAGATACAGTTGGCTTGAAAGATTTTTACGCTAAAAACAAACAAAATTACCGTTGGGACAACAGAATGGATGCAATGGTGTACGAATGTTTGAACAAAGACATCGCTGACCAAGTTTTCAAAATGATCCAAAACGATACAATCAATTCAAAACATGTGTTGGACAAAATCAACAAAACATCTGAATTGAATTTGCGTGTGAGAACAAACAAATTTGAAATTTCTCAAACTCCTTATTTGAAAGGAAGAGATTTGAAAAAAGGTGTGAACAAGCCGTATGAATTTGAAGGTAAGGTATACGTGATCAAAGTAAATGAATTAATTCCAGCAGGTGTCAAAGAATTGAATGAAGCAAAAGGTTCAATCACTTCTGATTTCCAAAATCAATTAGAAAAAGATTGGCTAGAATCCTTGGCGAAGAAACATCCTATTAAAATCAACGAAGCGGTTTTATACAACTTAGGAACTAAATAATTCAAATCCGCTTTCATTGAAAGCGGATTTTCTTTTTACCCTTTTTGGTTCGTTAAAAATTGTTTAGATTTCTGAAATCGAACTTTAATCAAACCAAAGCAATTATATTTACTGCAGAAAATACTATTAGTTAGTTTGTTCCGTTGAAATTTGTTAAATTAATTACATGAAGATATTAATCTTTCCTTTCATTTTATTTGCTTTTGGCCTTTTTGGTCAAGAAAGAATGACCATCGACAAAATTGCCGCTCAAATTGGCGAAAATATCATCCTACAATCTGATATTGAAGCCCAAAAATTGCAAGCAGTTTCATCCGGTGTGGAATTGACTCCAAACTCAGATTGTCGAATTTTAGAAGATTTGATGTTTCAAAATTTGTTGTTGAATCAAGCGGAATTAGACAGTATTGAAATCACTGATGCGCAAGTGGATGCAGAAATGGAGAACCGCGTGCGTGTGATCGAACAACAAATCGGTAGTCGCCAAAAAATGGAGGAATATTACGGAAAAACAATCACACAAATTAAACTTGAATTTCGTCCGTTGATTAAAAAACGGATGTTGTCAGAAGAAATGCAACGTCAAATCACTGCAAAAGTAAATATCACTCCAAAGGAAGTAGAAGCTTTTTTCAAAACGATTCCTGTGGACAGTATTCCATTGATTAACTCACAATTGAGTTTTCAGCAAATCGTTATTTTCCCATCAATTACGAAAGATGACAAAGCGATTGCCAAGAAAACCTTGCAAGATATTTTGGATGGAATCAAAAGAGGTAAGAAATTTGAAGACGAAGCCAAAAAATATTCGCAAGATCCCGGAAGTGCGCCTAAAGGTGGTGTGATGAATGCTACTCGTGGAATGATGGTTGCACCTTTCGAAGCAGCTGTTTTCAGTTTGAAAGTGGGTGAAATCAGTCACGTTTTCGAAACTGAATTTGGTTACCACATCGTGAAATTGATTCAAAGAACAGGAGACGATTACATTTGTTCTCACATCTTAATTATTCCAGAATTCAGCAGAGAAAGCTTGAACGACGCAGGATTGAAAATCGAGGAATGTTATACTAAGTTGAAAGCAAACGAAATCACTTGGGACAATGCGGTTTTGAAATATTCAAATGATCAAAACACGAAACAAAACAAAGGAATTATCACCAATCCAATTACAGGTCAACAAACTTGGAGTATGGAAGATTTGAACCAAGTGGATCAGCAAATCTATTTGTTGACTGACGCGTTGAACAAAGGCGATATTTCGACTGCATCCTTGTATTACGATTTCAATGAGCGCAAACAAGGCGTTAGAATCGTTCGTTTGATGGAAAGAACAAACCCTCACAGAGCGAATTTGTTGGAAGATTACGCTTTGATTCAAAGTGCAGCAGAAAACAAAAAGAAAGAAGATGTGTTGAAAGCTTGGACAGATTCTAAAATTCACAATGCGTATATCAGAATCGACAAAGGATATTCAAATTGCGCATTCGACCACAAATGGAGTACCAATTTATAATTCAATAAACTCAAATGTCAGACGTAGCTAAAGTTAATCAAATGGTTGAGCACTACAAAGCGCTCAAAAATGAAATTCATCAAGTAATCGTAGGTCAAGACGAAGTAGTTGATCAAGTATTAATTTCCATTTTTTCACGCGGTCACGCTTTGTTGATCGGTGTGCCAGGATTGGCAAAAACCTTGTTGGTAAACACCATCGCCCAAACGTTGGGACTTTCATTCAATAGAATTCAATTTACGCCAGATTTGATGCCGTCAGACATTATCGGATCAGAGATTTTGGACGAACATAAAAATTTCAAATTCATCAAAGGACCGTTGTTTAGCAACATCGTTTTGGCAGATGAGATCAACCGTACGCCGCCTAAAACGCAATCTGCTTTGTTGGAAGCGATGCAAGAACGTTCGGTAACCGCAGCTGGAAATACTTACAAATTGCCAGCGCCATTTTTCGTATTGGCAACGCAAAACCCGATAGAGCAGGAGGGAACCTATCCTTTGCCAGAAGCGCAATTGGACCGTTTCATGTTTAACATTTGGGTAGATTATCCATCTTACGTGGAAGAATTGGCGATTGTGAAAGCAACAACCAACGATTCCAAAGTAGAATTGAAACAAATCTTGACTGGTGAACAAATCATGGAATACCAAGAATTGGTGCGCCGCGTTCCAGTTCCAGACAATGTTTTAGAATACGCCGTGAAATTGGTCGGAAAAACCCGTTTCGACAGCGAATTCGCACCACAAATGACCAAAGATTTCATCAGCTGGGGCGCAGGACCACGTGCCTCTCAATACCTAATCATCGGCGCCAAATGTCACGCACTTTTGAACGGCAAATTCTCGCCAGACATCGAAGACGTGAAAGCAGTAGCCAAACCGATTTTGAGACATAGAATTGTAAGAAATTACCGCGCAGAAGCTGAAGGATTTTCTATGGATAGGATTATTGATGAGTTGATGTGATGAGCAATTTTAAGCATTAATTTTAAAAAAAATATCTTTTCTAAATATTTCTTGTTTAATTGTTTGGACAAGAAAAAATCTATTATAGATCAAGAGTGTTTTTGGATTGATTTCCATTTAAACTAGTTGGTTATTCAAAAAAATGTCTTGGTAAAACCTTTTTTTGAAAAGCTATATAGCATTATTATACGAGGATTATTGCTTTCTCGAATAAATATTTATATAACAGAATTTAAATTTTAACCAACAGACATTTTAGCTGATTCTTTCCAAAGATAATTTGGTATTGGCTCATTTAATTCCCATTTTATATTCATTGGTTTTGAACCTTCTGTTTCTTTAAATTTACCTTCTCCAATGAAAACAAATCCCATTGTATTACCATTTTCATCGTTCGCTTTTTCTCTTACAAAAAGCAAAATCTTTTTATCAATTTCTAGGTGTCTAATGTACGATAAGCCTTTACCAGAATCTGGTCTTGATGAATTCTGACTCTGCCAATGAAATAAATTTTCACTTATTGCGTAATCATCATACATAGTTGTAGGAGAAAAATTTTCTTCAGATTTGATAAGATTAATAAATAAAAGTTCTGTATTTAAATTAGCATTCTCTGCCACACCTTCTCTACTTGAAGACTTTTTGTCAAATGTACTTAGTCTAAAAGCTGTTAAAATTTGATCTCTCGTATATCGAGCATGGAGTTTTAATGGTTGAAGATATGGTAGGTCTATATCAATTTCCTTAAAGTCAATTCTATCAATTAAAATTTCCAAAACTTCTATGATTTCTTTTACTAAGACTGTATTTTTTCCGATTTGATTAATACTTTCTTCTAATGAACTATAGCCTCCTGCATTTTGCCACACATCATAATGTAACATCAATAACATAATCTTTTCGTTTTCATTAAAATCTTTTATATTGATTTTAAACTTATTTTTAGCGAGTTTCAAAATAAAATTAAAATAGCTTGTAGAACTTGATGAAAGCCATTTGTTACTAATCGCAGAAAAAATTTGCTTTTCGTTGATATTATCAAAATCATGAATAACACCTGCTCTTTCACAAAGTCTTGACCAACTATCTTTCTTATAAATTGACTCTAATTTTATGTTATTTAACTTTATAAAATTTAGAATTGTTAAAGGTAATGAAGTCTGATGTTGATAATTTGTAATCTTGGTAATCAATTGATTTACATTTAAAGTCGTTGCTCTTTTTATGTTTTCTAAAATTGTTTCTTTTGCTTTTTTATCCAAAACTATTGAACAACCTAGCGGTAAATGTGGGAAATCATCTTCAATTTCTTTAAGAACTGAAGTTGTTGTTTTTCCAATTAATGCTCTAAATTTATTTTCAAAATCATACTCAGGTCTTGAATTACCGACAAAATCTAAAACAGTCAAACAATCTTTACCCTCAGCTAAACGCAATCCGCGACCTAACTGTTGAAGAAAAACAGTTAAACTTTCAGTTGGACGAAGAAATAAAACAGTATCTATTTCAGGAATATCAACACCTTCATTAAAAATGTCTACCACAAATAGATAATTGAACTCTTTTCTTTTGAATTGATTTCTGATTTTTTCCCTATCATTGGAATTTTTAGATGTTAAAAAAGAAGCCTTTAATCCTGCTAAATTAAATTTTTCTGTCATGAAAATAGCATGTTCAACTGTAACACAAAATCCTATTGCACGAACATCGGTAATATCATGTAAATATTTTTCTAGTCCTTTGATAATTTCTCCAACTCGAACATTGTTTTTGGTATACAAACTTGTTAGTTCACTTGCAACATATTTCCCTTTTTCCCATTTTACAGTCGTCAAATCGACACTGTCAGTTATCCCAAAATATTGAAATGGTGATAATAATTTTTGATTTAATGCTTCCGGTAGTCTTATTTCTGCTGCAATTCGATCGCAAAAATCATCTAATATATTTTCTCCATCCATTCTCTCAGGAGTAGCTGTAAGTCCTAATAATACTTTGGGTTTAAAATAATTTAAAATTGGTCTATAAGTAGATGCTGAAATATGATGAACTTCATCAACTATTATAAAATCATAATATTCTGGTGAAAGATTACTGTTTTTTAATCTGTTATTTAATGTTTGGACAGAAGCAAAAACATATTCGTTGCTCGTTGGTTCCAATCCATCAACCCATAAATCACCAAAGTTATTGTCTTTTAAAACGCCTTGAAAAGTTGCTTTTGCTTGTTGTAAAATTTCTTTTCGATGTGCTACAAAAAGAAGTTTAGATGATTTGTTATTTAATTTGAAATTTTTGTAATCAAAAGCAGAGATTACCGTTTTTCCAGTTCCGGTTGCAGCAACTAATAAGTTTTTAAATCTTTTGTGAATTGATCTTTCAACTTCTAACTTTTCTAATATTGCTTTTTGATATGGAAATGGCGTAATATCAAACATATAAATATTTGGTGTATATTCTTTAGAAAACTTACCATCTTTTAATGCTTTAACTAATTTTTCAGAATCCGTATTTTTATCAAATGTTTCGAATTCAGAATTCTGCCAATATGCTTCAAATGTTTTTCTGAATTTATCAATTATATGACTAACTTCCTTCGTGGTTATTTTTAAATTCCACTCCAAACCATCCGTTAGTGCAGAACGAGAAAAATTAGAAGAACCAATATAGCCAGTATGAAAACCTGTATTTCTCTCAAATAAATATGCTTTTGCATGAAGTCTTTCGTTTCCAGTGTTATAAGAGATTTTCACTTCTGTATTTTCCAAAGAGGATAAAAGTTCAACTGCTTTTGCATCGGTTGCCCCAACATAAGTTGTTGTAATTACTCTTAGTTTTCCTCCTCTACTTGTAAACTCTCTTAATTCTTTTTCTAATATTCTGATTCCTTTCCATTTAATAAATGAAACTAATAAATCTATTTTATCAGATGATAAAATTTCTTTTCTCAACTCACTTTCAAGTGTTGTTCCTGAATTCCCTCCAGTAAAAAGTTCACTATGAATTAGTCTTGTATAAGGTGTAATTTCTTTAAGATGTAAATCTAAATCAGTGAAATAAGTATCAACTTTGGTAAAAACAGCCTTCAATATTTTACCTTCTGTTTCAATTAAATCATCCTTAAATTCCTCCTTTTTTAATTCGTCTTTTAAAAATAGTATTATTTTGTTGGCAATTTCAATTTGGTTTTCCAAAATATTATCGCTTTTTATCAAGTTAAAAGCATGTCGAATTGTTTTTCCAATATGTGCAGATAATAATTCCGCTGCTTCTGCTTTATCAATGGCAGTTGTTTTTATTTGAAAAGTATTTTTGTCTAATTCACTTAATTTACTGGCAACAAGTTTAGTTACTAATTCCTCATACAATCCTTGATTCATAATTTTAATTTTAGTAATTTACTCACAATTGGAAGGTCAGCTTCAGCCCAATCAAGTTGATTTAATTCATTACGTTCCAGCCAAAATGAATTTATGTGTTCATTTAAATGAAGGTTTCCACCAATGATTTCACATTCAAAAGTGTCCATGATAATTCTAAAATCAGGATAACTGTGGTCAACTTGAATAAGAAAGTTTTTGATTTTGATTTCAAGGTTTAACTCTTCTTTGATTTCGCGAATTATTGTCTCTTCAATTTTTTCATTTTCTTCTACTTTTCCGCCAGGAAATTCCCATTTTTTTGAGATGTAGTCGAATTTATTTTCATTCCTCTGAACACAAAGGATTTTTTCATCTTGAATTATTACAGCTGCTGCAACATGTATTGTTTTCATAGTGGAAAAATAAGAGAATTTTTTGACATTTCGTTAAACATTTAGAATTAAAATAGTTGAATTTCCAACAACAAAAAAAAGTCCAAAACCCACAAGTTTCAGACTCCAATTCATTCAATTTCATCCCACTAAATTCCAACTAACTAACAAATCCTTTCTCAAGTCTGGAAAATATAAATCCAAATCGTCCTTGCATTTCGAAAATTGAAAAAACTGAGCAAAATCAAAACGGTGATCATAATACTCAAGATCCAGTAAACAGAATTAATAATGGGGTTGATGATGATAAACAAGGTAAGTAATTCTGCAACGGCCAACCCGTAACTCACGTACAATGAACCGATAAAATATCCAGGTTCTTTTTCAAATCTGTAACCGCAATTGGTGCAATGCGAATGCATTTTGGGCTCTTTCAATAGAAATAGATTTCCCTTGCTTTCAAATATTTTCCCGATTTTACATTTGGGACATTTTCCATGAACGATTCCTTGAAAATTGGTCATAACTGCGATTATTTTATGTCACAAAGTTAAGATATTGAGCATGTTTACGGTGTGAAGAAAAAACGCCAATATTAGGATTAAAAGGACATTTTGATTAGTTTTACTTCATGAAAAATACAGCCATTTTGGATATCAAACAATTTGATAAATTTGAAAATCAATATGATTTTTATACCAGTATTTTTTCGGAACACCTTGTGAATCATCATACTTCGATTTCAGTTCCGCACAAGCATAATTTTTATTTGGTTGTACTTTTTACACAAGGAACTGGCTTTCATGAAATTGATTTTGAGAGATTTGACGTTCAGTGTGGAAGCGTTTTTTTGCTCAACCCGGGTCAAACGCATTATTGGGAGTTGTCTAGCGACATTGAAGGGTTTATTTTCTTTCACACGGAAAGTTTTTACAATTTCAATTTTGCACAAAATACACTTTCAATTTATCCATTCTTTTACTCAACCCAAAATTCACCTTACCTTTTGTTGACAGAAGCGTTGACGCACAATATTTCAATGCGCTTTCAAGAAATTTTGTTGGAATATGAATCTGAAAAACTATATAAATCACGGAAAATCATCAGCTTAATCGATTTACTTTACATCGACCTGTCAAGGATTTACTTGGAGCAAAACACAGGCGTGGTTTACAAAACGAATCTGTATTTTGAGAAATTAAAACAGTTGGAATCGTTGATCGATTTGAATTTCAAAGGCGATAAATCTCCCGCACAATATGCAAGCTGGATGAATATGACTGCCAAACATCTGAATAGAATCGTGCAGCATTCGGTCGGGAAAACAACTTCCACCATGATTATGGAGCGCGTGCTCCTCGAAGCCAAACGATTGTTGTCCAATTCAAATAAAAACATCAACGAAATCGCCGAAGAGCTGGGATTTGAAGAACAGGCCTATTTTTCAAGAACTTTCAAAAAAATCACAGGCGAAACGCCTTCAGAATTTAAATCGAGGTACAGTTTGAAATAGGAGGTAAAAAAAAATTATTGTTAGATTATTAGATATTTAGATTATTAGAAAGTCTTCCTATCTAATAGTAGTCCAATAATCCAACAATCCAACAATCCAATAATCCAAAATAACTACTCCCAAACCCCCATCGCGCAAAACTTATCTATTCGATCGTTGATGCGTTTTTCTGGAGCGATTGCTTTCAGTTCTTTTAAGTAATTTTTGATGTTTTCTTTGACAATTCCAAACATTTCTTCCTGACTTCTGTGCGCACCGTTCAATGGTTCGATGATTACTTCGTCAACTAATTTGTTGTTTTTCATGTCTGTAGAAGTCAATTTCAATGCTTCAGCAGCTGTTTCTTTGAATTCCCAGCTTCTCCAAAGGATGGAGGAGCAAGATTCAGGAGAAATTACGGAATACCAAGTGTTTTCTAACATGACAACTTTGTCACCAACACCAATTCCCAATGCACCACCAGATGCACCTTCACCGATAATAATACAAATTACAGGCACTTTCAAACGCATCATTTCGTAGATATTGCGCGCAATTGCTTCGCCTTGTCCACGTTCTTCAGCTTCCAAGCCTGGAAATGCTCCCGGAGTGTCGATGAAAGTAACGATTGGTTTACCGAATTTCTCAGCCAATTTCATCAATCTCAACGCTTTTCTGTATCCTTCAGGATTCGGCATACCGAAATTTCTGTATTGACGCATTTTGGTATTGATACCTTTTTGTTGTCCGATAAACATGACAGTTTCTCCATCCAACAAACCAAAACCACCAATCATGGCTTTGTCGTCTTTTACATTTCTATCGCCGTGAAGTTCTTGAAAAGTATTGTTTGAAATTGCATTGATATATGCCAAAGAATAAGGACGATCTGGGTGACGAGACATTTGTACACGTTGCCAAGGAGTCAATCCTGCAAAAATTTCTTTGGTTTTTTCTGCTAATTTTTGTTCTAAAGCATGAACTTTATCTGCCATATCGACATCTGTTGAATCTCCAATTTCTTTGGTTTGAGCGATTTGCTCTTCCAATGCCTTCAACGGTTCTTCAAAATCTAAATAAGTTGACATATAAATTCTATTTGGGTGGCGAAAGTTACGAAAATACTTCATTTGAAATGCAAAAAATGGAGATAAATTCATTCAAATTCGCTATTCATGAAAGGAATTATTCAAATGTTTGTGAATCATTGTGTTAGATAAAATTATTTTTCCTCCCCCTTGGTCCCCCTCCGAAGGGGGAAGTGTTCAATATCAATTGTTTGTAAATCGATTTCGACTATTTTTAAGATGAGATTTAGAGCTTAAATTTTCTTTTCAATTTACTTAAAATCAAAACGAAATGATAATTCTCCTTATCTTTAAACCATGATTTTATTTCCTCCTTGTAAGATAAATTTAGGATTACACATTCTCAACAAAAGGGCAGATGGTTTCCACAATTTGGATACTTTGATGTATCAATTGCCATTTACGGATGTGCTGGAAATCGTTCCCTCTGAGGCTTTTGTTTTTCAATCGACAGGTTTGGAAATTCCTGGGGATGAGAATAATAATCTGTGCATCAAAGCTTTTGAGTTGATTCGTTCGCAATATGAGATTCAGAATGTGACGATTCATTTGCACAAAATCATCCCAATGGGAGGTGGTTTGGGCGGAGGTTCTTCTAACGCTTCTGCCGTTTTGAAAGGATTGAATTCGCTTTTCAATTTGAATTTACCAACGGAAATATTACAAAATTTAGCTGCACAATTAGGTAGTGATTGTCCTTTGTTTATTAAAGAAAATCCACAAATTGCCCAAGGAAGAGGGGAGATTTTGTCTGATTTTGAATTGGATTTATCGGCTTATTACTTAAAATTAGTAAACGTTGGCATTCATGTCAGCACCAAAGAGGCGTTTTCCAAAGTACAGTTCTACGACCATTTTCAATCAGTCGTTGACATCGTTTCACATCCAGTTGAACGTTGGAAAAATTTACTCAAAAATGATTTCGAAAATTCAATATTTGAATACCATCCTAGTTTGATTGAAGTGAAGCAAAAACTTTACGACGAAGGTGCAATCTACGCTTCTATGTCCGGCAGTGGTTCCACGATGTATGCGATTTATGAGATTGAGCCTAGTTTGACTTTTCACCAAGATTCTGGGGTTTTTGAGAAAATAGTGAAGCTTTAAGTTTGGATTGTTAGATTGTTAGACATTTAGATTGTTGGATTGATAGAATGTGTAACTATCGATTGTTTTAATGACCGATCATCTGTCGAAATATCCAATAATCCAACCATCCAATAATCTACTTCTGAATAACCAATTTCCTATATTCAATTCTCTCAGAATCATTAATCTGTATTTTTACAAAATAAACGCCATTTCCTGTTTCTAAATCGAAATTTACTTTGCCTTGATTGACATTTAATTCTTGACTTTCAAATACTTTTCGTCCATTTGCATCTAAAACAATCAAATCAATCGTTGAAATATTTTCATCTTGAAAAAGCAAAGTAAATGCATCTTTCCCTGGATTTGGATATAAGATAATTTCATTCGCTGCAGTCAATTCTTCTATCCCTGAAATACTATTTGGATTATGCTCAAAATGCATCAATCCTCCTAAATCACCGCCCACAAATAGATTCAATTTACCATCTTGATCAATGTCGTTGACATAAAAAGAACTGTAACTTTCGACGTGAATTCCTCTAAACTCATCAGAAACCAAATTGAAGGTTTCGCCTGAATTCAGGTGATTGTCTATACCATTATAATAATGACATTTTCCGTCAATGCCACCTAAAAAAAGATTTGTCGTATCGTTGTATCTGAAAAAATGTGGCGCAGCATATCCTTCTGGCGTTGTGGGCGAAATATCGATGCCTCCTAAAGTGTCATTGATTAAACTAAACGAAGGATTTGTCGCATTTCCTATGTTTTTATAATACATCAATTCACCTGTTTTTTTGCCTAAAATCAAATCCAACAAACCGTCGTTATCTAGATCAAACAATTGAGGAAAGCAATAAGAACTAGTCGTAATCACATTTCCCAAATTATCCGCGTAATTTTGGACTGGCGAAGCAAATTGTGCTGCAGCGCCGGAAGCAGCAATGTTTTGGTAGTAAACAACGGTTCCATTTTCCAATCCTAAGAATAAGTCCTTGTCTCCATCTTGGTCGATATCACCAAATGTCGGCACAGTTCGCAATCCATAAGATTGTGCGGTAAGATTTAGATAATTGTTTTCTACAAAATTGAAGAATGGGGCAGAGGAAGTTCCTGTATTTCTGTAATGACTCAAAGCACTTTCTTTCAACAAAGGATCTTTGTATCGGTAAAAATTAGCGACCAATAAATCTTCTTTTCCGTCGCCATTTTGGTCAAAAAATACAGGAATTGAACCAACACCGGTTTCAATCATATCTTCCTGTAGGAAACTTTTGGATTTAAAAATAAAATTAGGTAATTCATTTGTTCCTAGATTCTTGTAATATAAAATTCCTTTTTCATTTTGAGAAGCACCTTTGGCATTGGCGCCTACAATCAGGTCTTTGACTTGGTCATGGTCAACATCGACATAAAAACTTGCAGGAAAAAGCGTCAATGAAGCAGGAGTGGTGTTGCTTGGAAAATTTACATCTTGCGAAACCATTGCTGAATTGGTGTTGGGCGCTGTTCCTCCGTTAACCACTAAGATTAAATTATCATGGGAAACATCACCAATTACCAAATCATAAACTCCTGAATGATCTATGTCAATGGCTAAAATTGTGGAACCTGCGTGTCTTTTTACTTTTTTCTCAAATTGTTTGTCAAACGGATTTTCGTTTCCGCTCGTTTTTTGAGGGTCTGGAACATTTGGAGCGCTGCAAGGAGAAGTCGGGTCGTTTAATAACAATGAATTGTTGTTTGGATCTTCTGAAAATTTCCCCCAACATTCATTTTTCAAGACAAAAACCAATGAATCATTATGACCATACAATTCCATGCTTTGATTTTGATGATATTCAATTCTTTGGCCTGAAATACTGAAAGTTAAAATGTCAATGTCGGAATCAAAATCTACATCAACATAGGCAGGAATGTCGCTTGAGCTCACATATAAATTTGAAAAATTTCCAATGTAATCTGAATACAATAGATTGGAGGTTAGCGACCATTGTAAACCATCAGAGGCATTTCCAATGTTGCGATATACTTTCACTCCGCCAATTCCATAGGTGAATAAATCGTTTTTTCCATCACCGTCGTAGTCCAACAAAGCTGCTCTGTTTTTGGTGTCAGACGGAAAATAAGTATAAGCATTTTGGACAAATTTATATTGCGGCGTTCCATTGACTGAAACAGTTTCAAAAAGTCTGATGTTGTCTTTACTGCGGTCGAAAATGAATAAATCCATGTCGCCATCAAAATCGAAATCAATGTCAGAAAATTGTACATAATTCAATCCCCCAGCCCATGGAAAAAGCAGTGTGTCATTGCCGATTTTCACTTGTATCGAATCATTGTAATCAAATTTGAATTGACTAAAAATACTTGTTTGAAGTAGAATGAAAATTCCGAAAAGGAGAAAACGCATATTATTGGCTGTTAATTTTGTTAGAGAGACGTAAATTAGCCACTCAAAGTTTACCAGTTCGAAATTAAGGAATTTATGATAAAAACCACTATTTTTGCCTTAAAATCAGTCGTAAATTATGTTGAAGTTTTTGTTTAGTTTTTCGTTTATCTTGTTCATTAGTTTTTCTTGGGCACAGAACGAAACGAGTGTCCTTTTTATTGGTAATAGTTTCACTTTTATGAATAATATGCCTTTTATGTTCAGAGATATCGCTGAATCTCAAGGCAAAAAAGTTTTTGTAGATACAGTCGTCGAAGGTGGAAAGGATTTTGATTATCATGCGCACAGAGAGGAAACTTACAAAGCAATTAATTCAAGAAAATGGGATTATGTAATTATTCAAGGACATAGCAATGAATTGGCTCAACCTGAATCGATTGTGAACAAAAAAAGTTTGCCATTCGCCAAGCAAATTGTCGACAGTATTCAAGCAAATAGTTCTTGTACGCAAGTAGTTTTGTATATGACTTGGGGCTACAAAAATGGAAATCCAAAATGGAGCGCTGTGGCCAATTATGATTCTATGCAAACGCGAATTACGAATCAATATATGCGTTTTGCTGATTTGTTGAATGCACGAATTGCGCCAATCGGTGAAGTTTGGAAAACCATTCGAAAAAATTATCCGGGTATCAATTTGTATCATCCAGATAATATTCATCCAAGTTTTGAAGGTTCCTATTTGATTTCGAGTACGTTTTATGCTGCAATTTTTGGTGAATCGCCTATTCAGAATAAAGCAATCGTGGCTCTTTCACCAGATGTTCGTCAGATTATTGAATCCAATATTGCTCAAGTGGTCTTGAATAATTTGAATCAGTGGAGATTTGTTCAAAAATCAACACAATTGAAATCTGGTTATGATTTGGTAATCAATGGGAAAGAGTTGAAAGTTTACAATACTGCTCAAAATTCCTCATGGGTTGAATGGAATTTTGGTGATGGACAAATTTCGAGTGATGAGAATCCTATCCATTTATATGAAGCACCGGGTACTTATAAATTTATACAGAGGGTAAATATGCATTGCAAATCACTTGATTTGATTAGAACTGTCGAAATCAAATAAACCTGATTTATAAATTAGGTATTAGTTGTTTTTTTATTGAAAAACTTAGAATTTCAAGAAAAAAACTTAATTTCAACCTCAATTTTTAAATTAACTTAACTATGAATTTGATAAAAGTCAGATTTTTAATCGTTTGTTATGTTTTTTTAGCATTTTTTACAGTTTCCAATACTGTTAATGCACAGCAGAACTTTAACGATTATAAAACCTTAGCCTCAGTTGGAACCATTCCAAATGATTTTACACAAATGACCTACGAAAAGATCAAAGTAGATCTAAAAAATGATCGAACTACACTTAAAGGTCAAAATGAAAAGATTTTCTTAGAGGGAATCCATTATTCAATTGATGAACTGTTGCATTCAGGTGTCGTTATTTATGGCGATGAGATTACAATGTATTTGAATTCAATAGCACAAAAATTATTGAAAGATGATGCTACTTTGCAAAAAGAGTTAAGATTTTACACTTTGAAATCGAATGTAACAAATGCATTTTCAACTGATCAAGGGATTGTATTTGTGACAACCGGATTAATATCACAATTAACAAGTGAAGCGCAATTGGCTTTTGTTTTGGCGCATGAGATTTTGCACTACACAGAAAAACATGTGGTTGAAACATTTGATTGGAAGAATAAAACAAATAGAGGAGATAGAACAATTGAAAGATTGAGTCAATATTCCAAAGAAAAAGAGTTGGATGCTGATAGATTAGGTTTGAAAATGTATCAAGCAGCAGGATATTCTAAAGATGAGATTTTACCAACTTTTGATGTCTTGATGTTCTCCTATTTACCGTTTGATGAGTTAGAGATACCAAAAACATATTTCAATACAGATTATATGTTTGTGCCTGAAACAATGTTTTCAAAAGAAAAATATCCAATCAAAGCCGTGGAAGATGACGATGATTCAAAAAGTTCCCATCCAAACATCAAAAAAAGAAAAGAGTCTGTTGAAAAAGAAATGGGTCTTTTAAGCAATTGGGGAAAAACTACTTCATTTTTAGGAGATGAAAAATTCAAATACATAAGAAAAATTGCCCGTTTCGAGAGTATTCGTAACGATGTAATAGATGCTAATTATGCTGATGCGGTTTATTCAATTTTTTTGTTAGAAAAAGAATATCCAAATTCTATTTATTTACATCGTATGAAAGCGAAAGCTTGGCTGGGAATGGCTCAAATGAAAGAAGCGAACAAGTTAACTTCAAGTTTGCAAAAAGTTTCAGATTACGAAGGTGAAGTTGCTGAATTACATTTTTTCTTAAGAAAATTGGATAAAATTGCTTTGATAACTTTGGCTTTAAGACAAGTTGAAGACATTAGAAAAAAGCAGCCAACAGACAAAGAAATTCAGTTGATTTGGGAGCGTATGGTGAAGACCACAACCATCACAGAGAAATTTGATTTAAAAGCTTTTTCAAGTTTTAAGTTTGCTGAGGCAAAATTGGAATATGAAAAAATTAAAGCTGATACGATAAGTAAAGTTGAAAAGACGACTGAAAATTTGAGTAAGTACGAAAAAATCAAAAAGAAAAAGAATACCGACGACCCAGAAAACTTTGACAATGATAAATTCTATTTATACGGAATTTCTGACATTATCAAATCTGAAGAGTTTATTGCTACCTATGTTAGATTCCAAAAGGAAAACGACGCTTTGAGAGAGCAAGAAGCCAAAGAAGATTTGATGAGCCGAGCTGAAAAGAAAAAAATGAACCAGAAGGAGGAAGAAAATCAAATTCGAGTAGATGCAAATGATTTAATTTTTGTCGAGCCAATTGTTTACAGATACAAACATGGACGAATTGACAAAATTAAATCTGAAAAATTAGGAGAAGATTTTGTAAATATTATTGAAAAAACGGCAACAGATTTAGACATGAATGTTACTACAATCAGTAGTTCAAATTTGAAAAAATTAGGTACACCTGGATTTAATGAAAGAGCGGTTTTGTTGTCTTATTTGCAACAAATAACAAATGAAGAACAAATTGATGTTTTTCCAGTTGACTACAGCTTGTTAAGTGATATTCAAACAAATTATGGGACTTCTAAAGTGATGTTTTCCATTTTAGAGCATTCATATCAACCTAAATTTTCAGCAGTGTTGTTTTCTTCAATTTTATTTTTCCCTGCTGCATTTGTTGTTTTTCCCTTGGAAATTCTAATGGGAAATGAAACTGATTTAAATGTTATTATTATGGATATTGATGAAGGGGGAATAGCTGGGGGACAATTTTATCATTATAAAGAGCCGTTGAGTAATTTGTCGATAGGTGCACATTTGTATGACGTATTAACACAAGTAAAATCAAAACCACTTTAAATCATGAGAAAAATAATAACAGTGCTTTTATTTCTTGTTTTTGTTAATCAAATTCAAGCACAAAACCCGGGGTATTTTGGTAGTAAAAATATAGTTGATTTTACTGCAAACGGACAATTTAATTTTTTTAATAATTTTGAAAAAGATTTTTATAGATATGAAAACACTAAACTTGTTAAAACTAAAGATAACTTTGATTGGGGGTTTAGGGTAAATTATTCTAGAGTTTTGAAACGCAACCTAGCATTCGGCGTTGAATGTGGGTATGATTATTATACAATTCAACCATATGAGATCTATAATTATGATAACAATTTCAAAGCGAATTTTGAAAATTGGGATGTAAAGGCTTTAAATATAATGCCGAAATTAGAGTTCTCTAATCGAGGTGGACTCTTACCTATGGGGATTTCTCATCAAGTTGGACTAGGTGTTAGGTTGGTGAAAGTTGTAGACCGGGAGTATCATTATGTGTTAAATGATTATGGAAATAACATTTCTTCTTTCAGTAATGCAATCGTAATGCCTGATTCATTTAGATATAAAGGCGTAGCTAAAGGTTTGGTCGTCATGTATGCATTGAACATGAGGACACCTATTTCCAAAAGACTATTTTTAAATTATGGATTAAGATATACGTTAAATTTTATGAGTAGACAATTGGATGATACTCAAGGGAATAATTCTCAAAGTTTATCTATGACTCAAAGTGAATATCAAAATTTGGTCAGACAAAGAAAACAATTTTCTTTAGTACAAGCTAGTATCGGTTTATCTTTCGCGTTCTAATACGCTGAAAAGACATAAAAAAACGCACTGAAAATAAATTCAGTGCGTTTTTTTATGTCTTTTTGTTTCAGATTAATTAATGAAACATATCTTTTACACGTTGGAAAAATCCTTTTTCACTTCCATCAGGATTTGGTTTGAAATTTTCACTACCTCTCAATTTTTCCAAGATTTCTCTCTCTTCTTTGGAAACTTTTGTTGGCGTCCAAATATTGATATGAACAAATAAATCACCCGTTCCATAACCTTGGATACTTGGTAATCCTTTTCCTTTCAAGCGAAGCATTTTACCACTTTGTGTTCCTGCTTCGATTTTGATTTTCGCTTTACCAGAAACTGTTGGAACTTCGATACTTTCTCCCAAAACAGCATCAACAAAGTTTACAAAAGCTTCGTAATGTAAATTATCTCCATCACGTCTCAGTTCAGGATGGTTTATTTCTTCAATGACAACAATCAAGTCACCAGCAACACCGTTGAATGGCCCAGCGTTACCTTTTCCAGTAACACTCAATTGCATTCCTTCCTCAACTCCTGCTGGAATTTCAATTTCGATCACTTCTTCTTGACGTTTCAATCCATTTCCATCTGCGTCAGAAGGTTTTTTGTCAATCATTTTTCCTGCTCCTTGACAAGTTGGACATACAGATTGCGTTTGCATTGCACCTAAAAAGGTTTGCGCAACTCGGGTTATTCGTCCTGAACCGTTACAAGTTTGACAATTTTTGAAAGTGACACCTTCAGCATTGACTAATTTATTGACTTTGATTTTCTTTTTGACACCTTCAGCAATTTCTTCCAAGGTCAACTTCATTTTGACACGAAGGTTCGTTCCTCTTACAGCTCTGCTTCCGCCACCTCGACTTCCGCCAAAACTTCCACCGCCGAATGCGCTACCGAAAACATCTCCAAACTGGCTAAAAATGTCTTCCATATTCATTCCGCCGCCTCCAAAACCGCCGTTTCCGCCCATTCCAGCGTGACCATATTGATCATAACGACTGCGTTTATTTGAATCGCTTAAAACCTCGTAAGCTTCAGCTGCTTCTTTGAATTTATCTTCAGCAGATTTGTCATCCGGATTTTTGTCTGGGTGATATTGAAGTGCTAATTTTCTATAAGCCTTTTTTATTTCAGAATCATTGGCGTTTTTACTTACGCCTAACACTTCATAATAATCTCTTTTTTGACTCATTCTTATTATTTTGTCATTTTATTTTTGTCTTATCTGCGATAGCTTTTAGGAATTAGGCACTAGCATTTAGAAAATTATCGCTACAATACTTAAATTTAAGACCAAAGACCACACTTAAAGTCTCAGGTCTAATATCTATTGTCTATTTTCTTAAGTCTTTAGTCTAATGTCTCAAGCCTAATGTCTACCAACTATTGTCCAACAACAACTTTCGCGTATCGAACAACTTTATCGTTTAGGAAATAACCTTTTTCGACATCATCAACCACTTTACCAATCAAATCTTTACTTGGCGCAGGAACATTGGCAATGGCTTCATGCAATTCGCTGTCAAAAACTTTTCCTTTGGCATTCATAGGTGTTAAACCTTTGTTTTCCAAAATTGTTTTTAATTTATTGTAAATTAAATGGAAACCTTCTTTTACAACTGCGATATCTTCCGATGTTTCGTTGTTAGAAATTGCGCGCTCAAAATCATCAATCACTGGAATCAAATCTTTTAATACGCCAGCACTTGCTGAACCAATTAAATCAATTTTCTCTTTGTTGGTTCTTTTACGGTAGTTGTCAAATTCAGAATATAATCTTAAAAATTTGTCATTCAACTCCGCATATTTTTCTTCTGCAGTTGGTTCAACTTTTACATCACTATTTTCTGCTGAATTAGTTGTCGTTTCAGTTGTTGCTTCCTGATTTAACTCTTCGTTGATTTCGTTTTCTTCTGACATAATCTTTTTATTCTTATTTGATTTCCTTAAGCAAAGATATTGCCAATAAGGGGATTTAGACAGCCTGTCAGTAAAATGTGACATCGACTGAAAATATGACATAAAAAGGGGAGATTAAAATGGAGATTTTATTTGAGCAATTTTTCAATTTCAACGTGTAAACCAATGCCACGAAGTTTATCTCCTTGAGCTACAATTTTTCCTTTTCCATCGATTAGAAAACCATTTGGAATGGTATTTACAGCATAAATTTTAGCAAAAGTTCCTTCTTTGTCAATAACATGATTTGACCAAGTCATTTTATCAGCTTCGATGGCTTTTTTCCAAGCATCTTCTTGTTTATCAAGAGAAACACTGAAAATTTCAAATCCTTTGCCTTCCTTGAATTTCTTTTTGTGGTATTTTCCAAACGCTTCTACCAAATTTGGACTTTCTTTTCTACATGGTCCACACCAACTAGCCCAAAAATCGATCAAAACCACTTTTCCTCTCAGACTTGAAAGTTTGATTTTTTTGCCATTTTGATTCACCAATTCAATTTCAGGCGCATCAGATCCAACAGTTGGAGTCGCCGTTTTTACTGGATGAAAAGCAAGCAATAAACTAAAGATAAATGAAATCATCCGATACGTCTAATGTCAGCTCCCAAATTATTCAAACGAATGTCAATGTCTTGATATCCTCTGTCAATTTGCTCGATGTTGTGAATTGTACTTTTTCCTTTCGCAGAAAGTGCTGCAATTAGCAAAGAAACTCCCGCACGGATATCTGGTGAAGTCATTGAAATTCCTTTCAATGTATGTTCATTGTTCATTCCAATTACCGTCGCCCTATGTGGATCACAAAGGATGATTTGTGCACCCATATCAATCAATTTATCTACGAAAAACAAACGTGATTCGAACATTTTTTGGTGAATCAAAACACTTCCTTTCGCTTGGGTTGCAACAACCAAAATGATAGAAAGCAAATCAGGAGTAAATCCAGGCCAAGGTGCATCAGCTATCGTTAAAATTGAACCATCAATGAAAGTTTCAATTTCATAAGAATCTTGTGCAGGAATGAAAATATCATCACCACGTCTTTCTAATTTGATTCCTAATTTTCTGAAAACCTGAGGAATAATTCCTAAATTGTCATAACTGACATCTTTGATGGTAATTTCCGATTTAGTCATTGCTGCCAAACCGATGAAACTTCCAATTTCAATCATGTCAGGTAAAATTCTGTGAAAACAGCCATCTAGACTTGTAACACCTTCAATTTGAAGCATATTAGAACCAATTCCAGAGATTTTAGCTCCCATTGAATTGAGCATTTTACAAAGTTGTTGCAAATAAGGTTCACAAGCAGCATTGTAAATGGTTGTTTTACCTTCTGCCAATACTGCTGACATTAAGACATTTGCAGTTCCTGTCACCGACGCCTCGTCTAGATGAATGTAATTTCCAGTTAATTTTTTCGCTTCAATAGAGTAGAAGTGTTCTCCTGCATCATAATTAAAGTTTGCTCCCAACATGGCGAAACCTTCAAAATGGGTATCCAATCTTCTACGACCAATTTTGTCTCCTCCAGGTTTAGGGATATATCCTTTTCCAAAACGAGCTAATAAGGGACCAACTATCATAATTGAACCACGCAATGAACCAGCTCTTTTTTTGAAATCTTCAGTTTCTAAATAGTCTAAATCAATGTCTTTTGCTTGAAATATAAAAGTTCCTTTTTCTACTTTTTCAATTTTTACGCCCATTACTTGGAGCAATTGAATTAATTTGTTGACATCTATGATATCAGGCAAATTAGAAATTGTAACTTTTTCAGGTGTTAATAAAACTGCGCAAAGGATTTGTAGAGCTTCATTTTTTGCACCTTGTGGAGTTAATTCTCCTTTTAAAGGTTTTCCTCCGTGAATTTCAAACGATGCCATCGATTAATATTTTTTCTTAAATTTCTTTTTCTGTTGATTCCCTTGATTGCTATTCCCGTTATTAGATCCGGGAGTAACTTTATTTCTTTTGTTTGGTGTTATACCAAAAGACTTTAATATTTGATTGGTTTGCATCAAATTATCAGGATTTTCAAGTACTAATTTACCACCTGATAATTCAGACAATTGTTGCGCAATCACATTGTTTTCAACTGCATCATTGTTGTATGCCAAAAACTGTTTTTTCATGAAATTAGCCATGGTGTTTTTGAGGTATCTTTGGGTATCCTCATCATTCTCATTGACTGTTTCTTTCAATATTTTCTCAGTATATTTTCCGTAATGCCCAAAACGAATTTTGCTTTTTGGATATTCCATTAACTCAGGTTTCTCATTTAAAACCTCAGGACTAGGCATCGGATACGGAGAGTCAACATCCAATTTGAAATCTGACATCACGAAAAGGTGTGTCCAAAGTTTATGGCGGAAATCATCAACATCTCTTAAATGCGGATTCAATTGTCCCATAACTTCAATGATTGCACGAGCTGCTTTATTACGTTCTTCACGATCTATCAAATCCATTGCATAAGCAATCATATTCTGAACATTTCTTCCATATTCAGGCAGAATCATGTGTGGACGTTGCGTATTATATTCCATTTTATTCAAAAACAAGTGTCAAAATTAAGAAATAAATCGAATTATTTATTTCATTTAATTGGGTTATTTATTTAGTCTTTGGAGTTGTTTCAGCTGTTTTTTGCTTCACAAATTTCACTTTTACTAACACATGATGATATTTTGGAAATTTATCACCTGGTTCAAAAGTAAGACTTTTCAAAAGATTTTTCGCTGCTATATTTGCCGGAGTTGATTTTACTGTACTTTTTTCAGCGATAAATCTCTCACTATTAACCTTGCCAAGATTGTCAACTGAAATTTCATAAACGACATAACCTTCATAAATCGAGTTTATTGTAAAATTAGATGTTGAGGTCATTTTTCTTTGGTCATCAATAATCTCACCTGATAAAAGTTGACTTTGAGCAGAATGCAACAAAAGGCAAATAATGGCTGATAATAAAAATTTCATGTAAATTTATTTGGTCGTGAAGATACGAATATTGATTGGGATTTGAGCAAAAAAATGGACACCTTTTGATAAAGTGTCCATTTGAAAATACTATTTATCTTCTACTATCTTATAATTGTAATCGAACCTTGAAAGTTTTTCTTATTATCAGAGTTTAAATCCTTTACACTCGCTTTCCAAGTGTAAGTTCCATCTTGAAGAATTTTTCCGTCATATGTTCCATCCCAATATACTGAAGGGTCGTGTGATTCCCAGATTATCTCTCCCCATCTATTGAAAATGAATAAATCAAAGTTATAAATATCGATTCCATCTACATAGAATTTCCAATTTTGATTGTGCTCATCTCCGTCTGGAGTAAATACATTTGGGGCGTAAAAAATAATGTCTGTATTTACTTGTAAAATATTTACTATTGTATCTATACATCCACCATCAGTTGTTACAACCAATCTGATTGGATATTCACCAGTAAAACCTTCTGGAAAAGAAAAACTTGGATATTGATCAAAACTAGTTGATGGATTTGCATCCGCAGCATACCATTCCCAACTTACAACACCAGTGCTTGAATTATCCTGCATTTGAATTGTCGTTTCATAAATCGATGTTGGATTTGAAGACATTGTAAATGATGCAGTAGGATTATCAACAACTTCTACAATATTTGTAAATGTTTTTGTGTAAGTACAACCATAGATAGATTTAATGACAATATCAACCGAATAGATTCCTGGATTTGAATAGCTAATTGCAACTGGATTACTTCCGTTAACTATTGTATCTTTTAAGTTTCCAAAGATAAATTCTGTAGTGGCAATTTCAGAGCCATTATTCGAATTGTTCGTAAAGATAAATGACCCTGGAACACAATCTACTGGTTTATCTGGTACAATCGATGGGATAATATCGGTTGGAAAACTTATTGTAACAAATGCTTGCGCTGAAGGAGAACCACAATCTTCTGTCAAAGTAACTGAATAAACGGTTCCAGAATAATTTGGATCGACAGTAATAGTTTGTCCTACGCCAATTACAATTCCATTTGCTGACCAAGTAAAAGTATAAGGAGAACTACCGCCACTTCCTGTAGCAGTTAAATCAATCGTAGATTCAGAACAAATTGTTGCATCAGGAGTAATAAAACTAACAGCCAATGGCGCTGGTTCTGTTAATGCACCAATTTGAGTAATCACACATCCTAAAGCGTCGGTAATAGTTAAAGTTTGTGTTCCTGCCGCTAAATCGTTCGCAATATTTGCAGTTGAACTTGAATTGTCCCAACTGTAAGAATATGGCATCGTTCCTTGAGATACAGTTACTTCAATCATCCCGTCATTGCCACTATTGCAAGTTACATTTGATTGATTAGCGATTGAGGCAATCATTCCTGGTATTTCAGTAATTATAACTTCAGCAGTGTCAATACATCCTGAACCTGTGCTTACTTCGCAGTGATAAGTTCCTGCTGATAATCCAGTTGCAGTTGCCATGGTTTGTCCACCTGCATCATACCAATTGTAAGTAACTGTTGGTGAAGTTGGATTCATAGTTGCAGTAGCAGTTCCATCACTTCCGCCTGGACAAGAAACCAATGTGCCTGTTGCAGTAGCGATTGAAATTGAATTTGGGACGTTTACATTAACAGTGGTTGAACAACCATTTGCGTCCGTAACCAAACAAGAATATGGTCCTGTAACTAAATTTGTTGCCATTGGTGTTGTTTGACCGCTTGGCGTCCAACTGAAAGTGAAAGGTTGAGTTCCGTTACCCGTAATTACATTTGCACTTCCTACACCCGCAGAACAATAATCTGTTAAAGCCGTTGCATTCGCACTTACTGAAGTTCTTGTAATCCAAGTTGTATCAGATATCGCACCAAGTCCAGCTCCACAGGCTGACGCCGTGATAAAATATCCGGTAGTTCCAGGTGGAATAAGTGTTACATTTAATACACCGTTATTATATGGAAAAGTAGCACCTAGTGTATTACCCCATTGCTGACTTCCATTAATTCCATTCACTTGAACGTATGGAATTTGTGTTTCAACATAAGTTGCTGTATTTGTTGGACTAGCTGGCGTGAATAATCTACTGTCTTGATTTGCTGTCCAAACAGAATTGTTTCTTCCAGGTGTAATTACTGCTGCATTTCCAGCTGAATTTTGAATTCCTTGAATTGCTAAACCACCATTAAAAGCTCCACAAGTTGCTTTATTTCCAATGTGCATTTCAATTGTATTTGATGTCTCGTTTAGGATGACAGCAAAATAATTACAAACAGTCGTACAACTGTAGAAATACACGTTTTGATAAAGAACAACAAATTTTCTATTAGGAGCGGTTCCTATTGTTTGATATTGAATAGTTCCACTATTTAAGCTTGGAAGCATATCTTGGTATGCCAACATAATCGAATTTAATGCAGAAGTTAATGATGTAGTTGGTAAAGTACCCGCTCCAGTTAAGGAATATGCACAATATCCATTTGCATTACTGGTATTAAAACTGATTAATCCGTTTGAACCAATCACACAGTTATTATAAGTGTTTCCATAAAAACTAAAAGGAAAACCAACAGGTACAGTATTACTCCAAACATCATCAGAAAGTGCAAGGACTGTTGGAGAAGGTAAATTAATTCCTTGTGTATTTTGTGAACCTGAACCAGGATTACAATTTGTAATAGTTACAGTTTGACCTTGGCAGACTGTAACGTCATTACCCAAGCAAACTTGAACCTGAGCTAAAGATGTCAAACTAATTAAAAATGCAATTGAAAGTAATATGATTTTCATCGTTGTTTTTTGTTTTGTAAATTTTAGACGCATTTAAAGTTGTTTGGTTGTCATATCAACTGATAGCTTTCAAAAATATTGTGAATAAACAGGAAAATTAGCAATTTAATATGTTGGTTTTATAGTGTTTAAATTGTTAATATTTAATAATTTGACCTTAGCAATTAAGTAAATTTTCACAAAAATAGGCATAAACTATTGATTTTAAGATGTACTTTAAAAAATCATTCTTGGATTCTCATTCTTTAAATAGTTAATAAATTATATCCGAATAAAAGTTTAACATATTAAAATTATATACATTTGTCCCGATATCTTTAAAAGAAATTAAATGTCTAGTAATTACCAAGCACAGATTGATGCTTTCATGGACAAAGTGAAAGCTACTAATGGTCACGAACCTGAATTTATTCAAGCGGTTCACGAAGTGGCTGAAGCGATTATTCCATTTATGGAAGAACACCCCAAATACAAAGCTGCCAAAATTTTGGACAGAATGGTTGAACCAGAAAGAACAATCATTTTCAGAGTTCCTTGGTTAGATGACAAAGGTGAAATTCAAGTAAATAGAGGATACCGTGTTGAATTTAACTCAGCAATCGGACCATACAAAGGTGGTTTACGTTTCCACCCTTCAGTAAATTTGTCTATTTTGAAATTCTTAGGATTCGAGCAAACATTCAAAAATTCTTTGACCACATTGCCAATGGGTGGTGGAAAAGGAGGTTCTGATTTTGATCCAAAAGGAAAATCAGACAATGAAGTAATGAAATTTTGTCAATCTTTTATGACTGAGCTTTCTCGTCATATTGGTGCTGATACTGATGTACCTGCTGGTGATATCGGTGTTGGAGGACGTGAAATTGGTTACATGTTTGGACAATACAAACGTATTCGTAACGAATTTACTGGTGTTTTAACTGGTAAAGGTAGAAACTGGGGTGGATCTTTGATTCGTCCAGAAGCTACAGGTTATGGAACTGTATATTTCGCAAAAGAAATGTTGGCTACTAAAGGTGATTCATTCGCTGGTAAAGTAGTTGTTGTTTCTGGTTCTGGAAACGTTGCTCAATATGCTACTGAAAAAGCAACTCAATTAGGAGGTAAAGTGGTTACAATGTCAGATTCTTCTGGTTACATTCACGATGCTGATGGAATTGATGCTGAGAAATTGGCTTTTGTAATGGAGCTTAAAAATGTAAAAAGAGGTAGAATCGAAGAATACGTTGCAAAATATCCTTCTGCTAAATTTGTCGCTGGAAAACGTCCTTGGGAAGTGAAAGCTGACATCGCGTTGCCTTGTGCTACTCAAAATGAGTTGAACGGTGAAGAAGCAAAAGCATTGGTTGCAAATGGTGTAATCTGTGTTGCTGAAGGTGCAAATATGCCTTCAACTCCAGAAGCAATTACAGCATTCCAAGCTGCAGGAATTCTTTTCTCTCCAGGAAAGGCTTCTAACGCTGGTGGTGTTGCTACTTCAGGTTTGGAAATGTCTCAAAACTCTTTGCGTTTGTCTTGGACAAGTGAGGAAGTTGATAGCCGTTTACACGCAATTATGGTTAACATTCATGAAGCATGTGTTACTTATGGTAAAGATGCAAATGGATATGTTGACTATGTGAAAGGTGCAAACATCGCAGGTTTCGTAAAAGTTGCTGATTCAATGATTGATCAAGGATTGGTTTAATCCAAATATCTTATTCAAAAAAAATCCCGATTCTTCAGTGAGTCGGGATTTTTTGTTTGAAATAATTTAAAGTCTCCAATTATCAGCTTGCCAATTTTGGATAGATTGTTTAATGACTTTCGAGGTAAGATTTTCACTCAAAGTTTTATTCACTAAATCTTTTAATTCATTGTCAGAAGCGAAACGCAAAGCAAAAATTTGACTGTTTGTCAATTTCGATTCCAATAATTCAAATCGTTCTCCGGTAACAACAAAATATCGATAACGCATTTCAATTCTAATAATGCGATCCTGATTTTTTAATCCATAATGTTGGCGCACCATAAACGCTAGAAATACAATCATAATCATGATAGCAGTTAATGTCCACCAAATTTCTTTCAATGCTGGATTTTTGTTTCCTTGGTAAAAGCAAAACACGCCTAAAGCTAATGTAAGCGGGTAGAATACTAAGTGATGAGGAACATAGTACCGAGAATGATTGTTGTAATTTTGATTTTCCATAAGTTTATTAAAATTGTTATCTGAACAATGTTACGACTATTTAGTTCAATTTTTACAAAAGTTTGTCATTTCTTTTCGGAATAGCTACCTTTGAATATCATGATGTCAAAAAAATGTAAATATGCAATTAAAGCATTAATCTGTTTAAGTGAAAACTATCAACAAGGGAATATGTTTACTGCGGATATTGCAAAAAAAGGAAATATTCCTAAAAAGTTTTTAGAACAAATCTTATTAGACCTAAAACACGCTGGTTTTGTTGGAAGTCACCAGGGTTATAGAGGTGGCTATTACTTGATCAGAGCACCAAAAGAAATTAATTTGGCTGAAGTTTACCGCGTTTTTGATGGAGCAATTGCACTTGTTCCTTGCGTTTCTGTCAATTATTACGAAAAATGTGAAGATTGTACAGATGAGATTTCTTGTACTATTAAACGTGAATTTTCCAAGATTAAGGAGCAAAGTAGGTTGATTATGAAAGAAATCAATTTTAAAACATTCTTAGAATAGCAGTTTTCTTTGAAGTCTTAGTCAAATACTTCTTTCAATTTAGTATCTTATTTACCAAATTATTTTAAGCTTAAAAATATATTGGTTAAAGTATTTTTTCCGTTTCTTAATTTTTTCAAAACATTGTAGATTAGTCTCCTATAAAAAATAGATTAATTTTAATTACAAATTTGTTTGTAATTAAAATTATGTTCTATATTTGCAAAGTATTAACTCTATAAAGTTTATAGAGTTAATAAAATAAGTATTGTTAATCAACTGTTGAACAGCATTGAAAATTGAAATGAAAATAAATTTATAATCAGAAAACAAGAAAAAATGAAATCAAAACTATTACTTTTAACATTGTCACTTTTAGCTGGAAATTTTATATTTGCTCAAGACGCTTTTTTCCAATTTTCCGGAATATTGCGAGACGAGCGATCGCAGGATCCGATCGAAAGTGCAACAATTAGCATTCGTGATAGAAATGAGGTTACTAAAACTGATCTTAATGGAAATTTCGTGCTTAAAACAATTAACAAATTCCCCTTTACACTTGTAGTCTCCAAACAAGGTTATAACTCCACAGAATTTGTTGTAGAAAATGAAAAATCAATTGTAAGCATACAACTAGAGCGCCAAGTTTTATTAAACGAAATCGTTGTTTCTGCTTCACGTGTTTCAGAGAGCCAATTGAAGTCTCCTGTAGCGATTGATAAGTTAGATCTTCAGACAATTAGGGAAACGTCATCTTCTAACTATTATGATGCATTGGAAAATGTGAAAGGAGTGCAATTGACTACTTCAAGTCTTAGTTTAAAGGTACCCAACACAAGAGGTTTTAATAGTCCTAACAATTTCCGATTTATGCAACTTGTGGACGGTGTTGATCTTCAAGCCCCCACGTTAGGCGTATCAATCGGTAGTACGATTGGACCTTCAGAATTGGATATTAAAAGTATTGAAATCATTCCTGGTTCATCTTCCGCTTTATATGGAATTAACTCTTTAAATGGATTAGCAAATCTTCAAACAAAGGATCCGTATTTAACAGAGGGAGTGAGTGTGTATCAGCGAACAGCCATCAATCACGTAGATAATAAAGATCACGGCTTAAGTTTTATGAGTGAAACAGCTTTTCGTCTTGCTGATGTGGTAGATTCTGCTAGAAGATTTGCATATAAAATTGATGGATCATATTTTCAGGGAGTTGATTGGGTTTCTTCTAGTTCTACTGATCAAAATCCATATAACCTAAAGTCAAGCAACCCGTCGTATCCACAGTTTAATTCTGCAGAAAGTAACCCTGCATATGATGCTTGGAATAAATATGGGGATGAACGAAATAATACAGTTACTGATACTCTTTTTGTTGGTTCACAAAAACAAATTTATAATGTTAGACGAACTGGTTATTGGGAAAAAGACTTGGTTGATCCAGTTGTGAAAACTGCTAAATTCGGGGGTAACTTGAATTATAAATTTAACGACAAGTCTAAAATAAGTTATACTTATCGAATAGGAAATATGGATGGTGTTTTTCAAAGAGGAAATAAAATACAACTCAAAAATGCTCAAATTCAAAGCCATGCAGTAGAATACAAAAACTCAAAGTTAACAGCGAAGCTTTATGTTAACAGTGAAACAACAGGTAGTTCATATAATCTTAAACCGTTGAGCGACAACTTAGATCTCACTTTTAAGAATAATAAAAAATGGGCAAAAGACTACCAAACAGCTTTGAACGACGCATATAATGCAAATGGCGGCGATTTAGTAGCTGCTCATCAAGCCGCACGTGAAGTTGCTGATGCAGGCAGACCTGCACCTGGTACACCAGAATTTGATGCATTAAAACAAACAATCATTGGAATTAATAATTGGGATCATCCTTCAATTTATCCATATGTCAGCGCTCAAGATTCAACAAATACAACTGGTGGAGCTGCGCTTTGGCAAAAGAGTAGAATGTATCATGGCGAAGCTCAATACGATTTAAGTTCTTTAACGAAAAATGTTGTAAATATATTGGTAGGGGCTGATGCACGTGTTTACTCTGTTACTCCTGACGGGAATAATTTTGTTGATTTTTCAAAACCGATTGCTGAAAGAAATACTACTGGAGGAAACAACGTCTTGTATTCAAAATTTGGCGGTTTCGTTCAAACTAGTAAAGAATTTTTTGATAGCAAATTGAAAGTAGTCGGCTCGTTGCGCTATGATAAAAATTTAGATTTTGAGGGAAAATGGAATCCACGTTTGGCTATCGTTTATTCATCAAATCAAAATAATGCAATTCGATTTTCTGCTCAAAATGGTTATAGATTTCCTGCACTTTTTGAAGCTCTTTCATATGTTAATAATGGTGGAGTTCGAAGAGTTGGAGGACTTGAAAAAATCAATGATGGATTGGGATACCTCGAAAATAGCTATACTCAAAGTTCTATAGATGCATTTCAAGCTGCAGTCAATGCAGAGATTAAAGCAGGTTCAACTAAAGATCAAGCTATCTCAAATCAAAGAGGTTTACTTCAAATCTCAAACCTTCAAAAAATGCAACCGGAGCAAATTAAAGCCCTTGATTTGGGTTATAAATCTGTTTTATTCAATAACAAATTAATAATTGATGCAGATGTGTATTTTAACGAATACAAAAACTTCTTAGGTCAAGTTGAAGTTGCTGTTCCAACAACTGATGTTGTTGGAACTTTGGCCTCAGCTTATGACGCAAATGATAAGTCAAAACAAGTGAGATACCGTGTGTATACAAATGCAACTAACACTTACTATGCATATGGAACAGCTATTAAAATCGCGTATAACTTCTTTAAGAAATTCTCGGTTTCTGGAAATTTCAACTTTAATGATTTCAAAGCAAAAGAAGCGACAGATATTTTCACAACTGGATTTAACACTCCTAAGTATTCTGCTAATATCCAATTTGGTAACAGAGAAATCTTAAAAAACGTTGGTTTCAATGTTGTGTGGAAATGGCAAGATGCCTATGAATGGCAAAGTCCATTGGCAAATGGGAATGTTCCTGCTTTTCAAACATTTGATGCACAAGTTACTTACAAATTAGAAAAGGCAAAAACAACGGTTAAAGTCGGTGGAACAAACATCTTTAATAATCGATACATTCAATACGCGGCTGGACCAACAATTGGTGGGATTTACTATGTAAGTTTAACATTTGATGCACCTTTTAAAAACAAATAAATTGACGGAATTTTAATTGGAAATACTTTGATAAAGCAAAAAAAATAGCTTATTATACTATTTTTATTTTGTGTTAATGTAAGAATGAAAACCTAAAGAATTGCTACAAGTAATATCTTAAGGTGGGGGATAAAATGTAAACATTTGATTAGGAAATTGTTAAAATAAAATTTATTTAAGTAGTAAATACTTAAGTAAGCAAAATTAATTTTAAATTTGTGCACTATTAATTCTATGAAATAAATAGAGTTAATGAAAATAGTATTATTAATAGATTGCATAAATATGATAAAAAAAATTACTTTTTTTGCTTTTTTATCTTTCAACTTTTTAGTTAATGCTCAAAAAGACACATTGAAAATTGCTAAAGACACGGCTAAAATCTTTACCATTTCTGCTGAGTTTAGGCCGAGAGTTGAGTATAGAAATGGGTATCGTGAGTTAAACTCTGATACCTCTGACGCTGCTTTTTTTGTTGAACAACGAAGTAGAATTTATTTAGACTATAAAGCGCCTCGTTTTGCATGGCACACTTCGATTCAAGACATCAGAATTTGGGGAGAACAGGATCCTAGATCAACAGGCGCCACTTTGCAAATATTTGAAACTTACGTCGAACCTTCATTAACAAAAAGAATCAGTGCAAGAATTGGACGTCAAAAAATTATGTTTGACAATCAGCGTCTTTTTGCACAAAACGATTGGAGACAAAATGGTGGAACACACGATGCTGTGCGATTCATTTTTAAAGGTAAAAAATTGGAAGCAGATTTGATAGGCGCATTCAATCAAGGTCATGGAGCGCAAGATAAATATTCAAATATTGATTATAATCCAGGTTTTTCTAATTATAAAACACTCTTTGTAAATTTTTTAAAATACAAATTCAATGATGCTTTTATGCTTACTTTAATAAATGCAAATGATGGATTTCAAGATGCGACAGTTTCTGAAAAAATCAACAACAGATTTACGAGTGGAGGTAGAATAGAGTACACAAAAAAGAGTTTGTACCTTACTTTGGCAGGTTACTACCAATATGGAAAAACAACCGCTGGAAAGAAATTAGATGCTTTTTATTTTCAGCCGGAAGCTAAATTAAAATTGAAAAAGTATTTCACTTTTAGATTAGGGGCAGAAATTTTCAGCGGCGATGACGCGAAAAAACCAAGTTCAACCTCCAGGTCTTTTGATGCTTTGTATGGTGTAAACCACAGATTTTTAGGAACAATGGATTTGTTTACTAGATTCCCTAAAGATTTTAACAATGCTGGAATCGTGAATCCTTACTTTTTTACAGTGATTGATATAAATAAAAAAATCTCATTTAAAGTTGAACAGCATTTGTTTTTTAGTCAAAATAATTTCTTGGTTAACAATGAAGTAATCAATAAATATTTGGGCTACGAAAATGATTTATTATTGATTTACAAACCAAATGCAATTACAGAATTACAATTGGGTTATTCTTTTGCATGTCTTACGAAATCAATGGAGTATATAAAAAAAGCGGGTAATAGCAATTTGTGGCAAGATTGGGCTTATTTAATGGTGACTTTTACGCCTCAATTCTTGAAAATTCAAAAATAAACTAATCAAAAATTAATAATTATGAAACAATTTTTTTCGATCAAAAAAGCAGGTTTTGTTGTTCTTACAACTGCCTTGGTGTTATCTAGTTCTTGTGGTTCTGATGAGAAATCAAGCGGTGATGAAGCTAAAAAAGTAGAGGGTACAATTACTATTTCAGGTGCATTTGCGCTTTATCCGTTGGCCAATGTTTGGGCAGAAGAGTTTAGAAAACAGTATCCTGATGTAAAATTTAATATTTCAGGTGGTGGAGCAGGAAAAGGAATGGCAGATTTATTAGGTGGAGCTGCTGATTTGGCAATGTATTCTAAAGATATTAGTGATATAGAAAAAAGTCAAGGAGCATATGGCTTTGCGGTAACCAAAGATGCTGTTATTCCGACAATTAATTCTCAAAACCCTGTCTTAAATCAGATAAAATCAGAGGGAATGACTAAAGACGAATTGACAAAATTATTCCTAGGAAACGGAGCAAAAGTTTGGAAAAAATCATCTACTAAAGTAAATGTTTATACAAGATCTGATGCTTCAGGTGCTGCTGAAGTTTGGGCGAAATATCTTGGTGGTTCTGCACAAGAAGAATTGAAAGGAATTGCGGTATTTGGTGACCCTGGAGTTGCTGATGCAGTTAGAAAAGACAAAAATAGTATCGGATACAACAACGTTATTTTTGTTTATGATGTAAAAACCGGTCAAAAATATCCAGGGATGGATGTAGCTCCGATTGATATTAATGGTAATGGAACAATTGACCAAGATGAAAATTTCTATAATTCATTGAAAGATATCACAACTGCAATTGCAAACGGAAAGTATCCATCACCTCCTGCTAGAGATTTATTTTTGGTTACGAAAGGAAAGCCAAAAAATTACGCTGTTAAAGTGTTTTTAAATTGGGTACTTACTGAAGGTCAAAAACATGTTGTTCCGAACGGATATATTTTGTTGGAAAAACAAAAAATCATTGATCAAATAAATAGACTATAAGAATGAATTTTTCATTAAGGTATTACATTGAAAAATTAAGAAAAAGTTGGATGATAATCTCTTTGGTTATCATCCTTTCTCTTCCTTTTTTGATAGGAATTTCATTGCTTTTCAAATCTTGGCCATTATTGGTTTCAACGCCAATTTCTGAAATTATTTTTAGTTCAAACTGGATGCCGACCAAAGGAAACTTTGGTCTTTGGCCGTTTATATTCAGTTCAATCGTTGTTTCTCTTCTTGGATTGTTGATTATGATTCCATTCACTTTGGCTTCAGCAATTTATATCACTCAGTTTGCTCCTAATTGGATATCAAAAGTATTGAGAACAGTTATTGATATTCTCGCAGGAATTCCTTCTGTGATTTTTGGTTTATGGGGAATTATAGTAATTGTACCAATGGTGTCAGAATGGGCAACTTCTGCAAATTCCGCAAACGCAAGTGGTTATTCTATTTTAGCAGCTGGAATTGTTGTGGCGGTGACAACATTGCCTTTTGTTCTCAATATGTTGATAGAATTGTTTGAATCTGTTCCAAGAGAACTCAAAGAATCAACATTAGCGATGGGAGCAAGTCATTGGCAAACGATCAAAGATGTTATTCTGAAAAAAATTAGACCGGGAATTATTGCGGCGTTTACTTTAGGATTAAGCAAAGCATTTGGAGAAACAATCGCTGTTTTGATGGTTGTTGGAAATGTTGTACAAATTCCAGACTCTATTTTTGCAGCAGGATATCCATTACCAGCTTTACTCGCAAATAATTATGGTGAAATGATGTCGATACCAAAATATGACTCAGCCTTGATGCTTTCTGCACTGATGTTATTGATCATTGTGATTCTATTCAATTATTTTGCTCACAAGGTTATTCGCTTTTACCAATCTAAAATGTGATTATGAATTCTAGAAAGTATTTAGTCGAGAAAATTGTTAAAATAATATTGCTCATTTTTACAATTTTCATTGTTTTTGTTTTGCTTTCCATTTTTTACGGAATCTTTAAAAAAGGATTATCGGCTTTGAATTGGGAAATTATCAGTCAAGTGCCAAAAGGTGGTTACTATTTCGGAAAAGAAGGAGGAATACTCAATGCAATTGTTGGTTCATTGTATTTAGCGATAGGTGCGTCACTTATTGCACTCGTTATTAGTATTCCTGCTGCTTTTTTTATTCATACTTATTTGTTTTCTTATCCAAAATGGCAGAAAAGAGTTAGACTTTGGTTAGATGTTTTGTGGGGAATTCCACCAATCGTTTATGGCGCTTTTGCATTTAATTTTATGCTTTTCATGGGTTGGCCTTCATCTTTATTGGCTGCAATGATTACAGTTGCATTACTAATAAGTCCTGTAATGATTCGATCAATGGATGAGTCTCTTCAACACAACTCCAAAGGACTTTTTGAATCAGCACTTTCACTTGGTTTTTTTAAAGGTGAAATTGGATTTAAATTCCTTTTCAAACAATCATTACCAGGAATAACAACTGCGTTTTTATTGGCACTTGGTAAAGGATTAGGAGATACTGCATCGGTTTTGTTTACCGCCGGTTTCACTGACTACATTCCAGAAAGTATTACCGAACCAGCTGCAACGTTGCCGTTGGCGATTTTCTTTCAGTTAAGTTCACCTATTCCAGAAGTTAAAGAACGCGCTTACGCAGCTGCAATCGTGTTGACAATAATAATATTGGTAATTAGCATCTTGTCACGAGTGTTAAGTAAGAGATTTTCAAAAAATAGAATAAAATGAGTTTAGAAAACAATACAAGCTTAATCGATGAAGAAATCATCAGAAAAGATGAATCTAAAGGCTTACACAATTTGATTTACGTGAAAGATTTAAGTCTTTGGCATGGAAAACAACAAACGTTGAAAAATGTTGAATTGAATATTCGTGACAAAGGAATTACCGTGTTACTTGGTCCTTCAGGATGCGGAAAAACAACCCTTTTAAAGACATTCAATCGTTTAACAGATTTGGATCCAGATATCAAAACAACTGGTTCGATATTTTTTGAGGATAAAGATATTTTGACAAAAAACATTGACGTTTATGCTTTAAGGCAAAAAATGGGATTGTTGTCACAAAGACCACATCCACTTCCTGGAACCATTTCAGACAATATTAGATATGCTTTGAAATTGAAAGGGATTAAATCAAAGGTAGAACAAGACGATCGAATTGAATACTACATCAAAAAAGTAGCACTTTGGGATGAAGTAAAAGATAGATTGAAATATTCAGCAAACAGCCTTTCGATTGGGCAGCAACAACGTTTGTGTTTGGCTCGTGGATTAGCCATTGAACCAAGGGTTATTTTAGCTGACGAACCAACTTCCGCTTTAGATCCAATTTCAAGTCGAAAAATTGAGGAACAATTTCAAGAGTTGAGCAAAGAATTTGCAATTGTTTTGGTAACGCATATTTTGCGACAAGCTAAGAGATTGGCTGATTATACTGCATTTATGTATTATGGTGAAGTGGTTGAAAAAGGCAAACCGTCGGATTTGTTTGAAAACCCAAAGACAGAGATATTCAAAGACTATCTTCAAGTAGGACATTAAAATAGGTTTATGAAAAGAATCGGAATTATTGGTGCTGGATTTTCAGGGATTATGACAGCGGTTAATTTGATTAATAAGTCAGATAGTAGCACTGAAATATTCATTTTTGAAAAGGAAAATCCAATTGCAAAAGGAATCGCTTATTCGCCGTATTCCAAAAAACAATTATTAAATGTGCCTTCTGCAAAGATGAGCGCTTTCAAAGATCTTCCGGATCATTTCTTTAGTTGGACCAAATCCTTGGATCAATATAAAGATGTAGATGACTCAATTCTTGCGGGTGCATTTTTACCGAGATACTTGTATGGGCAATATTTGGAATTTGTTTGGAATGAAGCTTTAGCAACCGCAAAATCAAAGTCAATTCAAGTGAAAATATTGAGATCGAACATCATTGATATGGTTAAGAAAGATTCTGAAATTGAATTGATTAGCGATAATGGTGAGGTTTTTGTCGTGGATTATTGCGTACTTGCAACTGGAAATCTAGTACCAAGAAATCAATCCATTGAAAATATGGATTTTTACGAAAGCGAAAACTATTTTCAAAATCCATGGAAAATTGAGTCAGTTGAAAATTTGAATAAAAATGAAAATGTGTTGATTATTGGAAATGGTCTCACGATGGTGGATACCGTTTTAGCGTTACAAGAGCGAAATTTTAAAGGAATGATATATTCAATTTCTCCCAATGGTTACCACATTCTTTCTCACAGACATGCGCCAATCAAATATAACAAATTAGTTGAAGAATTACCAGAAGAAATTGATTTAAAAACAATCAGAAATTTAATTGTAAAACACGTTCGTTCAGTTAGAAAACTCGGAGTATCAGCTGAACCAGTAATCGATTCATTGAGACCATTTAGTCAAAATATTTGGAAGAATTTTTCGATAAATGACAAGCGAGAGTTTTTAAGAAAATATAGACATGCGTGGGGTGTAGCACGACACAGGATTCCAATTCATATGAATGATTTTCTACTTAAACTGATGTTTTCCATTAAATTGAAGGTTTTTGCAGGGGCAATTAAATCTTTGAAGGAAGACAACGGTATTATTGAAGTCTCTTTTTTAGAGAAAAACAGTAAAACCATGGAAAAGATCTTTGTTAGTAGGGTCATTAATTGCACAGGGCCAGAATCGAATATTAAACTTTCAGATAGTCAATTACTCAAAAATTGTTTGGAAAAAGGAATCATTACACAAGATGAATTTTACTTAGGATTTAATGCAGACCCTAAAAATTACGAGCTAGTTGGTAAAAATGGGGAAGTTCAACGTAATATTTTTACGTTAGGTACCAATTTGAAAGGAATTTTTTGGGAAAGTACTGCAGTGAATGAATTAAGAAGTCAAGCAGAGAATCTGGCAAATTATATTTCTCAGAATTGATTTTATATCTGATCAATAGAATTTAATCTTAAAGACTTTCCTTATTTTTGTGTGGAATGTCTGAATTTTTAAATACGCCCATTGAATTCTTAAAAGGAGTTGGTCCGCAAAGGGCGGAATTGCTTCAAAAGGAATTGAAAATTTTCAATTTTGGAGATTTATTGGAGTATTTTCCTTTTCGGTATGTCGATCGTTCTTATTATAATCAGGTTGGCGATTTACACACCTTGGACGGTTTCGCGCAATTACGAGGTTTTATTACTAAAATCGATGAAGTCACTACTGGTCGTCAAAAAAGATTAATTGCCAAATTTCAAGATCGAAGTGGACAAATAGATTTGGTTTGGTTTCAAGGAATCAAATGGATAAAACCACTTTTAAGACCTGGTGTTGAATATCAAGTATACGGAAAAGCCAAAATCTTCGGAAATTCTTTCAATATTCCGCACCCTGAGATAGTTGAATTAGACAAAACAGATCCTTCGAAAGGATTGAAGGCCGTATACAGAAGTACAGAAAAATTAAACGCTAAAGGACTTCATTCCAAAGGAATTGAAAAATTGACAAGTACGTTGGTTCCGATGTTGAGAAATCACATCTTGGAGATTTTTCCGCCAGAGTTGATTCAAGAATTGCAATTACTTCCTAGAGAAACAGCAATTAAACAAATTCACTGTCCTCAAAATGAAGAATTAGCGCAAAGAGCTAGCTTCAGATTGAAGTTTGAAGAGTTGTTTTTGCTTCAAATTGAACTTTTGTTGCGTAAGCAAATTGCGATGCAAAAAAATAAAGGCTTTGTATTTGAGGAAGTTGGACAGGTTTTTCTAGATTTTTACGAGAATCATTTACCATTCCAATTGACAAACGCTCAAAAAAGAGTAATCAAGGAAATTAGAAATGATTTTCGCCACGGAAACCACATGAACAGGCTTTTGCAAGGGGACGTTGGAAGTGGTAAAACATTGGTTGCTTTACTGACAATGCTCATTGCAGTCGGAAATGGTTTTCAAGCGGCGATGATGGCTCCCACAGAGATTTTGGCGCAACAACATTTCGATTCAATAAGTGAACTACTTGCACCGATTGGAATTCGTGTAGAGAAATTGACTGGTTCAGTAAAAAAATCTAAGCGAAAAGGCATACATGAAACGCTACTAAATGGAGAAATCAAAATTTTAATTGGTACCCATGCTCTGTTGGAGGATGTCGTTGAATTTCAAAATTTGGGTTTGGTTGTCATTGATGAACAACATCGATTTGGTGTCGCACAAAGGGCAAGATTGTGGGCGAAAAATCACATCCCGCCGCATATTTTGGTAATGACTGCAACTCCAATTCCTAGGACGCTAGCAATGACTATATATGGTGATTTAGATGTTTCCGTGATCGACGAACTACCACCAGGAAGAAAAGCGATTACAACTGAACATAGATTTGAAAATGACCGTTCGGTAGTTTTTGGATTTATCAGAAGAGAAATTGAAAAGGGAAGACAAGTTTATGTCGTTTTTCCGCTTATAAAAGAATCTGAAACCCTGGATTACCACAATTTGATGGAAGGTTTTGAATCTATTTCTAGGGTTTTTCCGTTACCAACGTATCAGATTAGTATAGTTCATGGACAGATGAAACCTGAAGTGAAAGATTTCGAGATGAAGCGTTTTGTTGAAGGTCAAACTCAAATCATGGTAGCAACAACTGTAATTGAAGTTGGAGTAAATGTCCCAAACGCATCGATTATGATCATTGAAAGCGCAGAACGATTCGGATTATCACAATTGCATCAATTGCGCGGTAGAGTGGGGCGAGGAGCCGAAAAATCATATTGCATATTGATGACTGGAAACAAACTATCAAAAGAAAGCAAAAAGCGTTTGTCAACCATGGTTAGGACGCAAGACGGATTTGAAATCGCTGAAGTTGACATGGAACTCCGTGGTCCTGGAGACATTATGGGAACACAACAAAGTGGAATATTAGATTTGAAAATTGCCGACTTGACCAAAGATGGACCATTGGTTGCTTTGGCTAGAGAAAAGGCGCGAGGAATATTAATGAAAGATGCTGGGTTAAATTTGAAAGAACATTTTGGTATTCGTTCCAAGATTATGAAGATCCTATCTGACAAGCCAAATTGGAGTAAGATTTCATGAAAAAAGCTGTCCAAAATTGAACAGCTTTAAATTTTGAACAGTGATATTATTTAACCAAAAATTTTTTTGTACCAAGGCTTTTTGGACTTTTCTGCTCCATAACCATAGCCATAACCGTATCCATAACCGTAACCGTATCCATAACCATAACTTCTCTTTTGACTCGAACCGTTAACCAAAACGGCCATGTTAGGTAATTTATTTTCTTTGTAAAGTGTTTCAGGAATATTTAGTAGTCTTTTATCCAAATAATCTGCTCGCGACACATAAATTATAACGTCAGCGTAAGGTGTGATCAGTAAAGTATCTGTAACTGGACCAACAGGAGCAGTATCTACAATTACATAATCATACATTTCTTTAACATTTTCAAACATTTCTTTGATTCGATTATTCATTAACAGTTCTGAGGGATTTGGAGGAATATCACCAGACACTAATAAATCAAAAATAATATCATCAGGTTTTTCAATAATTACATCTTTTAAAGAAATGTCGCTATCTGTGATGTAATTTGACACTCCTCTAGATTTATTAAGACCAGTATATTCTAATATTTTTGGTGCTCTTAAATCTAAACCAATTAAAAGTACTTTTTTACCAGAAAGAGCAATAATTGATGCTAAATTAATTGAAATAAAAGATTTTCCTTCCTTTGCAATTGTGGAAGTAATAAATATTACATTTCCTTGTTGATTTTTGTTTTTGAGCATAAAATCAATATTCGTACGTAACAGTCTAAATGATTCAGAAACGTGATTATTTTCACCATGACTAACAACTATTTTATCTTTGGTTTCTGATATGGGTATGTCTCCAATGAAAGGTAAGTTTAACGCTAAGATGTCATTTTTTCCGTGTATCTTAGTGTCAAGTAATCTTTTGAGATAGATAAATATAAACGGAAAAAGAATACCTAACAAAAATGAAATAGCATAAATTATCTTTTTATTCGGAGAAACAACTACATTATCGGTAAATGCTTCATCAATTATTTTGGTATTAGAAACAGTAACTGCAAGACTAATTGCGGTTTCTTCTCTTTTTTGAAGGAGATATAAATATAATGATTCTTTGATTTGTTGCTGTCTCTGAATTTCTCTAAATTCTCTTTCAAATTTAGGTACAGAAGTAATTTTGGAGTTAATCTCATTTTCTAATCTAAGTAGTTCTCTATTTTTGATTTTTAAAGATTCCTTAAGATTTAAAAGACTTTCTTTTAGACTTTTATGAATTCCTAGAATTTGAACTGTTAAATTTTGAATAATAGGATGTTTTTCTGAAGAATTTTTGATTAATCTATTTTTTTCTAATACTAATTTATTGTATGATTCAATCATCTTTTCAATAGAAACATCATATAGCCCTAAATTTGAAGGTACTAATTCATTTGATTCAACATGATTAATCAAATAGTCATAAACAAATTCAACCAAACGAATCTGAGTTTCGTTTTGTAAAATTAAAGTATGATTATCACTTCCTGTTTTGAGGAATATTTCTGCCTCTGATGCCATATCGACAAGACTATGGTCCGCCTTGTAATTCTCTACATTTTGCTCAACATCAGATAGCTCTGTGGTGATGTACTTTATTCTTTCATTGATGAATTCTGCTGTGTTTTTTGAAATTTGATTCTTATCACTTACAGCATCTCGACTATGTTGTTCAATTAAGTTGTTTATTATTCTTTTTGATTTCAGCCTATCAAAATCTAGCAAAGATATAGTGATTACATTTGCATCTTTATTTACAGCCTCTACTTTTATTTCTTTCTTGAAATAAGATACGACATCGTCAATAGGTTTAATTTTAATAATATATTTTTTGTAAATTAAAAATTTACTATCAACAGTATTTGGAGTAATAATAAAATCGCCAATTGGATGTTTTATAACTTTCCCAAAGCTAAATATTCCACTAAAATTTGTTTCTTCTTCTTTCAATTCAAATTTTTGATTTGAGAGCATTGTGATGAAGAAGGTGGATTCTTTATCATAAATTACAGAGTCACCTTTAATAAAATTAATTCTAATTGGAGTATTAGTAAAAATTCCAAAAGGAATAATTGCATTATTGTCGTGGTAAGTGATGTTTAGATTTAATTCTTTTACCACATTTAAAATCAAAGTCCTCGATGAGAATATTTCAATTTCGTTTTCAATATTACTTTGTCCACCTAAAATGCCTAAATCAGCAAAAGCAGACAACTCAGAAATTGGTGCGTTTTTGTCTTCATCTTTTATGAGTACTGCAGCTTTTACTTCGTATTTCGGTAAAGTATATTTTAAATAGAGATAGCCAAGTGTAATTGAAATAAAGATTGTAAGCACAAACCATCTCCAATTCGACAAATAAATAGATAATTGTTCTTTAATTTTTAAATTACTTCCTTGAGTTTCGTCAAGAAAAGAATTATGTTGACTTTGATTCATTCTTATTTAGTAATAACATTAATTGTAGTAATCACAAGAGAAGCTACAGAAATAAAAATACCTGCTGTTGAACTAACAATAGAGGTATTTCTCTTGGCCCTATTTGGCTCAACGTAAACGATATCATTCTGATTCAAATAGTATACAGGAGAAGCAAAAATATCGTTTTTAGTCAAATCAATTCTGAACTCTTTTTTGATATTGTTTTCCTCTCTTATGACAAGAATATTATTTCTAACTCCAGTAATATTTAAATCTCCGGCCAATCCAAGTCCCTCAAGAAGTGTTAATCTTTCATTTGGAATATTATAGGTTCCTGGGACTTTAACATCTCCTAAAATTGTTACTTTGAAATTTTGTATTCTTAATGTGACAATTGCATCGATAATATATTCTCGAAGTCTTGTTTGTATTAATTGAGTGGCATCGCTCCTTGAAAGACCGCCGATCTTCACTTCTCCAATTAGAGGGAAATTAATATTTCCGTTAAAATCAATTAAATATCCACCTTTTGCTGAAATTCCGTTGACGTATCCAGGCAATTGATTACCAGCGGACATATCTTCTTTCATGAATGGCTTCAAAGATTCTACATCAGCTGAATTGACGTCAATATATATTAAATCGTCCGTTTTGAAAACAAGATTATAGCTCGTATTTAGGATTAGTTGGTTAGTCATGGTTGAATCTTTACTAGAATCTGCTTCTTGAAAATAAACTATATTCTTTTTTACATTGCAAGAAATAAAGGATAAAATAAATAACAGTAGAAATACGTATCTCATGAAAATTATATTTTTTTTGGTGCAAATTTAAACTAATTTTCTTAGTGCCTTGGCCTTTAGTCAAAAATTAGAAAAAATTGCTGAGTTTATTGTTTAATCTGCTTTTAATTTTTGATTTTACTTTGGTTGCATTTATGTTTTTATTGATAAAAAAGAAAAAATAAACCAACAGTATAATTGCAAATAAACTTGAGATGAAAAGTACTATTTGATTAAAATATATGGAAAGATAGAAAAATGAAAGGATAAAAAGTAGATTAAAAACACCTAAAAACATACTTGCTTTAATGTGTGATAAATGTAAAAAATCAATCAGAAGGTGATGAATGTGATTTCGATCTGGTGAAAATGGGCCTCGTTTGTTCATAATGCGAATTGTAAAAACCCTTGCTGTATCAAAAAGAGGAACGATTAAAATTGAG
This sequence comes from Flavobacteriia bacterium, assembly GCA_947450325.1. Taxonomy (GTDB): domain Bacteria; phylum Bacteroidota; class Bacteroidia; order Flavobacteriales_D; family Crocinitomicaceae; genus JAQVCM01. The sequence goes on from CANFUT010000005.1 coordinate 101,274, forward strand.
AGAATAATGTATGGGTAATTGTCTGGTTTAAATGGAAGTAGTAATATTTTTTCATCTGCCAAAGCCAAAAATCTGATAACTAGAACTCCCATTATGAATCCAATTATCAAGGAACCTGTATCTCCCATGAAAATCTTTTTAGAGTGAGACACATTAAAACGTAAAAAAGCTGTTAAAGATCCAATCATTATTAAACAAATTCCAAACAATAAAAAAAGTTCCGTGGTGTAAAAAATAATTCCAAAAGAAGTAAAAACAACCGTACCAACCGTTGCGGCAAGTCCATCGATTCCATCAATTAAATTAAATGAATTGATAATTACAACAATAATAAATACACTCAAAACAATAGAAACCGTTTTATTAATTTCATACAACCCAAAAAAACCGTGAAGATTTTCAATTTCAAAACTTGGATGAAGCACAAGAAATGTAGCTGCCAATATTTCTGCACCTAATTTAGTTACCGGGGATATAACAACCAAATCGTCTTTTAAACCGATAATGAATAAAATAGTTAATCCTGGAATCAGTGATGATATGGTGTTGTAGGTATCAAAAGGCTCGAGAAAATAAAATGATAAGATGAGAACTATGAAAAATGCTATACCACCTAAACTTGGAGTTGCTGTAGAATGTGAACTTCGATCGTTGGGTTTATCCATCAATTTCTTAAAGGATACAACGCTAATAATCTTAGGATACAACAAATAGCTGACCAAAAACGAGGAAATTAATACAATTATCATCTCAAATATTGATGGCTTCATTTATTTATGATATCAATTTTGATGTAAATTTATTTAAAATTTCCTTACGTTGTGTTAATTCATCTTTAAAATTCTAGTATTTATCCAATCAATTCTCTCGTTCGCAGAATTTAAGTCTATAAATTCGAAGTCGTTCAACCAATTTGTTAGTTTAGCCTCAGTATGCTTTAGACCATAATATGACTTAAATTTTCTAAACATTGACAGTCCAGGAACCATTGGTTGTTTAGCATCAAAATCACGTGGATGGAAATATGTCATCACGTAATCAGATTTTTTAGTGAAATTTTTAATCACTCCATATGGAAAAAGTCTAAAATAACCACCACCCGAAAACACGATTTCTTTCCCCATGAAGGAATGAAGATTGATAGGCATTTCTTTGATTTTCATACCGTCACATTCAATCCAGACAGGTTCAGATTTTCCGTAGTCATGAAATCCGCCGTGTGAACGTTCTGTTGGGAACAAAGAACAATCTATTTCAATTCCATGTTTAATTAAAGCTTCAATTGCCCATGGAGTTTCGTTGGTGATTGAAAATCCGGGTGCCCTAAAATATCTGATTTTTTGACCAGAAACTGATTCAAGAGTATCTATCGATTTTATTAAATCGATTTCAAATTCTAGCGGTGATTGCTCGTATACCAGTTGATGATAGTGTGTGTGCGAGCCAATTTCAAATCCTGAATCTACAATTTTTCTGATAATTTCTGGATATTTTTCAGCAATCCAACCGACACAAAAAAAAGTTGCTTTTTGATTATTCGCTTTCAAAATGTTAAAAATAATCTCCATATTTTGATGAATCCTACTTTCAAATTTTGACCACTCGGAAACTCCTTTTGTTTCAGGATTATCTAAGATATGAAACCAATCTTCAATGTCAAAAGTCAAAATATTCATTTCCAATTTTTTAAGTTTGTATCAGTTATTTTTTCTAGTTCTGAAATATCATGATTAAAGTACGCTTGAAGTTTGTTGCGTGTTTGAGGGTCAATTTGATCTTTGGCAAACATTTTTGAAGCTATCTTTTCCAAATATTTTCGAGGAATTGTTTTGAGAGCAAATTCTCTTAATCCGTATATTATTTTATTATTTCTATTTGTTAGGGCACCAATGAGTGCATTTTTTGGCTTTCCAGAATGGCTATATCTCGTTTCTGCATCAATTCCTTGAAATTGATCTACTTCCAAAAATTCAAAAATGGATTCTAAAACTTTTTTTGGATTCTCATCTAGCTGATCAGAAAACACAACTTTTACTTGACTGAAATTTGCTAAAAATGCCTTTAATCCATCAGAATATAATCCTCCGGCTTTATATGCCCACATCCAATCCCAATTTTGAGAAATTCTTTTTTCCTCTTCATCTATTGCTTGGTCAAAGGATAAATCCTCTCTACCGTCTCGGACCAGATTATTGTAAGCTGAATAGGATCTTTCAATCGGATTCCTGAAACAAAGGATGATTTTTACATCTCCTAGCTTTTCTTTTATCGCTTGAATGGTATTTTCGTGGTAATAAAAGTAGTCAGAACTTGCTTCACCGATCGCTTTGAAATTTTCTAATGAATTAAATAATTCGAAATATTTGGACTCATCTGTTACCAATTTTGCGTCTACTGTATTGTCTCCCGGACCTTTGTGTGGAAGACTTAAATTAATGCTGCTAAAATACTTTGGCTCCTTAATTTTTGGAAAACCGATTTGTGGATGTTGCTTTAAATAATGATACAAAGAGGTTGTACCACATCGTGCAACTCCAGCAATGATGAAATTGGGTTTATTCATTAATTTTTTTGTTTATTTATACCCCAGTTTTTTTCAAGTATCAATAGAGAATTAGATTTTTGATCTTTTTTTTCAGTTAGATTTTCAGCCTCACGTTCTCCCTTACTTTCAAATTCAAAGTTGTAATTCCAACCTTTCCATCCGTTGAAAGAAAAATATGCCCATGAAAATTTCTTTTTTTCTAAGATTTCAATTACATCCTTTAGATACTGATCTTTTCCATCTGCCCAACGAACAGCACTAAATTCTCCTGCAAAAACATATTTTACATTATTTTTACTTGACCAATTATAGACTTTGTTTATCTCTTTTTCTATTTCACTTTTATCCCAATATCTCTTTTCAATTTGACCGGGATAGGAGTATTCACCTTCTTTTTTTGTTCCTTGATGAGTATATCGATGAGGTTGATAGAAATGGAAATTGTAAATAATTTTGGGATCCTTAAAAGGCTTTCCCATTTTTATATAACCCTTTGGATCAGCCCAAGGTCCGGGAGTGTAAAGCAAATACTTGGTAGATATAGTTCGGAATTTCGCTAGAATTTTTTTATAATGCTGATCCCATGTAGCAGGCTTTAAAGCATTATTATTGTCTGAAATAACCGGTTCAGAGAAAAACTCAAACGCAACCACACCTTTGATAGTATCAAAAGTTCTCGTGATTTTTTCAATATCTAAAATAGATTGATTTAATGCTTTTGGATTTTCCCAAAATGCTTTTGTATGATTTTCATTTTTTTCATCTGAATCAAGAGGAAAATCTGAATGACTTATCAATACAGAAATGTTATTTTTAGAACAAAATGAAATTACCTTCATACTCCATTCGACGTTGTTTTTCCAACTTTCTTCTTTAGAAACTTTATTCATTTCTTGGTAATTTCTAAAAGAAATTCTGAGTCGTATTAAATTAACGCCTTGATTCGCTAATTCAGCAATTGAGTTTTCTGTTACTCTTTCTCGGTCATTGTGGGTAACGATAGTAATTCCTCGCCAAGGCCAACCTAAATCATCATTTGACTGAATTTTAAGTGAGTTTTTTTCGTTTGTCACAATTTTCTTCTCCTTGTTTTTGACCGCACAAAATGTCAAACTGAAAATAGCAAGAATTGACATTTTTAAGTAAATGTACTTCATCGAAATTGAGTTAATTCTTCATCACTTTTTGTGAAAAAGTCAAGTATTTTTTTGCAATATTCTCCCAAGAATAGTAGTTAATTGCACGCAAATATACACCTTCCTTAAAAGCATTTATTACAGAATTATTTTTTTCTTCTTCAGCAAAAATGAATGTGTCATTTGCTTGGTTTGTATTTTTGAAATATTTCCCATTTTCTTGAACCACTTCTCTATTGAAAATATTGTCGTGGCAGACGCAAAGATTTTTAGAACCCATGGCTTCTAATAGCGACGGATTGGTTCCACCTACAGAATGTCCATGAAAATACGTCAAGGACGCAGCTCTTAAAATCATTAGTTTTTCACGTTCATATATACCACCTAAAAAATGAATATTTTCATTTTTATATTTGATCAGTTCTTGCGAGTGTTTAGTATTTGTATTTCCAACTATCACCAAAGGATGTTTCTTTTCAGATTTCAGGTATCCTTCAATTATCATTTGAACATTGTTTTCAGGTTCCAATCTAGAAACAACCAAGTGGTATTTATTCGGTTCATAGTTTAATCCGTATGATTCAAGATCAGCTTTCGTTATTTCTTTTTGAGAGAAAGTGTTTAGATACGTACCATATTCAATGATCGTTAAGTTCTTTTTGCGTTTGAAAGATTTTTGATAGTATTCAGCGATTCCGATGGAGTCACAAACTAAATGTGGAGACAACCAACTTGCAACCAAATATTGTGTGAAGAAAATAAACTTTTTCCACCAAACATATTTGTCTCTTTTAAATCCTAAACCGTCAGGATTTACAGCAATTATTGAATTTTTCTTGCTGTAAAATGGAATTAAGAGTGATCCTCCAACTCCACACATTATGATTACATCAGCTCCATTATTTTGAGCAATTTGAATGCTTTGTTTGTAGAATTTGAGCGGGTTCCCTGGTTTTGATATGTTTGACTTAAATATTTCAATTCCTTTATAGTGAGATTCGTTATAGTCTAAACTTTTATCGCCGATTACAATTGTCTCGATTCCCATTTCTACTAATCGCATACAAACTTCCTCAGCAAAAGTTTCGAATCCACCATAATTTGCAGGTATTCCGCGTGTTCCAATAATTGCAATCTTAGGCTGTTTCATAAAGTTCTTTCGTTAATTTAGCGATATTATTCCAATCGAATTTTGTCTTTAGTAATAACTGCGCGTTATTTTCAATTCGAGCGATATCACTTTTGTTTTGACAAATTTCAAGAATTTTTTTCGATAATGAGTGTACATTTTTATTTTCGAAGATGTATCCTGTTTCATTGTCAACTACAATTTCCTTAAATGCATCTAAATCTGAACACAAACATACACGACCATAGCTCATTGAAAGTAACAAAACACCACTTTGGTATATCTTTTTATACGGTAAAACTATTACATCACTTTTTTGAAAATAAGAATGAATTTCTTCATTTGGAATGTAACTAAAATTTGTTTTAACTGCCTTGTCTATTTCCAATTCAGTAATCAAATTTGAAAAAAATTCAGCACTTGTTCCCCAAGGTTTCCCTGCGATTGTCAACCTGATGTTGTCGTTTGCTTTGTATGCTTTTGCAAAAGCGTTGAGTAGAATTTCTAAGCCTTTTACTTCTTTAATTTGACCAAAAAATAAGAGGTTCAATGTATCTGATGGATCATTTGTTTTTACTTTTTCAACGAAAGGAACGTAGTTTCCATGTGGAATAATTGCCACCTTTTCTTTTGAAATTCCTTTTTTAATAATTTCATCAAAAGAAAACTGATTGTGAACGATTAATTTTTGGGAAAGTGAAAAAGCACGTTTTTGCAGTGATGAACTTTCTTTTCCTCTAAATGAATCAATGTCATGCAAAGTAACAATTCTTTTCAGACGAAAATACTTTGCCATTTGAAGGACTAATATATTTTGCATTTTTAAGTGGAAGAATTGAAAATGAACAATTTCAATCTTGTTTTTTTTACAATATTGAAATGATTTTCGATAACCATTTAAAAGAAAAAGCAATTTAAAAATTTTATTTTTAGACCAAATATCCCCAAACGAATAAACAGTATTAACACCCTTTGCAATTATTTCATCCGTCTGATTACAAGTGAAATAAAAAACTTCACAGTTGTTTGATGCCAGTCCGATGGAAAGCCCATAATCGTAAAAATCCATTCCACCTTTGCCGCCAACAGGATCAATTATTGCAATTTGTTTTTTTCTTTCCAATTCTTTTATTTTAGTCTAACTTTTCTAACCAGTCAGGAAGATTGTTATATTGCTTACTCAAAAGGAGTTTCTTTAAATTTCGTAAATCTTCTCTGTATAAATCATTTAATTTCTGCATTTCATTTTCGAAAATATTTTGGTTATCAGACTTTTTGGTATTTACCATTGCATACAATCTAACGATTTTACTTTTGAACTTATCATTTTTTCTCCAAAATTTTTCAAACTTGCGATTGACATATTTTGAAAATTTTCTGAGTGTTTCGTTTTTGTGTTTTTTTGACTGATTTACAATACGAAAGTCAATTTTATCCAATTCATTGGCATCTAAATTGAGCCATTGTAGAATCTTTTCACATACATTTCGAGGATTTTTTTCTATGTCATCAAAAAAGATTATTTTGATGTTGCTAGAGTCCACACAAGAATACCACTGTGATAAATACTTATAATACATTCCGTCATCTACACCATTTAAAACATATTCAATCTTTTCATTTTCGTTTTTTTGTTCAATAGTAGTGCAAATATTTATGTAATCCTTAAGCGACGTCTCTTTATTGATGAACTGATTTGGATAGTCGTTGATTAGCCCATTATTTAGCATTTTATAGAATGAAATCAAACGATCTGTGGGTTCTCGAAGAATAAAAATATACTTTACGTCTCTGTTTAGGTAATTATTTATTCCTTTTGCAATCGACTCACCACCATATAAATAGCCGGGGCTTGCTTCAAGTTTAATTCCTTCATTATTTGTGTCAAAATAATTTAAATAATGTTCCTGACTCTTAATGTTTTGCTTGTAACGAATTGGTACAAAGAAACCTGTTTCTTTAATTTTTGAACCATTAAAAAAACTCAATTGGTTTAAATAAGTAAATAGTGATGAAGTACCTGATTTATAAGTGCCTGCGATAATTAAAAAGTTGTTGTTTTCCATAAAATTAATCCCAATAATTTGTTGGAGTATATTTATTTGCTAATTTTTCGTCGTACTTTAAACGCTTAATTAGTTGAAGTTTAACTTGAATCTTAAAAATTGTTCGAGAAAATAAATTTGGTTTAAAACTGCTATTAAAAAAAGTACTATTGTAATAATAAAAGTTACCAAAGTATTTATCTTTTAATTTCTGACTTAGACTGATCTCTGGTGCAACTTTTTTAGTTATATTAAATTTCTGTAAATCTCTCACTATTTCTAAACCTAAATTACTAAAAACTTTTTTAAAATCTGCGTTGAGATTTTCAAAGTAAATGACATCGGTAATAAATTTGGAATTATACGACAAATCATTATTATATTTTTTTAAGCCGAACATTAATTTGAGAAATTGTTCAAATGTAATTTGGTCAAAATGTACTTTTTTGAATATCTCGTAACGTTTCTGTGTCAACCAGCCCCCATTACTTACAAGATTTTTCGGGTCTGTATAAATATTCTGATGGTTGGTTTTCATTTTATTATACAATGAAAATGTCATTTCAATTGGGTCACGAACAACTGCAACAATCCTGAAGTTTTTTAAATCGACTTCATTACTTTTTTGAAGAAAGGGAATTGATGTGTGTTTTGAGAATAATGTTTCTGCGCCGTATTGTTCAATTAATTCCTTTGATATAGCGGATGAACCACTGAAGTATAAACCTAAGAAGATGTATTTTTTATTGTAATCTACTATCATTGTTTTTAAGATTATTAAAGTTTAATATGTTTATCAATAAAAAGCAAAGCAAAATTTGAGAAGGATTATAAATGATGTAACCGTCTTTAAAAGTATAGATTAAAATAAAAAAAGCGAAAATAAAGAAGGTATTTTGTAGGACATTAAGTAATTTGTTTTTGAGTGTAATAATTCGTAAGAAAATGTAAATAAAAATTAATATTCCGATAATTCCAAACGAATATAGCACTCCATAAACACCGATATCAACTGGATAAAAATAAACATTTCCTATGAGTTCTTCTTGTTTAGAACTTCGAATTAGGCCATTTCCACTAATTGGATGATCGAAAAATCCTTCAAGTCCAATTTTTATTTCGTTTAACCTGACAAAGATCGATGCATCTTCTATTTTTCCCTTTCCCTCATCATCCAATACCAATGTAAGTTGGCTAAACTTTTCCGAAAGTCTACTCTTTTCAGTATTGTTTCCCAGAATAATGTAAACTAAGACTAAAAATAATGGAAGAAGCGCCAAAAATTTTAAAGTAGATTTCTTTTTTCTGTATATAATTAACGAAAAAACAAGGGTTAAAGATAAAAAAATCATGTCACCTCTTTGAATATCATATAATTGGGTAGAAATAAAAATTAATGAAAATTTTAACAGATTGATTAATTTTGACGAACTAAAATATAATACGATATAATAGAATTGAACTAAAAAAAGGATATCCTTTGAATATTTATTTGCTGTTACTATAAGCTCTTTACCAGATAATGGAGAAATAAATGTAAATGAATATCCAGTCAAACTGGCGACTGACAAGATTATCGTGTAAATCCAGCAAATTCTTACTAGGCTCTTAAAAACAAAATTTATTTGAATCTTATTTGAAGCAACCCAATAGTATATAGTTATTACAGAAAAACTCTTAAAAATATGCTGACTTGCAATTATTCCAGAAAAAATATCTTGATGTAAATTGAAGTAAGAAGAAATAATTGACGAAGAAATTAGAATTAAAGTAACTGTAAATGATAATCTAATATTTTTGTCTAGATATAATTTTTTAGAAAAAAACAAAAATACGCCATAAATTGAGAATAATTGAAGAAATAAATCACTAAAAATAGAAACTGGCGTTAAATAAAAGATGTTGAATATACTTAGAAAACAAATTACAGATAAAATATTTTTAGTTGTACTTTTCATATTTTTTTTATAAACGGGATGTGAAAAGTTTGTATTCTATATTTTTTGTATATCACTATTGCTGAAGTAATATTCAGAATAGAATAGCTTATTAATATAGAAATAGCAGCTCCAAAAATTGAGAAATATTTTATTAAAATAAGGCAACTAATTACATGAAAAATGAATGTAATTAGCAAAATATTTCTATAAGTTTTTTGATTTCCTGTCATATTTAGAATAACACCAACTGAACCGCAACTTACATTTATGAATTGTGCTAAAACAAGCAACGCTAGTTCAATTTTGATATCTGTATACTCTTTGCCAAAAAAGCACAAAATTTGGTGAGCGAAGGAAATAATAATAATACTAGTTGAGAGCCCTACATAGAATAAAATTTTTGATGTTTGGTTTACGATTTTATTCAATTCAAAATGCTTATCTGCCCAAAAAAGTTCGGAGAACTTTGGAGCTGTCATTGTATTAATAACAAAAAGGATAATCGTAATTAATTGCGAAATTTTAAAAATTACACTATATTTTCCTGCAAATTCTTCGGAGAAAAAATAACCGATACAAAATATCGGTAACGCGACAAGAAGTGAGGAAGCAATATTGCTCCACATAATGGGTATTGATGTGCTAAGAAGTTCTCTTTTTGTAAATTGAACTACTTCAACTTTTATTTTTCTTAAATTTTTCCAAATAGTAATTGAAGAAATTATGGAATTAAAAAGAATTGCAATGGCTAAAATATAAACTATCAATTCAATATCATAATTTCGAGCGAAGACAGATAAGCCAATTATTAGAAAAAGAGGAATAGTAATACTTCTTAAAAATTCAGAAATTGCTACCTTTTTGAGTCCTCTTATGAATTCAACGCTTATTTGATTTATAGTATAAAGAGGAACAACAAAAAGTAAAGCCTTTAATGAAAATAAAAATTCTTTATCTATGTGAATAATATTTGCAAAAAAGTTTGAACTCAAGTATAAAATAACGCATACAAATATAGAAATTGGCGCGATCAAACTGATATAATTTTTATACAGTTTTCTCAATTTTACTTTCTCTATATCTGTGTTGAATTGTCCTACATATCTGAGAACAGAAATATTTATCCCAAGTGCTAAATTTATACCAACTACTACTAGTGATTGATAGAGCAGATTATAAAATCCTACCCCCTTAGATCCATAATACTTTGAAATTACGACGATAAGTAAATAACTTAAAGCCATGCCACTCATTTTAAGTATGAAACTTAAAGAAGACCCTTTCAAAACTTCCTTCAAATGAACATCGCCATTTAATTTCTTCCTCAACTTCTTAATCATTCCTGGAATTTTCTATCAACATTTTTTGCAATGATTCCTTCCAATTAGGAACTTCCAAATTGAAATCAGTACGGATTTTCTTTTTATTTAAGACTGAAAAGTGAGGTCGTTTTGCTTTGGTAGGATATTCGTAAGTTTCGATAGGGGAGACCTTACATTTCAATTTTGCTAAAGACATTATCTCATGCGCAAAGTCGTACCAACTTGTCACACCTTCATTCGAATAGTGATAAATTGTACAACCGGGTTTCCAATTGTCGATTTGATTGGCAATTGTCAAACATGCGTTAGCCAAATCGTTCGCGTATGTTGGCGTTCCAATTTGATCTATAACGACGTTTAAACTTTCTCTTTCAGAGCCAAGTTTCATCATCGTTTTTACAAAGTTGTTTCCAAAGGTTGAATAAACCCACGAAGTTCTGATGATAATGCTATGCGCTCGACTGTTTATTAATTCGATTTCTCCTTTTCGCTTTGTTTCACCGTAAACTCCTGTTGGGTTTGTAATGTCGCTTTCGATATAGGTCGTATTTTTAGAACCGTCAAAAACATAATCAGTTGAAATATGGATGATTTTGATGTTCTTTTCAGCGCAATATTCGGCTAAAAAATGAACTCCTTCAACATTGACCATTTCAGCCATTTCAGAGTCGTCTTCTGCTTTATCTACAGCTGTGTATGCAGCACAATTGATAATTAAATCGAATTGGTAATTACTCAAAAATGAACTCATCGATTCTTTACTAGAAAGATTGAATTCGCTAGATCCAGTAAAATAAAAATGGTGCTGAGGATAACTGGTAACCAACGAATTGATTTCAGATCCTAATTGACCATTTTTTCCTGTTACTAATATTTTCATTTTAAAATGGACTACTAAAGTCTTTAAATGAACTTAAATTTTTGTCTTTTTCAGAAAGTTGAACCAATTCAATATCGATATTCCAATCAATGTTCAATGTTTCATCATTCCACAGAATGCCAGAATCATGCGTCGGAGCATATAGATTGTCGACTTTATAACTGAAAATAGCAGTTTCACTTAAAACAACAAATCCATGCGCAAATCCTCTTGGAACAAAAAATTGCTTTTTATTTTCGCCTGACAACAAAATCGAATAGTGTTGGCCATATGTTTTTGAATCTTTTCTCAAATCTACAGCAACATCCAACACTTCACCTTCTATTACCCTAACCAATTTTGCTTGCTGATAGGGTGGAAGCTGAAAATGTAATCCTCTTAAAACTCCTTTCGAGGATTTTGATTCATTGTCTTGAATGAATTCAGTTTCTGTTACATTTGAATTAAATGTATTTTTTTGGAATGTTTCCATGAAATATCCGCGAGCATCGCCAAAAATCTTTGGTTCGATGATAACCAAACCGTCAATATTTGTTTCTGTTATATTCATTTTGAAACTTTTTTAATTAAATATTGACCGTAACCAGTTTTAGCAAGCGGTTTTGCAAGGTTCAAAACTTTTTCTTTTGAAATAAATCCTTGATCAAATGCAATTTCTTCCAAGCAAGCCACTTTCAAACCTTGACGTTTTTCAATTGTTTGAATAAAACTACTTGCTTCAATTAACGAATCATGTGTTCCTGTATCTAACCATGCGTATCCTCGTCCCATCAACTCAACCTTTAAATTTTCTTTTGAGAGAAATACTTCATTTACAGTCGTAATTTCAAGTTCTCCACGTTCAGAAGGTTTGATTGATTTTGCGATTTCAATCACTTCATTTGGATAAAAATACAAACCTACAACAGCGTAATTTGATTTGGGAGAAAGCGGTTTTTCCTCTATAGAAACTACTTTACCAGTATTATCAAATTCAGCAACTCCATATCTTTCCGGATCATTTACATAATATCCAAATACAGTCGCAGTTCCTTTGTCGATTACATTTGATTTAGCTGACTTTAAAAGCTCTGTAAGTCCATGTCCATAGAAAATATTATCTCCTAATACAAGACAAACATCATCTGAACCAATAAATTCTTCACCTAGTATAAACGCTTGTGCCAATCCATCTGGACTTGGTTGTACTTTGTAGCTAAACTTTACTCCAAAATCACTTCCATCACCCAATAATTTTTCAAAATTTGGAAGATCTTGTGGCGTTGAAATAATAAGTATTTCTCTAATTCCAGCCAACATCAAAACTGATATTGGATAATAGATCATTGGTTTATCATATATCGGAAGTAACTGTTTGGAAACTCCTTTTGTAATAGGAAACAGGCGAGTACCTGAACCACCAGCTAAAACAATACCTTTCATCTTACTAAGAACCAATTATTTAATAAATTTTCTCTATTGTAAAGCATTTGCTTTTGAGTTGACCAATCAATCACTTCAAAACCTGCATGCATGCAAATAGCTTGTCCAGCCGCTGTATCCCATTCCATTGTAGGAGCAAAACGTGGATAACAATCCGCTTTTCCTTCTGCCACCATGCAAAGTTTTAATGAACTTCCTCTGGAAATCAATTCAACCTTTCCGTGGGTTTTTTCCAGTTCTTTAACATAGTCTTCTGTTTCGACAGACATGTGAGATTTACTGGCAACTACTGTGAAAGCTTCCTTTTTTGTTTCAATCGGAAGTTTTACAGCATTTGTTTGTAAATACGGGAAATCATCTGAATGAGAGCTTGTAATTACTTTGAATGCACCACCTTCTTTTGTTGAGAAAAACAATTCATTTAAAACAGGAGTATAGATGACACCTAAAACTGGAATTTGATTTTCAATCAAAGCAATATTAACTGTGAAGTCTCCATTTCTTTTGATAAATTCTTTTGTTCCGTCTATTGGGTCAACTATCCAAAGTTGTTTCCAATCCTTTCTATCTTCGTATGGAATATTTTTCCCTTCTTCAGATAAAATTGGGATATTTGTTGTAAGTAAATGACTTTCAATAATATTATGAGAAGCAATGTCAGCTTTTGTTAGTGGGGAATTATCACTTTTGAAATCTACACCAAAATCTTCGGTTTCGTAGATTTCCATAATTTTTTCACCAGCTTCAAGCGCAGCAACTATCGCAATTTTTAGAAAATTTAAATCTGACATTTTTTCAAATAATTTGTTTATTTATCAGATTACCATTCCTGCGGCAACTGTTTCATTGGTTGCATCATCAACTAAAATGATACTTCCAGTCATGCGATTATCTCTATATTCGTCTATCATTAACGGCTTTGTAGTTCTAATTTTAACTCTACAAATGTCATTCATATTGATAGATTTATCTTCGTTATTTCTTTCTATGGCGTTGATATCCATTTTGTAAACAATCTCTTTGATAATTGCTTTTTGATCGTTACTTGTATGCTTGATTGAATATTTTGCTCCTGGACGCGCAGAATTGTTGTTTAACCAACAAAGCATCACATCGAATTCTTGAGAACACGTTGGTTGATTATTGGTTCTTACGATCATATCACCTCTACTAATATCAATGTCATTTTCAAGTGTGATCGAAACAGACATTGGTGCAAATGCCTCTTGGTAAGTATTTTCGAAACAATCAATAGTTTTTATTTTTGACGTAAATCCTGAAGGAAGAACGGTAATATCGTCACCAACTCTTAAAATACCACTTTCCAATCTACCAGCATAACCTCTGTAATCTCTGTGTTCTTCCGATTGCGGGCGAATGACAGTTTGAACAGGGAAGCGTGCATCTACCTTATTGATGTCGCTGCTAATGTGCAATGTTTCTAAAGTATGCAACATTGGCGCACCACTGAACCAAGGCATATTTTCAGAACGATTAACAACGTTGTCTCCATCCAATGCACTGATTGGAATAAAATGAACGTCTTTAATCATTAATTTTGAAGAGATTACTTCAAACTCTTCAACGATTTCATTGAATCTTTTTTCACTGTATTCCACTAAATCCATTTTGTTTACGCAAACAATAATGTGTGGAATTTGAAGTAAAGATGCAATAAAAGAGTGACGTTTTGTTTGCTCAATAACACCATTTCTAGCATCTATTAAGATGATAGCTGCATTTGCCGTAGATGCTCCAGTAACCATGTTTCTGGTATATTGGATATGTCCTGGGGTATCAGCAATGATAAATTTACGTTTTGGCGTAGTAAAATATCTGTATGCAACATCAATCGTAATACCTTGCTCACGTTCGTCTCTCAAACCATCTGTAAAAAGAGCTAAATCTACACCTTCGTGCCCTTTTCTTTTAGAAGTATTTTCAATTGACGAAAGTTGATCTTCAAAAATTGATTTTGAATCGTAAAGAAGTCTTCCAATGAGTGTACTTTTTCCATCATCTACGCTTCCCGCTGTTGTAAAACGTAATAATTGACTGTTATGTAATTCCATAATTTTTTTATTTCAATGATGTGATTAATTAAAAATATCCTTCGCGTTTTCTGTCTTCCATAGCGCTTTCAGATCTTTTATCATCAGATCTATTTCCTCGTTCAGTTAATCGCATCGTACTAACTTCATCTACAATTTTTTCTAATGTATCGGCTTCAGATTCAATACCTCCTGTAATTGTAATATCACCTAAAGTTCTAAATCTGATTCTTTTCGTAGAGACAACTTCATTTGCATCTAGTTTGATGTGTTCTGAAAGTGGAATCCAAGCATCATCTCTCCAAATTACTTCTCTCTCGTGAGCAAAGTAAAGAGAAGGTATAGCTAATTGTTCACGGTTGATGTAATTCCAAACATCCATTTCTGTCCAGTTTGAAATAGGGAATGCTCTAAAGTGTTCACCTTTGAATTGTTTTCCATTAAACAAATTCCACAATTCAGGTCTTTGATTTTTTGGATCCCATTGACCAAATTCATCTCTATGTGAGAAAAAACGTTCTTTTGCTCTTGCTTTTTCTTCGTCTCTTCGACCTCCACCAATCGCACAATCTATTTTGTATTTTTCAACTGTATCCAGCAAAGTAGTAATTTGCAATACATTTCTGGAGGCATTTTTACCTTTTTCCTCAGCAACTCTTCCGTCATCTATAGAATCTTGAACAGATCCGACTAATAATTGAACACCTAATGAATTTACCAATTTGTCTCTAAATTCTATTGTTTCAGGAAAGTTATGTCCTGTGTCAACATGTAACAAAGCGAACGGCATTTTCGCAGGGTAAAAAGCTTTTTGAGCTAAATATGTGACTACAATTGAATCTTTTCCTCCTGAAAATAAAATTACAGGATTTTCAAATTGCGCTGCAACTTCTCTTAAAACGAAGATTGCTTCTGACTCTAATTCGTCGAGATAATTCAAATAGTATTTATTCATGGTGCAAAGATATTTTATTTTTAAGATATTCGGTAATAATTTCAACCGCATTTTCGACAGAAGTATTTTCTGTATTTATTTCTAAACTAGGATTTTCAGGTGCTTCATATGGCGAACTTATCCCAGTAAAGTTTGGAATTTCACCTTTTCTCGCTTTCGCATACAGTCCTTTCACATCTCTGCGTTCACACTCTTCTAATGAGGTATTTACGAAAATTTCTATGAAATTGTCGGAACCAACAATTGTTTCAATTAATTTCCGATCCGATTGTAATGGCGAAACAAATGCTGCAAGTGTAACCAAACCTGCATCTACCATCAGTTTAGACACTTCGCCAATTCGTCTTAGGTTTTCATTTCGGTCTTCTGGCGAAAATCCTAAGTCGCTATTCAAACCCAATCGCATATTGTCGCCATCAAGGGTGTAAGTCTGCAAATTTTGTGAATGAAGATGTTGTTCTAATTTACTTGCAATTGTAGATTTTCCTGAACCGGACAAACCTGTAAACAAAATCATCAAGGATGAATGATTGTTTTTTTTATTCCTATCAATCTTACTAATCGAATAATTTTGATTGTAAACATTGTTAGGATTATCATTTTCGATTTTCATTTTGAAATCAATTTATTATTCTTTTTGATCAGTAGAATCAATAATTAGTCCGTAATTACTTCTATACCAAATCCTTTCATGGAGATAATATAGTCCCATTTTTGTCACTAATTCTAGCCCACCAATTTTCAGCCCGGTCATTGGATTGCCGGATACAATCCATCCCATCATCATTGTATCTATTGTACCTACAATTCTCCAGGAAACCGTTTTAATCGCGTGTCTTAATTTACTTGAAACTGATTTTAAAATATTTGTTTTATACCACAATCTTTCATGAAGATAATATAATAGCAACTTTGAGAAAACCTCAGCTCCCCCAATAGCAGCGCCAATTTTCAAGTCTCCAGAAACTAACCAGGATAACAGAATTGTATCCATGGTCCCTACTGCTCTCCACGTGAAAGTCTTAGCAATATGTCTCTTTCTAGAAAATTGTTTCATCAGTAAAGTATGTTTTTTGAATTTTATTTTCTTGAGTAGTCATCCTCGATTCTGACGATATCGTCTTCTCCAAAATAATCACCCGTTTGAACTTCAATAAAAATCAATAGTTCTGTTCCCATATTTGCAACTCTGTGTTTTGCACTTAGGGGGATAATTGCCGTTTCACCGACTGTAAAAACTTTATCTACGCCATCTAAAGTTACTGTCGCTTCACCTTGGACTATTGTCCATGCTTCTGCTCTTTTGAAATGGTATTGATAGCTTAATCTTTGATTTGGTTCAACTTCAATTCTTTTAACCTTGTAATTTGGCTCGTCATGAAGAACAAAATATCTTCCCCAAGGTCTGTTATCAGACTCAATAAATTGGAAACTCATTGTATTTTTATTTAAGATTGATTATAAAACTCCGTCCACGTGGATGTTAAGTATTCCTTTCACATCATAAATGACATTTATTTCTTTAACTAAATTTTCAAAATTGAGATTCAAAAATTCGTTATGAGAAACTCCTAATACAACTGCATCAAATTTTTGATTTGGAATGTCCGTAGTTGTGTCTAATCCATATTCATGCTTAACTTCATCAGGATTTGCCCAAGGATCATATGTTTTTACAGTAATTCCGTATGAAGTAAGTGCATTGATCACGTCAACAATTTTAGTATTTCTAACGTCCGGACAATTTTCTTTGAATGTAATTCCTAACATTAAAAGTTCAGAACCCAAAATAGAAATTCCTTTTTTGATCATCAATTTAACGACTTGAGAAGCTACATATTCTCCCATTCCGTCATTCATTCTTCGTCCGGCCAAGATAATTTCCGGATTATACCCTTTTTCTTGTGCTTTTTGTGCTAGATAATAAGGATCAACGCCAATACAATGTCCTCCAACTAGTCCTGGTTTAAAAGGAAGGAAATTCCATTTTGTTCCAGCTGCAGCTAAAACATCATGAGTATTGATATCTAATAAATTGAAAATTTTTGCTAATTCATTAACAAAAGCAATATTGATGTCTCTTTGAGAGTTTTCAATCACTTTTGCTGCTTCAGCTACTCTAATAGTAGGAGCAAGGTGGGTTCCAGCGATGATTACACTTTTATAAAGTGCATCCACTTTTTGCCCAATTTCAGGTGTTGAACCTGAAGTAACTTTTAAAATTTTCTCTACAGTATGTTCTTTATCACCGGGATTGATTCTTTCTGGAGAATATCCTGCGAAGAAATCAACATTGAATTTTAATCCACTTACTTTTTCCAAAACGGGAACACATTCTTCTTCCGTTACACCTGGGTAAACAGTTGATTCATAGATAACAATATCTCCCTTTTTTAGAACTTTTCCAACTGTTTCACTTGCTCTATACAAAGGAGTTAAATCTGGTTTGTTGTGTTTGTCAACTGGTGTCGGAACGGTTACGATAAAATAATTTGAATCCTTGATATCATCCAAATTAGAACTGCAAAAAAGACCTTTGTCCATTTTTGGAGTTCCTGTTAAAACAGCTTTTAAAATATCGTCTTCAACTTCTAATGTTGCGTCGTGTCCTGAATTTAACTCAGCAATTCTTCCTTGATTTATGTCGAAACCAATTACTGGATATTTTGTAGCTAAAAGCCTTGCTAATGGCAATCCAACATAACCCAGTCCTACAATTGCAATCTTATCATTCATCATCTTAAATCGTATTTTGTTTAAAGTAATTTATTAATCCATTTGTTGATGAACTAAAGTTTTTCGTTTCATCAACATTATTTAATTCGGGTAAAATAGAAGTAGATAATTCTTTACCTAATTCAACTCCCCATTGGTCAAAGCTAAAAATATTCCAGATAATTCCTTGAACAAATATTTTATGTTCGTAAAAAACTGTCAATTTCCCTAAATTAAAAGGGTCAATAATATCAATTAAAAATGAATTAGTTGGTTTATTTCCTTCAAATATTTTAAAAGGAGCCAATTTTTCGATTTCGTTTTGATTAATTCCTTTTTGAACTAATTCTTCAACTACAACTTCCTTCGTTTTTCCAACCATTAAAGCTTCACTTTGAGCAAAAAAGTTCGACAAAAGTTTAGTGTGATGATCTCCAATTGGATTATGGCTTTTAAGTGGTGTTATGAAATCACATGGAATCATTGATGTGCCTTGGTGAAACATTTGATGAAAACTGTGCTGACCATTCGTACCAGGTTCCCCCCAAATTGGAATACCAGTTGAGTACGACACATGTTGTCCATTTCGATCGACAGATTTTCCATTGCTTTCCATGAAACCTTGTTGCATGTAGGTTGCAAATTGGTGCAAGTATTGGTCATAACAAAGGATTACTTCGCTTTTTGCATTCCAAAAATTGATGTACCAAATACTTAAAAGCCCCATGATTACAGGAATATTTGAGTCAAATTTTTCGTTCTTGAAATGAAAATCTGCAGATTCAGATCCTTTTAGAAATTGTTCAAAGTGATCATAACCAATTGTAAGAGAAACAGTCAATCCGATGGCTCCGTAGACACTAAATCTTCCACAAACCCAATCCCACATTTCGAAAATGTTATTTTCATTTATACCAAATTCAATTGCTTTCGAAACGTTTGAACTGATTGCAACAAAATGTTTCGCTACAAAATCCGGATTTTCGACTTTCGATAAGAACCACTCTCTAGCAGAATTTGCGTTCGTCATCGTTTCTTGGGTGGTAAAAGTTTTTGAAGCAACCACAAACAACGTTTCCTCAGCATTTAGTTCTTTGAGAACCTCTACCAAATTAGTTCCATCTACATTACTAATAAAGTAGGTGTGGATGTCTTTTTTCCAATATGGTTTTAAAGCTTCGCAGACCATGTTAGGGCCCAAGTCACTTCCACCGATGCCAATATTTACAATGTTTTTAATTCGCTTTCCAGTACAACCCAACCATTTTCCATCGTGAACATCGTTTGAAAAAAGTTTGATTTTGTTCCTTACAGAATTAATTTCTGCTTTTACTTCAGTTCCATCGATTATAAATTTATTATCAGTAAAATCTCGTAAACCTACGTGAAAAACGGCTCTGTTTTCGGTTTCATTGATTTTCGAACCGTCGAACATAGCATTTATAGCTCCACTTAACTTACATTCTTCAGCAAGCTCTAATAAGAGTTCAACCGTTTTTTCATTGATGATATTTTTAGAGTAATCAAATAAAAACGATTCTTGCTGAATATGAAATTTGTCAAACCTTGTTAGATCTTTCGAAAATAAATCTTTCATATAGGTCGAAGACATTTCATCAATTTGATGATTTTCTAAAAGCGACCACGCTTTTGTTGTTGTTGGATTAATTTTAGGAAACAATTTTATCTATTTTTTCATTTAAATTTTCCCAATACCACTGTATTGTTTTGCTAATTCCTTGCTTTAAACTTGTTTTTGGAATATATCCAAGTAACAATTTAGCTTTGTCAATACTTGCAATAGAATGAGGAATATCACCCATACGACTCGGGCCGATAATGGTTTCAATTGAACTTATTTTAGAATCAAATTGTGAAAGCTCACTTTTCAAAAGGTTTACCAATTCAAGTAACGTAGTTCTTTCTCCGTAAGCAGTATTAAATACAGTATTGAGCGCTTCAGGATTTTTTGTTTGAATTGCTAACTCATTCATTGAGATTACATTATCAACGTGTGTGAAATCTCGAGAATACTCTACGTTTCCATTAATCACTGGGCTTTCATGATTGATTAGTTGAATCACAAATTTTGGAATCACTGCCGCATATGCACCATTTGGATCTTGTCTTCTTCCAAAAACATTGAAATATCTCAAACCAATTGTTTCCATTTGGTATAATTTGGAGAAATTTTGTGCGTACAATTCATTGACATATTTTGTTATCGCGTAAGGCGATTGAGGTTTTCCTATTATATCTTCTACTTTAGGAAGAGATTGCGAATCTCCGTATGTTGAAGAACTTGCAGCATAAATGAATCTTTTTACTTTTTCATCTCTACTTGCCACCAACATGTTTAAGAAACCATTGATGTTGACTTCATTCGTTGTAATCGGATCATTTATTGATCTAGGAACAGAACCTAAAGCTGCTTCATGCAAAACGTAATCACAGTCTTTGACAGCTTCTCTACATGTTTCTAAATTTCGAATATCACCTTCTATCAAATTGAAATTTGGAGCATTAATTACTGAATTCAAGTTGTGTATGTGTCCAGTGGCAAAATTATCCAAACATACTACACTATATCCACTATTAACAAAATGCTCACATAGATTTGAACCTATGAATCCTGCTCCACCTGTTATAAGAATTTTAGATTTTTTTTCCATCCCCAAATTTAATCATTTCTGTTAAATTACAAACAATTTAGCACAGCTTCGCCCTTTCACTCACATGATTTTTTTACAATCAAAAGAGTTATAAGCATTTATAAGAATCTTGTTTTTTAGTTTAAATTAAAAAATGACTCTTAATTTCTATTTTTGTTTTTCCAATTTCTAACAAAGCCCCTTTTCCAATACTTTCTACCGTAAGCAAGAGCTTTCCTTTTCCATTGTGCTGAACTATTTTAGCTTCAAGTCCTTTAAATGGTCCTGAAGAAATAAGTACTTCTTGCCCTATGTATAATTCTAGGTCAACAACTTGAATATTTGTGTCTAATTTTTCAAACTGTCTGAAAATTTCAATTTGTTTTTCATCCAAAGTAGCGTATTTTCCGCCAAATGAAACAAAACGTACAATGCCGGTTGTATTTAAGACCTTATATCTATCCTTTTCGTCAAACTGAATAAATAGATAACCAGAAAATAAAGGCGTTTCAACTTCTTTAATGCGATCGCTCCAATTCTTTTTTACTTTCTGAGTTGGTAAAAAAACAGAAATACCTTGAAGTGACAATAATTCAAATGACTTTTTCTCAAATCTCGAACGAGTTTGAAGAACATACCACTTTGCATTTGAAATTTCATTCATAATGCAAAAATAGGTTTTATTTAGTAAAAAACGATATCCATGCTTTTAAAAAATAGCCATGAATGGCATTATTTGTTCTATAACTATAAAAATAATATCGATTAATGTATTCATGACAAAATTTTCAAATTAATTTAATAATTCAAACTAATATTTAAATTATGCTTTTGGTTTTGAGAGACATTTTTTATGTCCCAGGTCCACGTTGCCACAAAATCAGATTTTCTAACTGGACATTCCGACAATGAACAAATTTCGCAAGAATAGGGTTGACAAGGGTCTGTATGAATAAAAAGCTCTACTTTCGTGCCGAAATGTTCATTTACAATCTCATCTAATTCTTCAATTTCATCATGCGCTGCATCAACGGTATAATAATACGGAAGTGTTAGGTGACAATCCATGTGTAAAGTCGAACCATATTTTATTATCCTTAAGTTGTGTAAATCAATCCATTGGTTTTTTCTTTTTGCTTGAACTAAAGTGACAAATTCATCAATTAAGTGATTGTCTGCTTCGTCCATAATTCCACTGATCGAGTCTTTGATAATCTTGAATCCAGTATAAAAAATGATTCCGGCAAAAATTAAGGCTACCAAACTATCGAGCCACAGTATTTTTGTAAATGAAATGACTATCAATCCCAAAATAATTCCCAAAGTGGAGTAGGTATCACTTTTAAGATGCTTTCCACTTGCTTCCAAGGCCAATGATTTGTTTGTTTTTCCTTTTTTAACCGCTATCGATCCAACCAAATAATTAATTAAAGCCGTGGCGGTAATTAGGTAAATACCAATGTCTAATCTTCCCATTGGATGTGGGTGTCTAAAATTGGAAATTGCTTCAAAGACAATCAAAATTCCTGCAACTGCGATAAGCATTCCCTCAACTGCTGCGGAGATAAATTCCACTTTACCATGTCCGTAGGGATGATTTTCATCTTTAGGGAGAGAGGAAAGATAAAGACTGTACAATCCAACGAATGAAGTAATGATATTTACAATACTCTCCAAAGTATCTGTTAGAATTGCCACGGAGTTTGTGAAATACCAAGCAATTACTTTAATGATGAAAAGTAAAATTCCAACAAAAACAATTATTTTTTGAAATTTTAAGTTCTCCTTAACTTCAGTGTTTACTCCAACAATTTTGCTCAATTTGACTATTTTTTATCAAGATACGGAATATTCTTTGCTTAAATCAGTTTTCATTCGGGTCGATGGGAAAATTAGTCATGAATTGATATTTCGCACCAAGTTTCGACATAAAATATTTCCAAATATCTGGCACATGAAATTCCATAATTTCATTACAATCATCTACATCTGCAACCACCCATGCGTTCTCTTTGATTTCAGACTCTAATTGTCCTTTTGACCAACCTGAATAACCTAGAAAGAACCTGATTTGATTTTCTTGAATGTGATTTTCTTCAATTTTTGAATACAATTGATCAAAATCTCCTCCAACAAAAATTCCATGACTGATTTCTAGACTTTCATTTAATTCATTACCAAGGGTATGAATAAAAAACATACTTTCAGTTTCTACCGGTCCGCCAGTGCTGATTTTTGTGGTGATTTCAGGAAATTGTTCATTCAAATCATTGAGATTAATTTCTACCAGATTATTCAGTACAAAACCAAAACTTCCTTCTTGATTGTGCTCACATAAGTAAACGACAGATCGTTCAAAATAGTCATCTCCTAGGAATGGGTCAGAAATCAAAATCCTGCCTTTTTGAGGTGGAATTTTATTTTTGAATGTAATATCAATCATTGACTATCAATTGCAATTAATTTCTTACAACTTGATTCGGTTTTAACTCAATAAATTGACCGTATTTCTTCAGTGTTTTTAAGTCAAATTTCTTTTTGTTACCTACCACAACTAATTGAATGTTTTTTCCAGCGACGTGATTTTTATAAAATTCGTTGATTTGTTCGAAAGTCAAATCCGTATAGTAAGGCAATAAATTCAAATTTGGATCTTTTGTGAAGCCCATTCTTTCCCAATCATCTACTTTTGAAATCAAGGTTCTAAATCCTGGTTTACTTGTTTTTGCTTCTGAAATCAAGGCTGCACGAATCGCTGCTTCCCTCTCTTTTTTAAGAGGCATATTAGTTATCAAATCAAACATCACATCAGCAGCTTCTGGTGTTTTGTCACCTTGACACCCCACATAGCCGTAAAATAAATTCTTCACTCCCGGTTTTTCTGCGATTTGATATTTTGCTGACGTTGAATATGCCAATGATCTAAACTCTCTGATTTCTTGGAAAACCAATGACGACATATCTCCACCGAAATACAAATTAAACGCTTCTGCTTCGCCAAGCATACTTGATTCCATTGGTAAACCTTCTACTAAAAACAAAACTTGAGATTGAACCGCTTTTTTGTCATTCACGAAGTACACTTTTTTAGAATCGAATCCTTTCATTTCGTATTTGATTTTCGCCAATGCAGGTTTGCTCACTTTTTCAAATTGGATTTTATCGACGATGATTTTTTGAACTTCATTGTGCGGTTTTGTTCCCACATAGTTGATTTTTATTCCATAATTTTGAGCGTCTTTAAAAGCGTTAATCAATTTTTCAGGCGTCAGTTTTTTGATTTCTGCTGAACTCAATTCAGTTAAGAAAGTTGATTTATTTCCATAAAGTGCAAATTGTTGCGTCGCTGACATCAAATTCATCAAATCTTTGTTGCTTAATTTTCTATTTGATTCAGTTTCATCAGCAACGGATAAGATTGCTTCTTTGTTTGGATTATAATTTTTTAAGAAATCATTCACCAAAGTAATTGTTGGTTCAATTTTGTCATCGATTCCTTCAATATCTAAAATCAGTTCATTTTCAGTCGCTCTGAAATTCATCGAAGCTCCTAATTGAAAAAGTTTGTTTTTAAATGAAGTAACATCAGATTCTTTGGTTCCGATTTTATTCAAATAAGCTGGAAGGTAATTCAATAAAGAATCATGCTGAATTCCAGCGCCCCAAGATATTTGTAGGTTGAATATTTGATTGAATGGATTTTTAACAGATCTAAAAATCATATTTTCTCCCAACGTTGATCTTGTAATGTCTTTGTCAAAGTCAACAAAATTAGGCTTGATCCATGGAGTTTCTGTTTCTCTCCATGTTTTGGTAAAACTAGAGACTTTTCCGTCTGGTGGAATTACTGCTTCAAATTTTGGTTTGGAGAGTTTGTCTTTTTTCGCAGTTCCCATTCCTGAGTACAATGCCAAATAATTTTCGCCATAATATTTGTTGATGGCTTCTACAATTTCAGCTTTGGTGAAGTTTTTAATTTGCTTGAAATTGTTCAAATAATCAATCCAAGGAGTATTTGAAGTAAATGCGCTCATCATCAACAAGGCGCGTTCTTCGTTGCTTTCTAATTGTTTATCGAACGTTTTTTGCAAAGAAAGTTTTGCTCCTTCAAAAAATGCATCGTCAAAGTCCCCTTTTCGTAATTTGCTCATTTGTTCATTAAGTAAAGCATCTGCTTCGTCAAAACTTTGCCCAATAATTTTTGGGATTACGAAAATTATTGAACCAGAATAATCATTGTATTCCATTGGAAACATGCCTGAAAATGAAATTTTCCCTTGACTTGTCAAGTTATCAAGCAATCCTGAACCTTCATTGTTAGTTAAAAGGTAATTTGCCAACTGAATTTTTTGTTGATCAGGATGACCGTTGGAAGGGGTTCTGTATCCACGGATAGCAGCTTTGATTGGAGTTGCTTTGATATTGACAACTTCTTTTCCTTTAAAATCTGCTTCTTCATATTTTGGAAATGCTGGAATTTCGCCTTTTCTCCAATCTGAAAAATATTTTTTAATCATTTTAATCGCTTCGTCAGAATCAAAATCTCCTGAAAGTGATAATACCATGTTGTTTGCTACATAATATGTATTGAAATATTCATACATTTTTTGCAACGATGGATTTTTTAAATGTTCTGTTAAACCGATAATTGGTTGTTGACCATAAGGATGGTTTTTCCAAAAGTTTTTGTTGAATTCATCCAAAACGGCAGAGAAAGGAGAATCCATACTTCTATTTTTCTCTTCGTAAACTGTTTCTAATTCTGATTGAAAAAGTCTGAAAACAGGTTGTTCAAATCTGTGATCGTAAATTTGCAACCATTGGTCTAATTTATTTGCAGGAAATGCATTGTGATATGCTGTAAAATCTTCCGTTGTAAATGCATTAACTCCCGTAGAACCTATTTCACTCAGCATTCTATCCATTTCATTCGGAATGGCATATTGTCCAGCTTTTACTGCTTCTTCGTTGATTTTTAATTGTATGTCAGCGCGTTGTTTTTCATCTTTTGATTTACCTAACTCTTCGTATAGTCTTTCAATTTCTTTCAAGTGAACAGCTTCTTTTTCATAATCCCAAGTTCCCATTTCTTTGGTTCCTTTGAAAAGCATGTGCTCCAAGTAATGCGCCATTCCTGTAGCTTCTTTTGGATCATTTTTTCCTCCAGCTTTTACAGCAATTACACCAAAGATTTGTGAAGTATTGTGGTTTTCCGATAACATCACGGTCAAACCATTGTCTAAAACGACAATTTTGGTGTTCAAAGGATCTCCAACTGTTGGGAATACATTGTCTTGTGCGAATGAAATCGAGCCAACAAATATGAAAGTGCTAAAAATAAAGTTCTTCATTTTTTAAAAATTGAGACGTAAAAATAATGATAAATAAGGCTTAAGAATTAATTGAGATGCAAATTCATTTTTTGAATCATCAAATTAAAAGATTTCTGGTGGTTTTCTGAAATCAATTTTTGCATCTTTGAATAGGTTGGAACTAGATGTTAAGCTGAATAAGAAACTTTTGTTTGTTCCAATGGGTGTCCAATAAAAAGCCAAATTCCAGCAATGCATATTCCTTGTGAAATTTAATCTAGCATTGGTGATTTTTTGCGTTTTGATGTCAAAATACACATCCGTTACCACTTTCCATCTTTTTGTAAAACTCAAATCTCCATTGATCGTCAAAGTGTTATTGATGAAATAACTTTTAGCCGTTTCTGGAGTGATGTAACTTTTGTTTTGATTTGCAGTGATAGAATAAGTATGACCTAAATTCACTTTCCAAGGAATTTCAAAATCCACAAATGACTCTGGATGTAACGCAAAATACTGAAAATCAGAATTCCAATTTTGAGCAAATTGTTCTTTGTTGTCTTGAATTTTATCTCGACTTTTTTTAGGAGCAATGGTAAATGTACTATTGAAATTCATTTGCATAAATCTTCCCAATTTTCCTTTTTCCTTGATTGCAAATTCTTTCAAAGATCTTCCAGTTGAATCATTCCAATTGTATGGACTGAAGCTTCCATTGGCAACAAAATTTAAGAACGGTGCGGGACTGATTCTTAAATCTACAGCAATGTTAGAAAGTTTCATCGTGTCTTTGATTAAATCATAATTTCCGCTGAATGAAAGCGCGTCAATAATCCTAGTCTTTTTAAATCCGGTAATTGTATCTTTTTCCGATTTACGTTTCATTTCAAACGTATTATTAAAACCAAAAGTGATGATAGATTGATTGTAAGTCACACTTTCACGATACAAGCTATTTTCAAATGCGGAATATTTGACAACTGTGTCAATTCCAGTTTTGTATGACAATGACTTGTTTAGATTTGGGACGTAACGGTAACCAAAACTTGGTGTTAAAATGTGTCTAATCACTGGTTTATTTTTACCAATGGTTTTGTAATAACTATAAACAACAGTTGTCATTTGTAAATTGAACGAAACATTTTGTGAAACGCCCGTTTTTTGAATAGTGTCGATTTGAAGTGTGTCGTTTACTACGTATTTTCTCGTTTGTTGAAAATTTATTCGATTCGAATAGTTGACAGAAGGCGTCAATTTAATAACATTATCGAAAAGACTCAAAGTGGTTTGGACTACTGAACTTTGAGAAATTCCATTTTGAAATTTTCTTTGA
Source organism: Flavobacteriia bacterium (assembly GCA_947450325.1). Lineage (GTDB taxonomy): Bacteria > Bacteroidota > Bacteroidia > Flavobacteriales_D > Crocinitomicaceae > JAQVCM01. Next base: position 128,710 of record CANFUT010000005.1, read on the forward strand.
ATCTCAGCAAAGTTTTTATCTCTTATCAAGGTGTCTTTAAATGTTGCGCTATTTTTTCCCTCAAAATTGTAGGTCATCCCAATTTGTTCGTACCATTTGGTAGCACCAACTTTTGATTTTCTAAGCGCTTTCAAAGGAAAAAAGCGAGTTACATTTACATTTAGAATGGGTGATGTTAAATCAAAGTTTTTTGTCTTTGAATTTTGACGAATCGATACTTTCATACCTGTTGAAATTGGTTTTCCAGGAAAATTACGCATCAAATTAATATCAGAATTGAAACTGTTTGTGAAGTAGTTTTTATTCAGTGGATCCAAACTGTTTTTGGAATTATTATCCGAAATGAAATTTACATTGGAAGAAAAATTCCACAATGGATTTGCCTTGGCATCTTGCCGATGAGTCCAGATTACACTTACTTTATTGCTTTTCGTTTTCGATGGAAATGGCGCTTTAAATTGTTGGAAACCTAAGTCTAAATTCCCTTGGTATTTGTATTTGATGATGTAATTGGTCTTGTTTGAAATTCCCCAACTGCCTCTTGAATAAAGATTTGCTAAAAAAGTAGTTTGGACACTGTCATTAAAAGGATAATAGTAACCCAAATCTTGAATTCCCATTCCAAATTGAGATTGCGGAACAAATTTGGGCACCAAAACACCGTGTGTTCTTTCGTTTGGCTTTTTCTGTGGAATGAAAGCAAATGGCAATCCCAGTGGTGTCGGTACGCCTTTAATCCACAAATTCATAGGGCCAGATACAATGCGTTTTTCAGGTACTAAAATGGCCTTTGAAAGTTGGAAGTGATAATGTGGTTCTTCTAAATCACAAGTTGTAAATTTTCCTTGTTTGAAATGAATTTGCTCGTTTGCTTGACGTTTGGCGACGCCCATGTACAAGTAATTTTCGTCTTGTTTGATTTTAACTTCTTGGATGTAAGCTTTTTTTGTTTCGTAGTTTAGTCTAATTTTAGCTGCTTCAACCGTTTCCCCATCTTGAATTAATTTTGGAAGTCCAATACGCGTGCTGTCTTTGTCATAGGTGTATGAAGCGAAAATTTCTTTTTTTTGAAAGTCAATTAAAATGTAATCAGCGGCTAAATTAATACCTTCATATTCCACTTTTGCTTCACCAAAAAGATGAACTTGTTTGTTTTTTAAATCGTTGAATAAAGAGTCTTTGGCGCTAAATTTAGCAGTTGTTTCAAATGATTCATCAACAGTGTAAATCGTATCCTTTTTGATCGGATTTTGCGCCGTAACATTTTCACTCGAAAACATTATTAACAATGCACCGAAGATAAGTTGATATATGGAACGCTTTTTGACCAATGAATTAGAACTATTTTTGTATTGTAAGCAATTTATGCAATGAAAATTCGAATACAAAGCTATAAAATTACCTATACTCAAGCAGAAAAAATGTTTGCTATTAACAGAATCTATGCCATTTTTATTGTGTTGATGTTATTTACATCGCAAAAATCATTTGCACAAACCGAGGAATCTGGGCTGTCAGTTATCAAAACAGTGTGTATTGATGCAGGTCACGGAGGAAAAGATCCTGGTTGTCATGGTGCATCGTCCAACGAAAAAACAGTTTGCCTCAATATCGCGCTGAAATTAGGCGCCAAAATAAAATCTACTTTTCCTGGAATAAAAGTCATTTATACTCGAGACACGGATGTTTTTGTTGAATTAGATGACAGAGCTAAAATCGCCAATAAAAATAAAGCAGACTTATTTATTTGTATCCATGCAAATTCAGCTGCTGCAGGCGCTTTCGGTGCTGAAACTTATGTTTTAGGTTTGCATCGAACTGAATCGCAACAAAAAATCGCAGAGCGAGAAAATAGTACGATTTACTTGGAAGCCGATGGTGGAGAAAAATACAAGGATTTTGATTTGAGTCCTGATGCGCTGATTGCAAGACAATTACAATTGGCTATTTTCTTGGATCAATCGATCAGTTTTGCCTCTAAATTGCAAGGTGAATTCAAGAAATTAGGTAGATCTGACCGAGGAGTGAAGCAAGCTGGATTTCTAGTTTTGTACAAAACAACAATGCCATCTGTTTTAATTGAATCTGGTTTTTTGACAAATCCAGAAGAAGAGCGATTTTTGAGTGATACACTTTCTCAAACTAAAATGGCAGATGCGATGTTTGTTGCATTTCAGAAATATAAAAATGAGTTAGAAGGTGTGGACGAAATGAAAGGTGTCAAGCCAACTGTTCCTTTTGTTTTGCAAAATAATACTCCAGTAATTGTGAATGATCCAGTAGTTGTAAAAGATGACAAAGTTACTTTCAGAGTTCAAATAGAAACTTCAGAAACGAAAGTTCCATTAAATTCATCAAGATTTAAAGGCGTTCCAGTTTGGGAATATCAACAAGATAAATTATACAAATACACCGCGGGAACATTTGAAAACGATTATGAAGGTGCAACAAAATTTAAAAACGAAATGCGTGAAAAAGGATTTCAATATGCATTCGTTGTTGCGTTTCAAAATGGTGAGAGAATTAGCCTCGACAAAGCGATAAAATTGGCAAAGTAATGTTGTCTTTTTTTTAAATATTGAATTAAGTAAGTATTGATTTAAAGGATTTGATTATTTTTGAATTTTAATGATTACTGTTTAGTCGAATTGTATGACAAATACTGAAAAAATATAAATAAATGACGATTTCTAAAGAACTAAAAACAGGAATCATTGCCATTTTTGCCATCGCTTTGTTGGTATTGGGTGTCAATTTTTTAAAAGGAAATAGCTTTTTCGGAGGCGATGATGTTTACTACGCTTATTTCTCAAATTCTGGAGGTGTTGTTGGATCGAGTTCAGTGATTGTGAATGGAGTAGAGGTTGGAAAAGTGTTAAAAGTTGAACTGACACAAGAAAAGGATTCTTCCAAAAGAGTTTTAATTTCATTCAATATTCAAGACGATAATTTTAGAATCCCTCGTTCTTCGAAAGTAGAGGTTGGGGCTTTAGATTTTTTCACCAAAGGAATGATTATCGAACCTAGCTCTGATTTGTCGAAAGGATTTTACAATCCAGGTGATAAAATACAAGGCGTTGTTTCTGTTGATATCATTTCTCAAGTTAAATCATACGTTGAGCCAATCAATCAGAAATTGCAAAAGATGATGAATTCGGTTGATGGTGTAATCGGTTCAATTTCTGCTTTTTGGGATACAACTGCAACTTCATCCTTGGAAGGAAGTATGCAAGAAGTCAAAATTGCAATACAGCGTTTTGGAAATGTAGCTGTTGAAGTGGAAGGAATGGTTCAATCTGAAAAAGTCCAATTGCATAATATTCTTAGAAATGTGGATGAAATCACTACGAATCTGAAATTGAGCAATGAAAAAATCACTGCTATTGTTGGAAATACTAAAAAAATCACTGATGACTTAGTCACTGCCGATTTTAAATCTGTAATTGGTGATGCACAAAAAACAATCAAAACAATGAATGATTTGATGAAAAATGCTTCGGAAGGCAAAGGTACTTTGGGTATGCTTCTAAACGATCAGAAATTATACGATGAATTGGTAAACACCAACAAAGAATTGCAAAATTTGGTGAACGATCTTCAATTGCATCCTGAAAGATATGTTCATTTCTCTGTTCTTGGAGCAAAAACGAAAGGAGTTCCTATTACAAAAATTGAAGAGAAAAAATTAAGGAAATTATTGGATTCATTGCCATAATTAAAATATAAATAACATGTTAGCTATTATAGTTTTTGCGGTTTTAACAATCGTTGGTTTTGGTTTTTTTGGTTGGAACATTTCGAAGGTTCGCTCAAATATCTTGCTTGGTAAAGAGGTAAAACGAAATGACCAAAAAGGAGAACGTTGGAGAATTATGACGTTGGTCGCTTTGGGACAAAAGAAGATGTTCGCTAGACCAATTCCTGCATTGTTGCATTTATGCTTGTACGCAGCCTTTGTGATAACACAAATCGAGTTGATTGAAATCATCGCGGATGGTTTAACTGGTAATCATAGAATGTTTCATGATGCTTTAGGTGGTTTTTATACGTTCATGGTTAGTTTCATTGAAATTTTATCAGTTTTAGCTTTTGTTGCTACCGTTTTCTTTTTGTCAAGAAGAAATCTATTGAAATTGCCGAGATTAAACATGAAGGAATTGGCTGGTTGGCCAAAACAAGATGCAAATTTGATTTTGATTGCAGAAATCATTTTAATTTGTTTCATATTCATGATGAATGGAGCTGATGAGGTACTATATTCGCAAGGAAAATCTCATTTAGCTGGAGAAGGTTCATTGGGCTTTTCAATCAGTAGTTTGATTGGACCTGCAATTTTTGGGTCTGTTTCTGAACATGGTTTACATTTGATTGAAAGAATGGGCTGGTGGGGACATATCGCTATGGTTTTTGGATTTTTGAATTACTTGCCATACTCCAAACATTTTCACATTGTGTTGGCTTTTCCAAATACTTGGTATTCCAATTTGGAGAAAAAAGGAAAATTCAACAACATGGAATCTGTTACTGCAGAAGTGAAATTGATGATGGATCCAAATGCTGACCCTTATGCAGCAGCTCCAGCAGATGCCGCTCCACAAAGATTCGGTGCGAAAGATGTGACCGATTTGACTTGGAAAAATTTGTTGGATGCATATACTTGCACTGAATGTGGAAGATGTACATCTTCTTGTCCTGCAAACCAGACTGGAAAATTATTGTCACCAAGAAAAATCATGATGGACACCAGAGATCGTTTGGTGGAAGTAGGAGAAGGAATTCGCAAGAATGGAAAAGATTTTAATGACGGAAAAAGTTTGATTGGCGATTACATTTCTGAAGAGGAAATTTGGGCTTGTACTTCTTGTAATGCTTGCGTTCAAGAATGTCCAGTAAACATTGACCCGCTTTCAATCATCGTTGATTTGAGAAGATATTTGGTGATGGAAGAATCTAAAATGCCGTCAGAATTGACAGGCATGTTGACAAATATTGAAAATAATGGGGCGCCTTGGCAATTTTCACCTGCAGACAGGTTGAATTGGAAAGATGAAGCTTAAATAGACTTTAATAAAAGAATTATGAGTGTTTTGAAAGTGCCTACGATGGCAGAAATGATGGCTCAAGGAGAAACTCCTGATATTTTATTTTGGGTAGGATGTTCTGGAAGCTTTGATGATAGAGCAAAGAAAATCACGAAGGCAGTTGTTAAAATTTTGAACAAATGTGATGTGAAATTTGCAGTTCTAGGAACGGAAGAAAGTTGTACTGGAGATCCTGCAAAACGCGCAGGAAATGAATTTACTTTCCAGATGCAAGCAATGATGAATATTCAAGTCTTGGACGGTTACGAAGTAAAGAAAATCGTTACTGCTTGTCCTCACTGCTTCAATACTTTGAAAAACGAATATCCTGAATTGGGTGGAAATTATGAAGTGATTCACCACACACAATTGATTCAAGGATTGATCAACGACGGAAAACTTTCGATCGAAGGTGGTGGAACTTACAAAGGCAAAAAGATTACTTTTCATGATCCTTGTTATTTGGGACGTGCAAATGATGTTTATGAAGCGCCTCGTGCTTTAATTGAGAAATTAGATGCGGAATTGATCGAGATGAAACGTTGCAAAACAAACGGTTTGTGTTGTGGTGCTGGAGGTGCTCAAATGTTTAAAGAAGCTGAAAAAGGGAATAAAGAAATCAACGTTGAACGTACAGAAGATGCTTTGGAAACAAGCGCTGAAATCATTGCAACAGGTTGTCCATTTTGCAATACAATGATGACTGATGGCGTTAAAAACTTCAACAAAGAAAATGAAATCCAAGTGTTGGATGTGGCTGAATTGATTGCAAACGCTGCTGATTTATAGTTAATATGAGCATCAAAGATTTAAATCCGGAATCGAAATTGTGGTTGTATCAAACCAACCGACCGCTTAATTCTACTGAAATTACTTGGTTGAATGAGCAGTTGAAAGAATTCACAAAACAATGGGCGGCGCACGGAAATCAATTGAAAGCTGCAGGTGAAGTTTTGAATCCATATTTCGTTGCTTTGGCGGTAGATTTAACACATGAGAATGCTTCAGGTTGTTCAATCGATTCTTCGGTGAGATTTATCAAATCAGTTGGTGATGAATTAAAAGTTGATTTTTTCAATCGCTTAAAAATGTGGGTTGAAGATGAAAATGGCGAACAGACTTTAGTTCCTTTCAAACAAATTATTGAGCAGTCACAGAATTTTGTTTACAATCCCTTGGTAGAGAAAGTTGGGGATTTAGATGCTAAATTTAAAATTAGAATTGGCGATTTTTTGTCCAGAAACTAACGAAACTTTTTGTTTGTGAATTTGAGACTTTGAATGCGCTTTAGTGCACATTTAAGTCAATTCTACCTTAAGTTTCCAATGATTTCCTTACCTTTGCACAAATTTTTTTCAAATGGCATTAAAATGTGGAATTGTTGGATTACCAAATGTAGGTAAATCTACTTTGTTTAATTGTTTGTCCAACGCAAAAGCGCAATCAGCGAATTTTCCTTTTTGTACAATCGAACCGAATGTTGGTACAATCTCCGTTCCAGATCCAAGATTGGAGAAATTGGAAGCAATAGTAAATCCTGAGCGTGTTGTTCCCACAACCATGGAAATCGTTGATATCGCCGGATTGGTAAAAGGTGCTTCTAAAGGTGAAGGACTTGGGAATCAATTTTTGGCGAACATTCGTGAAACGGATGCAATTATTCACGTTTTGCGTTGTTTTGATGATGGAAATATCATTCACGTGGATGGTTCTGTAAATCCAATTCGCGACAAAGAAGTGATTGACATTGAATTACAATTGAAAGATTTTGAAACCATTGAAAAAAGAATCGCTGGATTGGCCAGAAATTTAAAATCAGGCGACAAAGATATTTTGAAAGAAAATGAGTTGGCAATAAAAGTCAAAGCACATTTGGAACAAGGGAAATCTGTTCGTGCCATGGAATTGGATGAAAAAGAATGGGAAATCGTTCATAAATTTCAGTTAATCACATCTAAACCTGTTCTCTATTTGTGTAATGTTGACGAAGCTTCTGTGAAAACAGGAAATAAATATGTGGACATTGTCAAAGAAAATGTGAAAGATGAAGAAGCAGAAGTTTTGGTAATTGGTGCTAAAATCGAAGCGGATATTACAGAGTTAGAAACTTTCGAAGAGAGACAAATGTTCTTAGATGAATTAGGTTTGGAAGAATCTGGTGTAAATCGTTTGATTCGATCAGCTTATGCTTTGTTGAAATTGCAAACCTATTTCACTGCAGGAGTAAAAGAAGTACGCGCTTGGACAATTACACGAGGAATGACAGCGCCACAAGCTGCAAGCGTCATTCACTCAGATTTTGAGAAAGGATTTATCCGCGCTGAAGTAATGAAATTCATTGATTACACAACACTTGGTTCTGAAGCTGCAGTGAAAGAAGCTGGGAAATTTAAAGTTGAAGGAAAGGAATACATCGTTGAAGACGGTGATATCATGCATTTTAGATTCAATGTTTAATTCGTTGAATTGATATCTAACGAAAAAGGCTTCACAAAATGTGAAGCCTTTTTTATGATTTGAATATGTCTAGTCCTAAAATAGCGATACACAATTTTTATCGTTATGGAAAAAGAGAAAAGCTTTTATGAAAAGCGCAGTCAAAAGGATTATTCAATGTCCTTTAAATTAGCTGTTGTTAGTGAAGTTGAATCAGGAATTATTTCAGTAACAG
>CANFUT010000006.1 GCA_947450325.1 Flavobacteriia bacterium
GTCCTTTGAGAATTGCTCAAAATCAAATTTCGTGTCCATTTGTCAAAAATATCTTTTATAATTAAACCTAAAAAAAATATTTGACACAGTTTAATGAGCATACTCTGTACTTTTAACAAAAATCAATTTTCATGAAAGCTTGCGTTTACACCCAATATGGACCACCAGAAGTAGTTAGCTTTATTGAAGCTAAAAAACCTATTCCAAAGTCAAATGAAATCTTGATTCAAGTTAACTATGCAACAGTAAATCGCACTGATTGTGGTTTTCGCAGTGCTGAATATTTCGTTTCTAGATTTTTTAGCGGACTTTTTAGGCCAAAAAATACCATTTTAGGAAATGAATTTGCTGGAATTGTTGCTGAAATCGGAACAAATGTTTCTTCTTTTAAATTAGGTGACAAAGTTTTTGGTTACAACGATAAAACTTTTGGTACACACGCTGAATATTTGTGTTTGAATGAAAAATCTAATTTGGCTTTGATTCCTGAAAACATTGAAATATATCAAGCTGCGGCGATTTGTGAAGGTGCGCATTATGCTTTGTGTGATATCCGCGCAGCAAAGGTAAAAGCAGGATATCATGTATTGGTTTATGGAGCGACAGGTGCAATTGGCTCCTCAGCAGTGCAACTTTTGAAACATTTTGGTGCAAATGTGACAGCAGTTTGCAATACTCAAAATGTTGATTTGATTTTGTCTTTGGGCGCTGATAACGTGATAGATTATCAAAAAGAAGATTATTCGAAACGTCCGCAACAGTATGATTTTATTTTTGATGCAGTCGGAAAAACTTCATTCAAAATTGGAAAAAAAGTATTGAAAGAAAAAGGCATTTACATTTCAACTGAATTGGGAAAAAATGGTGCCAATATTTGGGTGGCTTTATTGACACCTATTTTTAGCAAAAAGAAAGTATTGTTTCCGATTCCGTTCATGTATTTGGAAGATGTCCATTTTTTAGCAGAATTGGTTCGTACAAATCAATTTAAACCTGTGATTGATAGAACATTTAAAATGGAACAAATCGTTGAAGCCTATCAATTTGTTGAGTCGGCACAAAAGGTTGGAAATGTTTTGCTAGAAATAGATGCTTCATGCTAAAAATCAATCAAATTAATCACGTAGCGATTATCTGCAGCGATATTGAAAAGTCAAAAACATTTAACACAGAAATTTTGGGTTTCAAAGTGCAAAGCGTAGTTGATGCTCAAAATACGTTCGCTAAAGCAGTTGAATATCAACCAGATTTGATTTTACTTTGTGTTTGATTAAAAAATAATATTTCGGGAATTTAAGCGGCAATAATAATACTAGCGTCTAGAATTCAAACGCCTATTATTTTTACAACCGGAAATTCTTTTGAAAGTACGAGCAGTCAAATCGAGGAGATCTCAAATGCTAACATTTTAATAAAACCAATATATTTTAAACAGTTATTTGATTTAATTTTGAATTTATGAGTGAATTCTCTAATTGTGTAAAAGCCATTTAGAAATATTATTCTAATTTAGCATTAGATACCGATATATATGAAAAAGTCAATCCTTTATTTAAGTGCAATTTGCATACTTGTAGCTTGTTCTACGATGAAAACTGCTGAATTATCTCAACAAGATGTGGACAAAGTAAAGCCACTATATCCAAATTATACTTTGGCAGAATTAAAGGAAGGTAAAACCTTGTACAGTGAAAAATGTACACTTTGTCATTCTTTGAAAAATCCAACTTCTGAGTCTTCTAAAAAATGGCCTCATATTGTTGCTGAAATGACCAATATGGCTAATGAAAAAACATTGACAATCAGCCCGAAACAGGAAGATTTGATCATAAAATATTTAGTTACAATGACAACTACTTCTAAATAATTTTTATTGATTGATTTGATTCAGAAATTTTTAGCTTTTCTATTTGTTTTTCAAATTTCGACAGTTTTAAGTCAAACTGATTTGATCGAAATAACCAATTTTGGTTCAAATCCAGGGAATTTGGAAATGTATTTGCACTCCTCTAAAAACCAGAAGTCAAAGAATGCTTTGGTGGTTGTTTTACACGGATGTACGCAAAATGCCAATTCAATTGCAGTGCAATCAGGATGGAATGAATTGTCTGATAAACATGGGTTTACCGTGTTGTATCCGCAACAAAAAGTGCTAAACAACCCTAACGATTGTTTCAATTGGTTTCAAAAGAAAGACATCGACAAAAACAAAGGCGAGGTGTTTTCAATCAAGCAAATGATTGATTTTGCGGTTGATTCTTTGAACTTAAATCGAGATTCAATTTATGTTTATGGTTTATCGGCTGGCGCTGCAATGGGCGTAGCGTTGATGGCGGATTATCCAGAAACGTTTCAGTCTGGAGCTATTCTCGCTGGAGGTCCGTTTTACAACGCAACAAATCCTATGAAGGCTTTGGGAACTTTATTATCACCGCAACAAAAATCAGGAGAAGAATGGGCAAAACCAATTTTCAAACAACACCAAGATTCGATTAAGAATTATCCCAAATTAATTGTCATTCACGGAACAAGCGATCAAATTGTGAACATTGAAAATTCACGGCAATTGGTACTTCAATGGACTGCTATTCATAACTTGTCTAATATTCCAAGCGACACGGTTTATGATTTCAAAGCTCATCAAGATTTTGTAAATTTTATTTACAAAGATTCTTTGAATAAGGAAGTTGTTTCATTTCTCGAAGTCCGTTACTTAGGACATGAGTTGATGGTAGATCCGGGAGAAGGAGAAAAGCAAGGCGGACAAACAGGAATATTTTCCAAAGACAAGGATTTTTACAGTACCTATTGGATTGCTCAAAAATTCGGATTAATCGAAGAAGATTATTGAAAAAATCAAGTATAAGGTTATTTAATTTTTGTACTTTTACTTTAACGCTTCGAATTTTCACAACAGTCGAAAATAATTACCCCTTCATTTTTAGAAATTTACAAAGTATGATTGATTTGAAATTTCCAGTTTTAATATGTATTACGCTTGCACTTTTTTCTTGTAAAAAAGAAAAAGATCCGATTGTTGAAGTTGGTCCAACTGGATATGTTCAATATGGAACGCCCTATGAAAATGTACCTGCGACAGAAGACATTATAATGTATGAAGTTAATTTACGCGCTTTTAGTTCAGCTGGGAATTTGCAAGGTGTTATAAGTAGATTGTCAGAAATAAAAGCGTTGGGAATCAATACAATTTGGTTGATGCCAATTTATACTGAAGGTGTTTTGAATTCAGTGCATTCACCTTATTGTGTCAAAAATTACAAGGAAGTCAGCGCGGAATATGGCAGTTTGGAGGATTTGAGACAATTGACAACGCTTGCGCATGCGCAAAATATGACAGTCGTTTTGGATTGGGTTGCGAACCATACTTCTTGGGATAATTCTTGGATTACTGCGCATCCGGATTGGTACACACAAGATGGCAATGGAAATATTGTTATTCCTGCCGGAACAAATTGGAATGATGTAGCGGATTTAAATTTTTCCAATACTGAAATGCGCGCTGAAATGATTGATGCAATGAAATATTGGGTTTTAGAAGCCAATGTTGACGGTTTTCGATGTGACTATGCTGACGGAGTACCATATAGTTTTTGGAGTGAGGCGATTACAGCATTGCGGGGCATTCCCAATAGAAACTTGATATTTTTGGCAGAAGGAAGTAGGGCAGATCACTACACAGCCGGTTTTGATATGACTTATGGCTGGAATTTTTACACTGCAACACAAAATTGTTGGGGTGGAACAGCAACTTCTGGATTACTTTCAACGAATGTTACAGAATATACATCGGTTCCGACAGGAAAACATAAAATTCGTTTTACGACCAATCACGATGAATCCGCTTGGAATAGCAGTCCTATGACCCTTTACAATGGTAAATTAGGCGCATTGGCGGCTTCAGTACCAACGATTTTTATGCGAGGTGTTCCATTGATTTATTCAGGTCAAGAAGTGGGACGATCAAGTTTACAACCTTTTTTCACAAAATCACCGATCAATTGGAATGCAAATCAAGATATGTTGTTGGCATACAAGAATATGTTGCAATTTTATTCAACATCCAATGCTGCTAAAAAAGGAACTTTAGCAACTTTTGCTGGTTCATCAGACGTACTTTGTTTTCAAAAAGCGTATGGAACTGACAAAGTGTTAATTATGGTAAATGCAAGAGACAGCGTGGTTACTTATCCAATTCCAACTGCTTTGCAAGGCACTACTTGGATCAATGCGATGGACAATTCAAACATCACTTTTGCTACAAGTCAAATTTTGACAAATTACCAATATTTGATTCTAAAAAATCAATAAATTAGCATTTGAAAGATTATTTAACATGAAGTTAAAATGAGATTTTGGATTTTAATATTGTTGGTTGTAACAACTTCATTCCAAGTAGAAAGAGTCAAGAAAATTCAAGGAAAAAACTTTTCAAGTCAAGGTGATGAAAATTTAAGTTCCCTAGTATTAAAAGCGAATAAGTTTTCAAAACTCAAGATTGAGGAGATTTATGCAGATCGCATTTATTTAGTTCAAACATTGAATCCAGCTGAAAATAAATTAGTTATTGAAGCTGTTCGAAAAAGTGAACCTAAGAACCCGATGAATTATTATTTTGAGTTAGATATTTCAGGACTCAAAAAAGGCAATTATTTAATAGGTTCCCATGCTTGCTATTGGGCCGGACAAATGGAATTGATTATTTTTTGATTTCACTTTCCTTGAATTCTTCAGCAAATGAATCGTCCCACTTAAATTCATTTAAAATCCAACCATTGTTGTTTTTGTAATACGTATAAATCACACGAATTGCAGTGTTTTCGAATCTGATAATGTAAGTTTCTCGAATAGAAAAATCAGCAATTACTTCATTTTTAACTTTTTTAAAATCAATCGCTTTACCAAATCTATCTTCGATGATATTCATGTAACGCGTTGTCTTTTCTTGCAATGCTTCAATTTCATTTTCAGGTAGAGGCCAGTATTTTTGCAATTCTTTGAAACAATCATTCATTTTATTTTGAATGAAAAGATCTGTTGCTTTGGCGGATAATTTTTCCGTTTCCGATGGATCCTTCAAGTATTTAAGTTGACCAAAAGATTGAAAACTGATAAGAAATAATACGGCAAAAAGTGATTTTTTCATAAAGTTGATGTGTGAATGAATTCAGCTAAAGTACAGAGATTTTTAACAGTTTCAAGTTCATTTTTGATTTATTTTGTCGGTTAAGTGAATTAAAATTGGAAGTTTCCATTTTCATGTATTCCTAATTACCAAATTGATTTGATATTTTCTAAATTTTCTCTTGTCTATCCGAAATCAAAAACCTAAATTTGACATCAAATAAATAAGCAAAATAAAATCCGCAAAAATGAGCGTACTTGTAAATAAAGATTCAAAGGTAATTGTTCAAGGTTTTACTGGAAGTGAAGGTACTTTTCACGCAGGTCAAATGATTGAATATGGAACAAACGTTGTAGGAGGTGTAACTCCAGGAAAAGGTGGTTCTTCTCATTTAGATAGACCAGTTTTTAATACAGTAGCTGACGCAGTAAACACAACGGGTGCTGATGTTTCTATTATTTTCGTTCCACCAGCTTTTGCAGCAGATGCAATCATGGAAGCGGCTAACGCAGGAATCAAAGTTATTGTTTGTATCACAGAAGGAATTCCAGTTAACGACATGGTGAAAGCTAAAGAATATTTGAAAGGTTCTGGTGCGCGTTTAATCGGTCCAAACTGTCCAGGTGTTATTACTGCTGGTGAAGCGAAAGTAGGTATTATGCCAGGATTCGTTTTTCACAAAGGTAAAATTGGAATTGTTTCTAAATCAGGAACATTAACATACGAAGCTGCAGATCAAGTAGCAAAAGCAGGATTAGGCATCACAACTGCAATCGGAATCGGTGGAGATCCAATTATTGGAACAACTACGAAAGAAGCGGTTGAATTATTGATGAATGATCCAGAAACTGAAGGAATCGTAATGATTGGTGAGATTGGTGGAAATTTAGAAGCTATCGCTGCTCGTTGGATTAAAGAAAATGGAACTAAACCAGTTGTTGGTTTTATCGCAGGTGAAACTGCTCCAGCTGGACGTACAATGGGGCACGCAGGTGCAATTGTAGGTGGACATGACGATACAGCAGAAGCTAAAAAACGCATCATGAGAGAATGCGGAATTCACGTAGTTGATTCTCCAGCAGAAATCGGAAAGAAAATGGCAGAAGTAATGGGCGTTATCGCTTAATTACAATCCTTATAATTATTGAAAGCCACAGCAATGTGGCTTTTTTTGGCTTCCACTTTTTTTAAATATATTTTTTCATTCCAATTTATTATGAAATTTTCATTTGCTCTACTGATTTTTGCCATGCTTAATGTACTTCAATCATTCGCGCAAGATCTTGATTCTAATTTAGTTTTGAAATATCTCATTCGAAAACCACTAGTAGAAACTAAATCGCCAAAATTATTATTGTTTCTGCATGGAGTTGGTAGCAATGAGCAAGATTTATTCACTTTCGCACCCAAAATTCCTGCTGATTTTTTAGTCGTATCAGCACGAGCTCCTTTTGTTTTAGGTGAAAATAGTTTTGCTTGGTATCACGTTGATTTCTCAACAGGAAAGCCCGTTTTTAATTTGGAGGAAGAAGAAAAAAGCCGATTGCTATTGATTGAATTTATCAATCAGTTAGCTGAAAAACATGAGATTGACAAAGATTCAATTTGTTTGGTGGGTTTCAGTCAGGGTGCTATTATGAGTTACAGTATTGCGTTGACTTCTCCTGAACTCATCAGTGGAATAGCCATTTTTAGTGGACGATTGTTGGAAGAAATTAAGCCACAAATTCAACTTCAAAATCTGAATAAGTTAAACGTTTTTATAAGTCATGGAAAACAAGATTCAATATTGCCAATTACTTATGCTCAATCGGCGGATTTATTTCTTAGATCGATTGGTTTGAAGCCTGAATTACATGAATATTCTGCGAAGCATGAAATTACAGCAGCGATGTTTTTAGATTTTCTAACGTGGTTGGATAAAATTCAAAAATAATCTCAGAATTGTATTATTTTTAATCTAGATCTTCTTCAATTTCTTCCACACCATAATCTAATCGTTTCGTCGTTATATAGCGTGGAATATAGTATTTACTTCCGACAAAATTATCGATGACAACACCGCGAGAAGTAGAAGAGTGAATAAATTTAATTGAATTCGGACCAACTTCCACCACCATAGCCACGTGGCCAATTCTGGAACTTTTGGTGCTACTACCTTTGAAAAACATCAAATCGCCAGGACGAATGTCAGCCAATTTTACTGTTTTTCCAAATTCTGCCATTCCGTAGCTTGAATGCGTTAGTGTCAATCCAAAATTCCCCATAACGTAGTAAATGAAGCCAGAACAATCGAATCCAGATGGAGTCATTCCCGCACTTCGATAGGGTGTTCCCAGAAAATTTTTAGCGTAATTGATGATTTTATCCACATGTTCGCTGTTTTTGCGAACGGTAGTGTCAAATTGAATTAAACCCAATGAATCGAGCGTCGATAAAGTAGTTTTTGGTTTGAGTGTATCTACAACTTGTTCTTGCGCACGCAATTGAATCGTTGATAAAAACGAAAAAATGAATAAAAAATATAATTTCAACCTGATTCTTTGCATTGCGGTTGCAAAAATATAACTATTTTCACACTTTAAACAATAAGGGTTTGAACAAAGTAGCTGAAAACGAATTGACAAAATTGTATTACTCCATCGGTGAAGTAGCCGTGATGTTTGGGGTAAACACTTCTTTGATAAGATTTTGGGACAAAGAATTTGACATCATTACTCCG
Source organism: Flavobacteriia bacterium (assembly GCA_947450325.1). Taxonomy (GTDB): domain Bacteria; phylum Bacteroidota; class Bacteroidia; order Flavobacteriales_D; family Crocinitomicaceae; genus JAQVCM01. The sequence goes on from CANFUT010000006.1 coordinate 7,866, forward strand.
AAAAAAAACAAAAAAGGCAATCGTTTATTCACGCCAAAAGACATAAAAAATTTCAATAAAATCTACGATTTAGTTAAAAATCAAGGATTCACATTAGAAGGAGCAAGAAAAGCCCTCAAACGCCGAACCTCCGCACAAAAAGAAATTGAAACTACCGAAGAAAACACCACCTCAAAAGACGTCATCGAAAAATTGGAAACGATTAAAAGTCGTTTGATTCAATTGAAAAACTACTAAAAAGACCTTCTTAGCTGTTAGACAATAGATGTTAGAACCGTTGCTATGCAGCTCTTAGACAAATTTTAGATTATTAGACTTTTTGATTTTTAGATTGTTGGCTTCTCCAAATTGCTTAAATTTAATGTGTTAGTTTTAATGTCTTTAGTCTAATGTCTTAGGTCTTAGGTCTAATCTCTTCAGTCTAATGTCTTAGGTCTTAGGTCTAATGTCTTCAGTCTATTGTCTCAAGTCTTAAAATCCTAAAATCTTAATATCCTAATATCTTAAAATCTTAAAATCTAAAAATCTAAAAATCTCCTTCATTAAAAACTCATCATCAACTGCACCGTAATATCTTGTTTTCTATTTCCAGAAATCTGTTCACTTCCAGAACTAAGACTTGTTCGATTTGAATAAATGAAAGAGCCATAACGCACCCATAAATCAAATTTTCGGAGGAAAGAATAACGAACCATTACATAAGCGCGACTTCCTTGATAGTAATATGCTGGAACGGAGAATACATATAGCGCGTTGGTTTCAAAAGTATATAATCTTGTGTCGTATGAATCAGTGTCAAAAAAAGCATATCTAATTGCAATATCGAAAGGCATACTTTTCGGTTTGATCAAAATATCTTGAGAAACCATCATTCCCTTTTCAGGTGTATTGCTCTTGCGATTGATGGTTACATATTCAATTCTACTTTTTAATTGAATTCCTTCGGTTACTTGAAAAGTAAAATTCAAGCGGTAATTGCGTTGAAAAACATCTTCAATTTGGGTGATGGTTCCGTCAGAATCTCGGCTGTTTTTTTGTCTCAATTGTTGCCTAAATCTCCCATAAACTTCCATTTGCTTGTTCGGCTTATAACTTGGCTGAAATAAAAATTCATGACCCGAAGAGGGCGCATCTACTTGGTATTTCAACCATGGTTGTTGGAAAAAATCCATGTAAGTATTGATAGACCAAGCGCTGTTCATGCGAACTTTCAAGCCTACGTATAAACCAGATTCATTTTGCGTATTGCTTCCTTCAGAAAAACCTGTGTTGTAAAAAGTTTGGTAGCCTCTTGTATAATTTCTGTATAAGACGCTCAATGAAGCTTTTGAATCAAGCGCAAAAATCAGTCCTTGTAACAAAGCAGTTTTTCCCGAATATCCAGCGCGCGAAATTTCACCAAATAAATTCACATTTCTCCAGACATAACTGTAATCACCACTGATACTTGTATTTACTTTTCCCCTAAAATCAAATTGATTGTAAAGTTGTAAAGCTTTCGAGTAGTCTTTGTTATATCCTTGGTAAATCCCAGCAATTCCCATGGTCAAATTGCGTCTTCCGTAACGCAAATTCCCCCCAGCAATGGTTTCAACCAAATTATTTTTCTTAGCAATTTCTGACGTCGTACGATGAAAACCAGAAACATTGATGCTAGACACAAATTCAATAACATCATATAACGAGTCAGACATTACGGAAGCATCTACTTTTTTGTGTGAACCAAAAAGTGTCAATGCAATATTTTTATATCCTAAATCAATCGCCGCGCCGCGCATGAATCTGTTTTCATCCACAGAAGTATATGGTTTTAAAGTTTGTGCATTTTTTTTAATATTGGTAACATCCGCTGTTTTTCCAAATGCATATCCAGACCATAAATTCAATCCCTGTCCAATTTGAATTTGGTAATCACCCAATGCGATACCTTTCAAATATTTTCCACCTTTATAAAATGCGTGCATTGAATAAAAGTCAAAACCATTTTTTTGAGATCCACGGAAAAATTGCTCGCCAGGATCTTTTTCTGCGGTAATTCCCATGCTCAAATTGTTTCTATAGCTATATCTCAGACGAGTGTAATAGCGATCGGCATTCCCGTAATAATATTTGTTACTCAATAGTTTCACAGAATCTGGCACTTTGTCATAACCACTTTTTGGCTCAGGTACTGTTTGAAAACGTAGAAAAGCTTCAAATTTCCCAAATTTTAATGCCTCTTTCAAAGAAACGTGCAATTGATCTAATTTATCATCAACTTGCACAAATGGTCTTACCAATTGAATGGTTTGTAAATCCCAATATTTTAAAGATTGTAGTTCATAAATACTGATTAATTTTCCAGTTTGCTTGATGTGTAAGATTAAATCATTGATTTGAATATCAGTCAATAATTCTAAACTTTTCAATTCCTCTGCAGTTGCATTATTGAGATTCAAAGGTCGATCAAAATAGTAGTTCAATTGTTCAATTACGTTGGTCAAATCAATTTCTTCGGACTCAAGTTGTTCAGAAATAAATTCGATGCGCTGTTGAATCAATTCTGAACGACTTTGTCCCATCGAAAAGAAAGGTATAAAAAGCAAAAAGAGTAAAAAGTATTGCTTATTCATGCACCTTGGATTTGAAATCATAAGTCAATCCAAAATGTGGCGACCAACCCAAATGCTGTTGCCAAGCTGATCCCATATCTAACTTGAAATTGTTTTTGAACCAATAGCCAAATCCAAATGTTAATTCCATTGGATTGGATGCGGCACCTGCTCTGATATAAAATCTTTCCAAAAGCTCATATTCCAACCCTGCTTTCACATTTAAAGGTGATTCAATTTCTTTGTCAGCTTCTGCTAAAATCATCACTTTGTCCGAAAGTTGGTAATTGATTCCCAAACGCATATATGTTGAAAAACGATCATCTTGGAATTCTGAAAGTTTTGCTCTTCCAAAGTTTAAAATGCTAAAACCAACTGAAATTTTTTCATTGATTTTTGCCAAAACTCCTGCTTCAGCAGTAACACTGTTTTTGGATCCATAATTTTCAATGCGCAAACCTTGATAGTTCAATTGCACTCCGGCCGATAATTTCTCTCCCAATTTCATGCTATAACCAAATCCAATTCTTGTCGTGCGGTACACTTTGTATCCATACGATTGTGCACCAGCTGAAAGAACACCAACTTTTAATGGAATTGCCAAGACAAAAGCTTGGGTTTGCAACTCTTTCAAAAGGTAACGATTTTCATAACTCAATCCCGCAGAGGATTGTTTCAAATTGGCCAAAGCTCCCGGATTATGGTGAAAACTCCAAACATCAGAAACGGCGACTGTACTGTTAGCCATCGACATCGAACGAGCTCCTACAGGTTGCCAACCTTGTGCATTCCAAGATTGATAAATGATTAGCATGATAGCAATTAAGCAGATTTTTGTCATGCAGTAAAAATAATAATATTTCTTTTCAAAAGTTAAGGACTGTTAAAATTATTATTGTCAAATCGTTGAAAATAGATTTGTTGAATTTTTTCAATTTTAGAATATTGATTTTTTGTAATTTTACTTATTCAAATTTATATTCAAAAAAAATACAATCATGTTAGAAAATCACAAACTTAAAATTGAAATTTGGTCAGATGTAATCTGCCCATTTTGCTACATTGGAAAAAGAAAAATCGAACATGCATTAAATGACTTTCCGAACAAAGAAAAAGTCGAAATCGAATGGAAAAGCTTTCAATTAGATCCATCAACAAAATCGCAACCAGGGAAATCAACGTATGATTATTTGGCTGAAAAGTATGGGCGAGATAGACAATGGTCAATCGAAATGCACGAAAATGTTACGAATCAAGCTAAATCTGAAGGCTTGGAATACAATTTTGACAAAGCTGTTATCGCTAATTCATTTGACGCGCATAGATTATCGCATCTTGCAAAAAAATACGGAAAGGGAAACGAATTAGAAGAATTGATTTTCAAAGCCTATTTTACTGAAGGAAAAAATTTTTCTGAAATTGAAACCTTGGTTGAATTGGGTACAAATGTTGGTTTAGATGAAACTGAAATTAGAAATATGTTGGCTTCCAATCAATACAAAGACGCCGTGCAAAACGATATCATCGAAGCGCAGCAAATAGGAGTGAGAGGAGTTCCATTTTTTGTTTTGGATCGCAAATATGCTATTTCAGGAGCACAACCGACTGAAGTTTTCCAAGAAACACTTGAAAAAGCATGGGAAGGTTGGGTAGGAAAGCAAAACTAATACGGTTTTTTACAATTATTTTATAATGTGACCATTGTAACGAAGTGTTGAAATACAAAAGTTGTATCTTTGAATACAAATAATCAAAAATAACGATGAGAATAGAACAAATTTATACAGGATGTTTAGCGCAAGGAGCATATTATATTGTTAGCAATGGAGAAGTGGCAATCATTGATCCATTAAGGGAAGTAGACGCATATATCCAAAAAGCAAATGCAGACGATTCCAAAATTAAATACATTTTTGAAACACATTTTCACGCTGATTTTGTCAGTGGACATGTAACACTTTCTGAAAAAACAGGAGCAGAAATCATTTATGGACCGACTGCCAATCCAGATTTTAAAGCAACAATTGCTGCAGATGGACAGATTTTTGAATTGGGAAACGTGCAAATCAAAGTATTGCATACGCCTGGTCATACGATGGAAAGTTCGACTTTCTTACTAATCGATGAAAATGGCAAAGACCATTGTGTTTTCAGCGGTGATACACTATTTTTAGGGGATGTAGGTCGTCCAGATTTAGCGCAAAAAGCGGCTGAAATTACGCAAGAACAATTGGCAGAGATTTTATTTGATAGCTTGAGAACAAAAATCATGACTTTGGCAGATGATGTGATTGTGTATCCAGGACACGGTGCTGGTTCTGCTTGTGGAAAAAATATGTCGAAAGAAACAGTTGGAACAATCGGTGAACAAAAGCAAATCAATTACGCTTTGCGCGCTGACATGACCAAAGCAGAATTTGTAGAAGAAGTGACTGATGGTTTGGTTGCGCCTCCTGCTTATTTTCCTTTGAATGTAATGATGAACAAAAACGGCTATGAAAGCATTGATGAAGTAATCAAACGAGGAACATTGGCTTTGAATCCAAAGGAATTTGAAGTTGCTGCGAATGAAACAGATGCAATGATTTTAGATGTTCGAAATGAAAAAGATTTTGTGAAAGGACACATCCCAAATTCAATTTTTATTGGAATCGATGGCGGATTTGCACCGTGGGTTGGCGCTTTGATTAAGGATGTGAAACAAGAAATTCTATTGGTTGCTCCTGAAGGAAGAGAAGAAGAAGTAATTACAAGATTGGCGCGCGTTGGTTTTGACCACACCATCGGATTTTTGAAAGGAAGTTTTGATGCATGGGAAAGCGCGGGAAAAGAGATTGCTACAATTGAATCAATTTCTGCAGAAGAATTCAAGTCAAAAGTTGAAGTGGATAAACATCCGATTTTTGATGTTCGTAAAATCAGTGAATTTGAAGCAGAACATTTAAATGATGGTAAAAATACGCCGTTGGATTTCTTGAATGATCATTTAGCTGAATTCCCAAAAGATGAAACTTTTTACGTACATTGTGCTGGTGGATACCGTTCTGTGATTGCTGCTTCGATTTTAAAAAGTCGTGGAATTCACAATTTGATTGATGTCGCTGGAGGATTTGGCGCAATCAAGAAAACAGGAATGCAAACATCTAATTTTGTTTGTCCTTCCACACTGAAGTAAGAAAATAAAATTCTTGTAAACGGTCGGGATTTTATTTCGACCGTTTTTTTATAATTTTAAATGAAGTAACATGTCATTAATCAGTCGTTTAAATAAGCAAAAAGTAATCTTGTTACTAGGATTACATTTTAATTTGGCTGCCCAAGTAGATTACAAAACGGATGTTTTAGGAGATGCGTTTGAGCAAGCTACAATCCAACAACCTGATGATTATGAAGGTAAAGTGACATGTACTTTGGTGAAAAGAAAAGATGCTCAAGCAAAAATTGGAGTTTTGTATATTCATGGTTTCAGTGATTATTTTTTCCAAACTGAAATGGCGGATAAATTTACCAAACAAGGATATGCGTTCTACGCGTTGGATTTGAGAAAATATGGTCGGTCACATTTAGAGCATCAGAAAATTTGCAACGTTCGAAATTTGAACGAATACTTTGCCGATATTGACACAGCGTTGAGTATCATGCACCATGAAGGCGTTGACAAAATTCTCCTTTCAGGTCATTCCACAGGTGGATTAGTTGTTTCATTATACGCAAATCAGCGAATTGGAAAAGAATTATTTGATGCAATTTATTTGAATAGTCCGTTTTATGACATGAATCTCAATCCGATATTGAAAAAAGTAGTTTTGCCTTTAGTTGTAAAAAAAGGTGACAAAAAGCCAGAAAAATTGATGAAAGGAGGACTTTCGCCTTGGTACGGAATGAGTATTTACTACAAAGACAAAGGTGAATGGCAGTATAATTTAACGTGGAAACCTCACAACGCACCAGCGGTAAATTATGGTTGGTTGAAAGCAATTTGCGATGGACAAAAGCAAATTCACAAAGGAATTAAACTTTCTAAACCAATATTGGTAATGCATTCAAACAATTCTGTTTACACCAAAAAATGGATAGACGAAATGTTAACAGGCGATGCAGTTTTGAATGTAAAACACATTGAAAAATACTCCAAAAAAATAGATGGAAATGTTCAAATTCAATCGATTGAAAATGGAATGCACGATTTGATTTTGTCGAAAAAATCGGTTAGAGATACTGTCTACGATCAATTATTCAATTGGCTCAAAACTACGATGTAGAATTAAAGCCATGAACATTTGATTCCTAATTCCTAAGAAAAATAATTAAATCCTTGGTCGCCAAGCTTGTTCTTCCGCACCTAAATCTTGGGCAATTTTTCGTCCTAAAACAAATAAATAGTCGCTTAATCTGTTCAAATATTGCATCACAATTGGCGCAACAAATTCGTGTTCATCTAGATTTGTGGTGATTCGCTCAGCTCTTCTGCAAACACATCTAGCTAAATGACAATAAGATACAGTTGTGTTTCCACCTGGCAAAATGAAGAATTTTAATTCTGGAAGTTGTTCATCCATTTCATCCATTTTATTCTCTAAAAATTGCACATCGGAGTCGATCAAGTCTGGCAATTTCATTTTAGATTTTTCTGGATCTGCTGCCAACGAGGAACCAATTGTAAATAAACGATCTTGAATTTCAAGTAATTGTATTTTGTATTTTTCATCAATCGCTTGGTCGCGAATTAATCCGATGTATGAATTCAATTCATCGACCGTTCCATATGATTCAATTCTTAGCGAATGTTTAGGAACTCTCGTCCCGCCAATCAATGATGTTGTTCCTTTGTCTCCGTTTTTCGTGTAAATTTTCATGTCTTTTTGATTGTGGATTTAAAATCCAGATAAAACGTTCTTTAATTTGATAACAAAATGTTCCTTGACTTGTTGCGGTCTTCGAATAATAATTCCCATTCTAAACAAATCCATTGTTAAATGGAATTCTTCTAAAGATTTGATTTCATTCCAACTTTCAAACATATCCTGACTCCAGCGTATATCGTCTAACAGGAAGATGGTATTTTCATCCGTGAAATTAGATAACAATTTCAAGTATTTTTTCAGTGCTTTTCCATCGTGATGACCATCAATGTAAACTAAATCGTATTTCGTTTGGTTTTCTTTTGTTAAAAAGTCTTCGAATTTAGCATGTACAACATCAATGTTTTTTAAATTCAGCTTTGCAAAGTTCGATTCAGCGATTTCTAAAGTGTTCTTGCACGCATCAATTGTTGTTACTTTTGCTTTTGGATTTCCTAGTGCCAAATGTATGGTTCCAATTCCTAAACTTGTCCCTAATTCCAGGATGTTTTTCGGTTCGTATTGATTTGAAAGTTGGAAAAGAAGTTTGGCATAAACACCTTTACATGAAGCTGTTTTATAAATCGACTTAACAGATCTTTCGTTTGACAGTTTTTTTGAACCAGCTCCTGCATCTTCGATTTGAATGAGTGAATTGTTAGAAGAAAGTGTTTTCTTGAGCTGATTTAATTTAGATACAAATTCAGCAGGAATTTTGATTTTTAGACATTTATCCAAAAGATCATATACAAAAGGCGAATGAATTCCGTGTCTTCCTTTGGAATTGATGAAGTATTTGATATATTCGTTGACGAAATTCATATCACAAAGAAATAAAAAACAAACGAATTGAAGGAGAAATGGAAATGAATACTTCTTATTTAGAGAGTCAAAGAGCGAAAGTTTTTGGAGAACAGCCAGAAGTAAAATTGGTTGCTCCATGTAAAATGGGAGAGGGAATTATTCATTTTTTACAAGTTCAAAGAGATAACTTGATTAAAAACTTTGAACATGCAGGTGTAAAAACTACTTTTTTTATTCCTGCGTCTGGCTCCGGTTCTCGTATGTTTCATTTTCTTTTTGAGTTTTTGGAACGTCCAAATGAAGAAAATAGAGGTCAGGTCGAAAGATTTTTGAATAATATGGAAGATTTTGCTTTTTTTCAGAAAATCCCCCTAGAAATTCGAGAAAATCTGAAATCTCACAATGTCAATTTAGATGAATTTGTAGATTATTTACTCAATAAAGAGGGAATGTCATTTGGTGAATTGCCTAAAGGATTGATTCCTTTTCATAAGATTGGACCTTTTGTTTTAAATCCATTTCAAGAACAAATTTTACAGGGAATTAAGGTAAATGAGGGGAATTCTTCATTTCACTATTCCATTAAACCAGAACATGAAGCTTCCATAAAAAATGGAATTGAAAGTACCGAGCAACTTTCTGGTGGGAAATTCGACGTTACATTTTCTGTTCAAAATGAAGCTACAAATTCTATTGCTTTTGATAAAGATCAACAACCTTTATTGATTGATGGAAATGAGATTTTAACTCGTCCAGCCGGTCATGGTGCTTTGTTAGAAAATTTGAATTCCATAGAAAGTGATATCATTTTTATTAAAAACATTGATAATATTCAACATTTTGGCAAAGCCACTTTAGCGATAGATACATGGAAATATCTTGGTGGAGTGGCTATTTGGTTCGAAGATGAAAAGAATAAAGTATTGCAAAATCCAACAATCGATGGCCTTATATCATTAAACAAACATTTTCAATTCATTGCTGATTCAGAAATTGAAAAATTAAAAGTTGAGGATATTTTTAAAATATTAAATAAACCTTTTAGAGTTTGTGGCATGGTTCGCAATGAGGGTCAGCCTGGTGGAGGTCCTTTTTGGGTTGAGGAGAATGGAGAAGTAACAAAGCAAATTGTCGAAAAGTCACAAATTTCAATGCGCGGCGAACAATATCGCTTGATGGTTCAAAGCACCTACTTTAATCCGGTTATGATTGCCGCTGTCAATAAAGATGCGAATGGAAAACCATTTGACTTATTTGAATTTAGAGATGAGAACAAATATTTTGTCGTAAATAAAAATTTCAAAGGAAAAGACATTTATTTCTCTGAACTTCCTGGACTTTGGAATGGTTCTATGGCACATTGGAATTCCATTTTTGTAGAAATCCCATCTGAAACATTTAGTCCTGTAAAAACAGTTTTGGATTTATTAGACAATTCACACAAAGAGTAAACTATCGAAATACAATGAAATTTGTTGGTGGAATTTGAAACCCCAATTCTTTAGATTTTAATGCGATTTGAGCGCGATGGTAGTTAGAATGATTCAATAAATGATAAAGGATATCCATCGTTTCTTTTTCCATCGGAACGCCTTCGGAGTCATGATAATTGACTTTTTCGGACAATGAATGTTGCTCCAAAAATTTAATCGATTGGTTGTAGTTTTCAAACAAAAATCTTTCAAAATAGGCGAGAGGCAATAAATCCCAATCGTCTGATTCTGATATTTTATTCATCAATCTTGCATTCCAAATATGATGCACATTGATGATGTGCGACATCCATTTCGATAGTTCTTTTAGATTATCGGTTTCTAAAACATCTTCGTTTTCTTCTAAAAATTTCAACCACCCTAAATTTGAATGTAAGTCATATTCAAATTTCTCTTTGAAAAATGCTTGGAAAGTGATCATAGATTTTTTAAATCCGAAATTGTTTTGGATGGATTTTCAGAATTAAACACAAAACTTCCAGCAACCAAGGCATCAATACCAGCTTTGACTAATTCTAAACCTGTTTCAAGATTTACACCTCCATCAACTTCAACCAATGCGTGAGAGCCTTTCATGTGAATTAAATTTTTCACTTGTTCCACTTTCAAAATGGCATTATTGATGAACTTTTGTCCTCCAAAACCTGGATTTACTGACATGATTAAAACCAAATCCAAATCTTCAATCACATCTTGTAAAAAATCTACCGGTGTATGTGGATTTAATGCAACACCAGCTTTCATTCCTGCAGCTTTGATTGCTTGGATTGTTCTGTGCAGATGCGTACAAGCCTCATAATGCACAGTCAAAATATCTGCGCCTGCTTCTTTGAAGGCATCAATATATTGATCTGGATTTTGAATCATCAAATGAACATCCAATGGTTTTTTAGCATGTTTTTTTATCGCTTGAATTACAGGAAAACCAAAGGAAATATTCGGTACAAAAACGCCATCCATTACATCCACATGAAACCAATCAGCATCACTTTGGTTTATCATTTCAACATCGCGTTGGATGTTTGCAAAATCACAAGATAATACTGAAGGGGAGATAATAATTGACATTTTATTTAGTTTTGATTGAGTGACAAAGTTACTTAAAATATAAAGTTATCAAGTTTTAAAAGATTCACAATTCAGTGATTTAATCAACAATTTGACTTGTTAAATAATTCCTAAATTGGCGTATAATTCTGCTAAAAAATGTGAAAAACGAAACCTTATATGTAATCAAATTTTTGTATCAAGGAATATCAATTTCTCGTTGTATTAGTCGTTTTCAAAGGATTGAAAAATAGTTTTAAAGCAAAAACTAAGTCTAACAGCCAGATTTAATTGTCTTTCCCACTGTTTAAAAACGGTCAAAAATCGTCTTAAAATCACTACTTTTGCCACGCATGTATTTGATTTTAAATAAAAATAGCATTCTTTTTTCGATTTTTTTCTGTTTGAGTTTAACAGCGTTTTCTCAAGAAAATTTGGTGCAAGATACTTTAAAAGTCATACAAAGTGCTGGTGATTCGTTGAAATCAAATCCTGCAGACACAATTGTCAAAGCCAAAAATCCTGAAAAAATTGACAATATTATCAACTATGCCAAAAAATTCATGGGAACTCCTTATCGATACGCTGGAATGACTCCTTCCGGTTTCGATTGTTCTGGTTTCATCAATTATGTCATGGGGAATTTTGGAATTAGTTTATCCAGAACAAGTTACAACATGGCAGAATATGGAAAAACAGTCAAATTAGCTGACTTAAAACCTGGTGATTTGATGTTTTTCAAAGGAAGTAATGTTCGTTCAACATCCATAGGTCATGTGGGATTGGTAGTGGAAGTCAATCCAGGTGAAATAAAATTTATTCATTCAGCCAACGGAGGTGTGCAGATTACGACTTTCAATAAAAGTAAATATTACGTTCCGCGATTTATTAAAGCCACAAGGCTCGATTATGGCGTAGAATAAAGATATTTTGTATCTTCCCTTGAATTTTAATTACCTTTGTGCTCAAATTTATTAAAATGGCTAGTAAAAGAATTTTCAAAAGAGACTTAAATAAAATGGTTTTTGATGTTGTTGAAGAATGTTTCAGCGTTCAATTATACAATGAATCAAAAACGGATGCATCCAATTTATTGATTGATGAAGCAGTTGAATTTAGAAATAGCATGACTGAAAAAATCCACGCTGCGAAAGACAAAAAAGCTTTCAAAGCATTGCACGCTGAAGTTGAGGATGCAGCAGTTGATTTCATACATAAAATCAACGGATTGCACTAAAATATTTTATTTTATCATATTTGAAGCATTGTTTTTTAGCAATGCTTTTTTTATGCAGAAAAATCTATAATCGAACCCTTTCTAAGCGCCACGTCTTTTTGGTGACAACACCATCATTTTGATAAAGATTTATTTTCTTGTCCCTGAAAATAAAATAAATCGGAATAGAAGCGCCAATTCCAATCAATCCAATTCCAGCTGTAGTATAGTATTTGCTTTGGTTGAAATTTCCAGTTTTGTAATTAATACTTATAAGTGGTGCGATGATCAACGTTGTTATGGTTGAAAATAATGCTACTGTTGGGCTAATGCCAGATACCATGAATTTTTGTGAAATTTCTATATCTGTGATGTTTTTCAGTAATATTTCCTTTTCTTCATATTTTTCATTTCTCCACAAAGGGTCAATCTCCGTTTTGTCGTCTTTGTAATAGTTATTTTCAATATTTGCAGTTTTACCGTTTTCATAATCTACATTTATGTTTTCTTGATGAAAAATAAACCGTATGGATGAATCTGTGAAATCTTTGATTGCGCCATTGAAGTAACCTGTTTGATTTAAAACTCCTTTTTCTAATTTGCTTTCCTCGTAATCTATATAATATTGAAATTCATCGAAATATAGTTTTTTTCTTTTCAATGGATTTAGTGCATTAACTAAAAAATAATACGAAGATAATGAATCAATTTTCACATCTTTAAAAGATTTCTGTTTGGCTTCAAAGGTCATATTTTCCTCAAAAGTTTGATTAACTCCTTCTTTTTGAAACCGAAATTGGACTGTTTGATTGAATTTTTGATCAGCGAAAGTAAAGAATGCTGAACTCAAATAGTTTAAAGCGTATTCTTTTTCGAAAATAAATATTTTGCCATTTGAGTAATATCGTTCTTCGTCTCTGTAAAGTCTCAATATTTGAGTTTCTTCATTCCAATTCCATTTCCCATAATGAATAATTGTATCAAGTTGATTGTCTTTTAATTGGATATTAATTTTGGAGAAAGTGTAATCATCTTTGAAATAAATTGTTTCAAGATTCCACGAATTTGTTGGATAAAAAGTGCCTGAAAATTCAAATCCTTGATTTATCCATTTACCAAAAAACTTGAAATCTTCTGGGACTTGAGCATTTATTTGAATGAAACTAAACAAGCCGATGATGAATGTGAGTAGTTTGATTTTCATAGTGTTAATTTAAAATATTTTAATCTTTTTTTCTTTCTTTTCTTTGGTTTTTTCTTTTTTGTCTAAACGAATGCCAGCTAAAAGTCTCACAGTATAGTTATTATTTTTGTATTTAAGTTCATTAAAATGAATCGATTTATTGTCAAATTCCGTGGAAAGCATCACAAACCATTTTGGAACATTGTAGCCTGCAATCAAGCGAAGGTCGTATCTCGGCGCCAATCCGAAAAATCCTCTTGTAGTTTCGTTAACAATGTAAAATTTAGACTGAATAACTGGTCCAAAACCAAACATTCCAGCATATTGCCAATTTTTATATTTGTTTGCATATCCAATTCCTGGTATTGATCCAAAATCAAAGGATGAAATCGTTGTAGCTTTCGTTTTGGTGTTTAAACTGTCTGTCAATTCAATTGGAATAATACTTTCAACGTCGCCAATTCCTTGCACATTGATTGTGTTTTTTAAATACCAAGTGATTACTTGTCTGTTAAAATGACCTACTTTTCCTTTCATAGGGGGCATTTTAAAATCTTTGTTATGAAAATACCAGCCGTTTAGCGCAATAGAAAGTGTGCTTGCATTGGTTCTGATTTCGTTGGTATTATCTCCTCCAAAACTGGAATTGTAGACAACTGCATTTTTGATAGAATAACCTTTGTAGTTTCGAAAATCAAATTCAAAATACATCTTCTTTATTGGAAAATCAAGTCCAATGTCAATGTAGGATGTTTTGCCGTATTTACTTACAGGTTTTAGATTTTTGGTCAATGCAAAAGCCAGTCTTACTGCAAACCATTTGTAAGAACCGCCAAAACCCATGACAACTCCCAAATTATTTCGGTATTTCAGTTTGGTGATTGGTGTTGTAGCTGATTTAAAGTTGATTGAATAGGGGGAAGTACTGAACCCTAAATCTGAGTACAAAACAATTTTATCCTTAAATAAAGTGTACGCATCAACTTTTTGCTCCGACTTTCTTTGCGAAAAAGCGGAAGAGACGACGCAACAAAAAATGATAATAAAATTATTTTTCAATTCCTTCCAAATTCAAAATAAACGCAAATTCTTTCGCGACTTCCAATCTCTCATTGCTTCTTCCTGAACCACCGCCATGTCCAGCGTCCATATTGCAATCAAAAATCAACGGATTGTCGTTTGTTTTCATCGCACGAAGTTTCGCAACCCATTTGAGCGGTTCCCAATATTGAACCTGAGAGTCGTGATAACCTGTAGTAATGTACATTGCTGGATAATCCATTTTTTTGACGTTGTCATAAGGCGAATAATTCAACATATACCAATAATATTCAGCTTCATTCGGATTTCCCCATTCTTCATATTCGCCTACAGTTAAAGGAATTGTGTCGTCCAACATGGTTGTTACAACATCCACAAATGGAACTTGCGCGACGACTCCCTTCCACAAATATGGAGCCATATTGGTAACAGCGCCCATTAATAATCCACCAGCACTTCCGCCTTGCGCATAAATTCTTTCGGGATCGCAATAGCCTTGTTTCCCCAAAAATTCTGCTGCATTGATAAAGTCTGTAAAAGTGTTTTTCTTTTTCAAAAATTTGCCGTTCTCATACCAGTTTTCACCCAAGTATTTTCCGCCGCGAATGTGCGCAATGGCGTAAACAAATCCTCTGTCAACCAAACTCAATCTTAAAGCACTAAAGCTTGCTGGAATTGTAACGCCGTATGAACCATAGCCATACAAAAGGAGCGGTGCTTTAGACAAATCAATTCCTTTCTTATAAATCATTGAAACAGGAATTTTCGTTCCGTCATTCGCTGTCACCCAAATGCGTTTCGTCTCATAATTTGAAGGACTAAATGAAGGGTCGATTAATTTCTTTTGAAAGAAAACTGACTTTGAATTGTTTTTCAAATCAAACTCGTAAATGGTTGCTGGAGTTGAAAGTGAAGTGTAGTTTACATAAATTGTTTTGGCATGGTAATCATCGTTAAAGCCTATTCCTGCTGAAAAAGTTTGTTCGGGAAATTGAATGAAATTAACAGATGCATTATCGATACTTCGAACTTCAATTTGTTGCAACCCGTCAATTCTACTTTGCACGACCAAATTATTTTCAAGAGTCAAAATTCCTTCAATTAATTTTTTGGAATCATGTGGAATAATTTCTTTTCCAACTTCATTTTCATCGGGAATATTTGCAAAGAAAATTACTTTTTTATTAGGTGCATTTTCATTTGAAAGTACGTAAAATCCTTTTTCATGGTGATCGATTTCATACAAATGTCCGCTTTTTCGTTTCAAAAAGATAACCGGTTTCTCTGCTGGTTGATCTGCATTAATCAAACTGATTTCGGAAGTGGTCGAACTTTGAGAATGAATACAAACGTATTTATCAGTAATTGTCTTCGTTATAAAAACTGAAAATCTTTCATCATCTTCTTGATACACTAATTTATCATTCGAAGAATCTGTTCCCAAAACGTGAGAATAAACTTGAAATTCTCGCAATGTTTTCACGTCTTTTTTGACATAGAAAACCGTTTTGTTATCGTTCGCCCAAACGATTGAACCATCTGTATTTTTGATTTCATCCGCCAACATTTTTCCGCTTTTTTCAATGCGGAAGAAAATGCTGTATTTCCTTCTTCCTATTTGGTCTTCACTGAAAGCTAAAATTGAATTGTCTTTAGAAGGAGCCCATTCTCCCAAATCATAATAGCTTTTTCCTTTAGAGCGTTCATTTTGATCAAAATAAACAATGGATTTTTCTTTTTCAAAAATCAAAATTTGCTGGTAATCTTTTCCTTCAATATTTTGGTATTGGTATTTTTTTCGTTGAATGAAAAATGGCGAACTTTGGTCGTTAGGATCAATGCGGTTGTCAAATTCATCCAATAAAGTGTTTTGTAAAGTTTTTAAGGGTGCAAAATAGCTGTCTTTGTATTTATTTTCTTCCGCGATGTAGTCTAAAACTTCTTTCGAATCTCTTTCATTCATCCAAAAATAAGGGTCAATGCGCTCGTGTCCTAAATTGATAAGTGATTTGTCTTTTCGAATTGCTTTGGGTTGTTCTTGACTCATTGAATGATTATTTTGGCTACAAAAATATAAAATTGAAAGGCAAATGAAGGGCGTTTTACCTGATAGTTTCATTTTGGAATTTGTTTTTTAGTTAGTAGCGAAGTTACCATTTATTTAATTTAATTCAGAATTTTAAAAATCCATTTTTTAACCTCTTCGACTTTCTGTATATTTGAAAATTATTTTAGTTAGAAATCAAGTCTATTTTTTCCTGAAAAGCGAAAAATTGACATTCAAAAAGCACAAATGAAGAAACTTTATAAGTTTTTAATCAATACGTTACCTCGACCTTTGTTGATTAGGTTGAGTTATCCTTTCAAGAAAGTAGCTCCATTATTATACAAAGGCAACAATGTTACTTGTCCGGTTTGTGAACGCAATTTTAGCAAGTTTTTGTCTTATGGTTCAGAAGTTACGCACAGAGATAATGTGCTTTGTCCGTATGATTTGACGCTTGAAAGACACAGATTGATGTGGTTGTATTTGAAAAATGAATCCAATTTTTTCACTGCGGAGAAATTGAACGTTTTGCACATCGCTCCAGAACAATGTTTTCACAAAACTTTTAAAGCGCAACAAAATTTAGCTTATTTGACGGGTGATTTACTGTCACCAATCGCAGATATGCATTTTGATTTGCACAGTATTCCTTTGGAAGACAATCGTTTTGATGTTGTTTTTTGTAATCACGTACTTGAACATGTAGACGATGCTTTGCAATGTATGAGAGAACTACATCGCGTGATGAAACCAGGAGGTTGGGGAATCATGCAAGTTCCACAAGACATGACGCGTGAGGTAACTTATGAAGATCCAACAATTGTGACTCCAGAAGACAGAGAAAAACATTATTGGCAGTACGATCACGTTAGATTATTTGGTAGAGATTATCCAAATTGGTTGAAAAAAGCAGGTTTTGAAGTAAAAGAGTTCATTCCTTCAGAACATTTTTCAGATGAACAAATTGACCGTTATCGATTGATGAGAAAAGAAATTTTATACATAGTTAGCAAATCGTCAAATGATTAAAAAAAGTATTTTTTCAATATTTTTGGGTTTTACTATATTTGTGAATGCACAAAATCCATTGCTTTTAAATTTTAGATTTTTAAATGGCAATGCTACATTTTCATCTCTTGTAGCAATACCTGATTTAAATGGAACTTATTATCAAGCGCATGATATTGCATTCTACATTTCTAAACTAAAAATAACACACGATGGTGGACAAATTTTAGATTTTCAAGATTCCGTTTTCTATGTAAACAAAAGAGCGAGTCTTTTTGATTTAGGTTTGCAAAATGTTGATTTAGTGGAATCTGTTGATTTTCAAGTGGGCGTTCCTGCATCAATTAATCATTCTGACATTACGGCGTATCCTGTTAAGCATCCGTTATATTTTCAAAGTCCTGCCATGCATTGGGGTTGGGCTGCTGGATATACATTTTTACTGATTGACGGTGAAGCAGATAACAATGGAGATAATATTACCGATGTTCCTTTTGAGTTACATTGTTTAGGTGATTCAAATGTTCAGCAAGTTCATGTTATAAATACTGCAACCATCTATCCAGATGGGACCAGAGAAATTTTTCAAAATGTTAATATTGATCAATGGTTACATGATGTAAATTTATCAACTTTAGATATCCAACACGGTAGTACTGGAATCAATGCGGATGTGATGATGAACGTGCAGAACTATCCAGTTTTTACAGCACCTTTGAATGCAAATGTAAATGTAATTTCGAACGTAATTGGTGAAGCTTTTTTTCTTCAAAATGGAAAAGAATCTTCAATCAGCTGGAAAGGAATGAAAAATTTGGAAAAAGTGCAATTAATTGACCTTTCAGGAGCAGAAGTAGATGAATTTTTATCCAAAGATATAAATGGAAAATGGCAGATGTCAAATTTGAGCAGTGGCGTTTATTTTTTGCGATTTGTCAGTGATTCAGGTCAATTGTTGAATCAATTGAAAGCAGTGCAACCATGAATTTGTTGAGAAAAATCAATTTGCATATATTATTGATTTTCTCAATAATATCTTTGATTTGTCTTAGATGTTCAGTTTCAAAATCAGATTTTGTGAGTCCTTTAGGCGTAGCAAAATTACCAGTTGACAATCCATTAGATACCGCGAAAATTGCTCTTGGAAAAGAGTTTTTCTTTGATAAAAGATTGTCTATAGATGAATCTATTTCTTGCGCCGTATGTCATAAACCAGGTTTAGCGTTCACCGATGGATTAAAATTTAGTGATGGTGTTTTAGGAAGAAAATCGGGAAGAAATTCTCCAACTTTATTAAATGCTGCTTTTCTACCGAAAGTGATGTTTGACGGAGAGATACCAACTTTAGAAATGCAGTCAATCGTGCCTATTCAAGACCGCAATGAAATGGGAATGGACATTAAAGAATTATTAGTTCGACTGAAAGCAGTACCAGAATATCAAGCAGCAGCTAAGCGAATTTTCAATCGCGACATGGACGTTTGGGTACTTTCTCGTTCTTTAGCTGCCTATCAACGAAGTTTGATATCAGACAATTCACCTTTCGATAAATTCTATTATGGAAAAAAGAAAATGGCGATGAGTGCCTCTGCCAAACGCGGTTGGACGATTTTTTCTGAAAAATTATATTGTACAAAATGTCATCCTGCGCCTTATTTTACAACTTATACAGTAGAAAATAATGGTTTGTTTGAAGCTTATCCGGACAATGGAAGATTCAGAATCAACAACGATTCTACTGAGATGGGGAAATTCAAAGTTCCAACGTTGAGAAATATTCAAATTACAGATCCTTACATGCACGATGGTTCGTATGAATCTTTATCTGATGTAATCGATCACTACGCGTCTGGAGGAAAAAATCACAAAAACAAATCTTCAATCATTCAACCTTTTACGTTAACAAAAAAGGAGAAAAATGATTTGATTGAATTCTTATATTCGTTGACGGATATGAGTTTCATGGAACGACTTTAATAATACTTAGCATAGAATTGATATGGTACAAAGACGGACATTTATAAAATGGGGTGCGATTGGAGCACTAGTTGGAATAGTGAAGCCATCTTTGGCCGTTGAACCACTTGGGAAAGGATTGCGAAGAATGGCGATCACACCAAAAGTTATTTCCACATGGGAACACGGATTGGCAGCAAACAAAGCGGCTTGGGAAGTGATTTCTGCAGGCGGAAAATCGATTGATGCTGTTGAAAAAGGATTGCGAGTGACAGAATCAGATATCACCAATCGAAGCGTTGGAATTGGCGGAAGACCCGATGAACAAGGTCATGTGACGTTGGATGCTTGTATCATGGATGAAAAATCTCGTTGCGGTTCCGTTGCTTTTTTGGAAGGAATTGATCATCCAATTTCAGTGGCACGAAAAGTAATGGAAGATACACAACACGTGATGCTAGTAGGAGAGGGAGCAAAAGAATTCGCTCTTTCAAAAGGTTTTGGAAAGATTAAAACGCCACTTCCAGAAGTCAAAAAAGACTATAAAAAGTGGAAAAAAGAACAAGAAGAGTTGGCGAAAAAACCTGCAATCAATGTTGAAAATCACGATACAATTGGCATGTTGGCAATCGACAGTTTTGGCAATATCAGTGGTGCTTGTACAACATCTGGTTGGGCTTATAAAATGCACGGAAGAATTGGAGATTCACCGATTATCGGCGCAGGTTTGTTTATTGACAATGAAGTTGGTGGTGCTGTAGCAACAGGATTAGGTGAGGCAATTATTCGCGTAGCTGGAAGTCATACTGTGGTCGAATTGATGCGACAGGGAAATTCTCCTGAGGAAGCTTGTAAATTAGCGGTAGAAAGAATCATTTCGAAACACGAAAATATGGAAGGTTTACAATGTGGTTTTATCGCCATTGATAAATTCGGAAATGTTGGTGGTTATTCGGTTTTTAATGGTTTCAATTATGCGTTTACAGATGCGCAAAAACATATAATGGTTGACACATCGTTTGATAGAAAATGGTAATTCATTTTCAGGTTATAATATGAAGATATTTTTTATTCTACTTTTCTTAAGTTTTCATTGCATGACATTTTCACAAAAAAATGAACTTGAGTGGAATTTCTTTCATCCAATTAAAAAAACTTGGTTGCAAGCAGGTAAATGTGGCTCTGTGCAAGAAAAGTTAATTGAATCCAAAGAATTACCAAATCCATTTTATGGCGAAAATGAAAAACTTTTCACTTGGATTGAAAAGTATGATTGGGAATTTAAATCTTCCTTTACTTTAAATGAATCGCAGTTTGCGGAAAAATTCATTGAGTTAGATTTTCCAGGAGTTGACACTTATTCAAAAGTTTACATCAACGATTCATTGGTATTGAGAACGGAAAATGCCTTTCATCCATATATTCTGCAAATTAAACCGTTCGTAAAAATCGGTAAAAACAATGTGAGAGTTGTATTTACATCTCCTGTCAATTATCACAGAAAGGCTTTTGAAGCAAAATCGCCTAAACTGCCTGCACCAAATGATTTAGGGGAAATTGCAGTTTCATCGATGTCACGCAAACCTCAGTATCAATTCGGATGGGATTGGGCGTTGAGAATGAACACGATTGGATTTTTGAAACCTGTACAATTGAGGACATATTCTACAAACAGAATTTTGCTTCAAAAGGTTGCGACTAAAAGTCTGATTGATAATCAAGCAAACTTGGAATTGTCGCTGATTTGTGCTGTGAAAGCAACACAAAAAATAAGATTTGAAAGTGAGATTTGGGGAAATTTTGACAGCTTGAATTTAGTCAATGGTGAATTGAAAGTTGACGCAGGATTGTTGAATCCTCAATTGTGGTGGCCACGTGGACAAGGCGAACAATATTTGTATCAAGATAAATGGAAAATATTTGATTTAGCAGGCAATTTAATCGACAGTTGTTCGGTAACATTTGGTGTCAAAACCAGCGAATTGGTTCAAGAAAAAGATCAGTTTGGAACTTCTTTTTATCTCAAAATCAATGGTCGTCCCATTTTTTGTAAAGGCGCAAATTACATTCCGCAAGAAGTTTTTCCTTCCAAAATAACGACAGAGTCTATCCAAGATTTAGTTGAACAAATGCGTGTTTCGAATTTCAATATGGTGCGCGTTTGGGGCGGAGGTTTTTATCCAGATGAAGCATTTTTTGAAGCGTGCGATCGCGCAGGAATTATGGTTTGGCAAGATTTTATGTTCGCTTGTGCAATGTATCCTGGAGATGCGGCATTTTTAGCCAATGTGAAACAAGAATTGGAATATCAAGTTCCAAGAATTTCTGCGCATCCATCGTTGGTATTGTTCAATGGAAACAATGAAGTAGATGTTGCTTGGAAAAATTGGGGATTTCAAGTCACCTACAAAATTCTGCCAAAAGCGCAGAAATCAATGGAGGAAGATTATCGAAAATTGTTCAAAGAGTTGATTCCAAGTGTTGTGAAAGCGCGCAGTTTTATTCCTTATGAGCATACTTCTCCACTTAGTAATTGGGGAAAAGACGAATATTTCAACCATGGAACGCAACATTATTGGGGCGTTTGGCATGGAAAAGATCCAATCGAAGATTTTGGTTTGAAATCAGGTCGATTCAATGCGGAATATGGTTTTCAATCTTTTCCAGAATTTAATACTTTGTTGGCTTTCAGTGAGAAAAAAGATTGGGATTTAGATTCAGCTGTCATGAAATGGCACCAAAAAAGCTATGTCGGAAACGGAATGATTAAAAAACAATCAGACATTTTATTTGGTGAGAGCAAATCGTTTGAAGAGTTTGTTTATTTGTCACAACTGACACAATCAAAAGCGGTATCGATTGCTGTTTCGAGTCATCGTTTGGGTTCTCCGCGATGCATGGGCACATTGTATTGGCAATTGAATGATTGTTGGCAAGCGCCGACATGGTCTAGTATCGATTATCACGGAAATTGGAAAGCGTTGCAATATTCGGTAAAGCAAGATTTTGAGGATGTTGCAGTTCTCGAAAAAACGACAAAAATTGGCAGTGAAAAATATTTTATCATATCCGATGAGGAAACGAGTTTTGATTCTCCCTTGAATTGTTTTATTTACGATTTGCAAGGAAATTTGATTTTCAAAACCATAGATACGCTGACACTAAAACCTGGATTTCAGAAAGAAATTTGCACGGAATGTCAAGCTGATTCAATTCAAAATATCAAATATGTTTTAGATGTGGAATGGCAAAACAGCAAAGGTGAAGCAAAGCACAGGACATTTACCCATCTCCCAAATCAACGAAATAAGGCACTTATAGAATCATTTCAAGTGAAATTATTGAACGTTGACGAATCGAAAAAAACAGCGACAATTGAAATTGAAAACAAAGAATTTTTGCACAATTTCTGGATTTATTCAAATAAAAAAGGAGTTCGTTTCTCAGAAAATTTCATCGATTTATTGCCAGGAAAACATCTTGTCGAAATAAGATTCATCGACCTTCCAAAATTTGAAGATTTTGGTTTTCAATGGTTGTAGTTATTGATTAAGCCAATTTTAAGATTTCACAAGGATTTTGTTTCTAAACAAAAATCAAAAAAAATCATCTAAAAAAGTTGTAACCAAAAAAAATTATTACTTTTGGTCAACACGACAACACATGAAATTCGATATAACTCAACATACACAATACACTTTAGTCGAATCTAAAGTTGAAAAATTGGATGCTTCTAATGCTTCTGAGTTGAAAGTTGAACTCCAATTATTGAACAAATCAGGCGTAAATTCTATTATTTTAGATTGTTCTAGAACAAAATATTGTGATTCATCAGGTTTGAGTGCCATTTTGACTGCGAATCGTTTGTGTAAAGATACCAATGGTAAATTTGTTTTATGTGGATTACAGCCAAATGTGGCTAAAATGATAGGCATTTCTCAATTAGATAAAGTGCTTTCAATCGCAGACTCAGCTGAATTGGCTCAAGAAATTATCTTGAATTAATTTGAATGAGTTTTGAAGTAACTATTCTAGGCTCAGGCTCCGCACTTCCCACTTTAAGAAGAAATCCAACCGCTCAATACGTTGCTTGTAATGATCGTCATATTTTGATTGATTGCGGCGAAGGAACTCAGAATCAATTGCGAAAATTTGGAGTAAAAATCCAAAAAATCAATCACATTTTAATTTCTCACATGCATGGAGACCATTTTTTTGGTTTGGTCGGCTTGTTGAGTTCTATGCATTTGCTAGGAAGAGACAATGGAATTACCATTTATGGACCGAAGGAATTGGAGCAAATTATTCGTTTACAATTGGAAATTGGCGGTGCTAAAATGAATTTCAATATGAATTTTGTTGTGTTGGATAATTCAAAACCAACGGTGATTTTTGAAGACAAAATGATTGAAATTCATGCTTTTCCGATGAAACACCGCATTCCTGTTAATGGATTTAGAATTCAAGAAAAAGTAAAAAGTTTCAATATCATTGGCGAAGTTTTCAAAGAATCTGGACTGTCGTTAATGGCAATTCCTTTTTTCAAAAAAGGCGAAGATTTTGTGGATGAAGAAGGTAAAATTCATTTCGCGGAAGACTTCGTAATGGCGAAAAAGCCTTCAAAATCTTATGGTTATTGTTCAGATACTGCCTATTTTGAGCCATTGATTGATTCTATTAAAGGTGTCGATTTATTGTATCACGAAGCAACTTTCGTGGAAAAATTGGCAGACAGAGCCAAAGCAACATTTCATTCGACAGCCAAAGAAGCCGCAACGATTGCGCAAAAAGCCAATGTTAAAAAATTGATTCTCGGACATCTAAGCGCCCGCTACGATTCTGGAGACGACCATTTAAAAGAAGCCCAAACCATTTTTGAAAACACCGTTATTGTTGAAGACGGAATGGTTTTTCAAGTTTAAATTTTCGAAATAAATTAGTCACAAATCAACTTTGCAAAAAGATCAACTAAATTAATTTAAATTGATGCCCAAGCATATTTTATTTGGTGCAAAATAATCCCTTTTTACAGATTTGGCATTTGAAGAAAGGTTTTAAAATGTGAACTGAAAATGTAGACTTTTGGAGGAAGCTACGTAACGCTAGTGTAGTAGATCACCGACAAAATCACGTTTTCAGGAGCTTTTTAAATAAAGCGCCTTTGGAGAAAATCAAATAATGGATAAAAAATTGCGCTTTAACTTTCTGAAACAGCCTTGATTTTTGGGTTCGTTTTGATCAAGCAAAAGGAACGAGAATATTTTAGTTGAAGGATGCTTGTTTAGCCTAAAAATTGAATTTTTTAACTGCCTTTCCTTTTCCACGAAAAAAAGTTAAAAACTACTAATAACTTATTCAAAATCATTCGTCACGATTGATTAAATTTGCTAGTTATCGTTCACAATTTATTGTTTTTTTTGAATTTTAAAACTGAGTTTTTAATTTTCAAAATAAAGTAATTTTTAAAATTAGCGAGTTAAATGGCAGAAAATCAATATACAGAAGACAATATTCGGTCATTAGATTGGAAAGAACACATTCGACTGCGTCCTGGGATGTACATCGGTAAACTCGGCGATGGTGCGGCTGCAGATGATGGAATTTACATTTTGGTCAAAGAGGTTATCGACAATTGCATCGATGAATTTGTGATGGGAAATGGCCGTCGCGTTGATGTGAAAGTGAAAGAGGGCAAAGTAACCGTGAGAGATTACGGTCGTGGCGTTCCATTAGGGAAAGTGGTGGAAGTTGTTTCCAAAATGAATACCGGTGGAAAATATGATTCCAAAGCATTTAAAAAATCTGTAGGTTTAAATGGAGTAGGAACAAAAGCTGTGAATGCTTTGAGTAGTCATTTCATGATTTATTCAGTTCGTGAAGGCGAGAAAAAACAAGCTTCTTTTTGTCGTGGTAACTTGGTGGAAGAATCAGGTATTGAAAAAACCGACGAGGCAAATGGAACCTACGTGGAATTTATTCCGGACGATCAAATATTTAAAAAATTCAATTTCAAATCGCCGTATTTGATTAAAATGTTTTGGAACTATTGTTACCTAAACAGAGGTTTAAGCATTTATTTTAATGGCGAAAAATACCAGTCTAAAGACGGATTGAAAGATTTGTTGGAAGACAACATGGACGGCGATCCATTGTACCCAATTATCCACTTGGAAGGCGATGACATTGAAGTAGCTTTCACACACGGAAAAACATACGGTGAAGATTACTATTCTTTCGTAAATGGTCAACACACAACCCAAGGTGGAACGCATCAGAGTGCCTTTCGTGAGTCGATTGCCAAAGTAATTCGTGATTTCTTCAATAAGAATTACGACGCTTCAGACATTCGCCAATCTATTGTGGCTGCGATTGCGGTGAAAGTAGTTGAACCTGTGTTCGAATCGCAAACCAAAACCAAATTAGGTTCGCAAGAAATCGAACCGGGCGGACAATCAATGCGTTCGTTTATCAACGATTTCTTGAAAGACAAATTAGATAATTATCTCCATAGAAATCCGCAAGTTGCTGAAACGATTGAGAAAAAAATCAAGCAATCAGAACGCGAAAGAAAAGAACTTTCTGGAATTCGAAAATTGGCGCGTGATCGTGCTAAAAAATCGAGTTTACACAATAAAAAATTGCGTGATTGCAGAATACATTTGACTGATATCAAAGACGCTCGACGAGAGGAAACAACACTTTTCATTACCGAGGGAGATTCTGCAAGTGGATCCATCACGAAATCAAGAGATGTAAATACACAAGGTGTTTTTTCATTGCGTGGAAAACCGCTGAATTGTTTCGGATTGACCAAGAAAATCGTGTATGAAAACGAAGAATTCAACTTGTTGCAAGCAGCATTGGATATCGAGGAAGACATGGACAATTTGCGCTACAATAACATCGTGATTGCAACAGATGCCGATGTCGACGGAATGCACATTCGCTTGTTGTTATTGACATTTTTCTTACAATTCTTTCCAGATTTGGTGAAACGAAATCACGTTTATGTATTGCAAACGCCACTTTTCAGGGTTCGAAATAAGAAAAAAACGATTTACTGTTATTCAGAAGAAGAGCGTAGAAATGCAATTGCTGAATTGGGTAAAAATCCCGAAATAACGCGATTTAAAGGTTTGGGGGAAATTTCACCAGATGAGTTCAAACATTTTATAGGTGAAGAAATTCGATTAGAACCAGTAATTCTTTCCAAAGAAGCGTCGATTGAAACAATTTTGTCTTATTACATGGGTAAAAATACGCCTGAAAGACAAGATTTTATTATCGATAACTTGCGTGTTGAGAAAGATTTAGAAGATGGTTTAAGCGGAGATAAAGTTGAAAACGACGAAGAAATAGATAAAGCTTCTTAAAAAATGGCTGAAGACGAAATTGAAGATCATACAGAAGATTTTTCAGAGGAAAATCCCTTTGAAAACTCGAGTGTTGACGATAAAATCATTCCGCTGAATGGTTTGTATGAAAATTGGTTTTTGGATTATGCATCTTACGTAATCTTAGAACGCGCTGTTCCTGCTTTGTTTGATGGTTTGAAACCTGTTCAAAGAAGGATTTTACACTCCATGAAGGAGTTAGATGATGGTCGATACAACAAAGTGGCGAATATCATTGGAAATACGATGAAATATCACCCGCACGGTGATGCTTCTATTGGTGATGCGTTGGTTGCGCTTGGACAAAAAGATTTGGTCATAGATTGCCAAGGAAACTGGGGAAATACTTTGACAGGTGATGGCGCTG
Organism: Flavobacteriia bacterium; assembly: GCA_947450325.1. GTDB lineage: Bacteria > Bacteroidota > Bacteroidia > Flavobacteriales_D > Crocinitomicaceae > JAQVCM01. Next base: position 34,854 of record CANFUT010000006.1, read on the forward strand.
CTGCACCGCGTTATATTGAGGCTAGACTTTCGAAATTTGCTTCTCATGTTGTTTTCAATCCAAAAACTACGAATTGGCTTTTGAGTTACGATGGTCGAAACAAAGAGCCAGATCAATTGCCAGTTAAATTCCCATTGCTTTTGGCGCAAGGAGCTGAAGGAATTGCAGTTGGGATGGCTTGTAAGATTTTACCGCACAATTTTATTGAATTAATAGATCAGTCAATCAATCACTTACGAGGGAAAAAGATTGAAATTTATCCCGACTTTTTGCACGGTGGTATGGCTGATTTCACCAATTACAACGATGGTTTAAGAGGCGGGAAAGTGCGTGTGCGCGCCAAAATCAAGAAAGTGGACAACAAAACCTTGGTCGTAACGGAAATTCCTTTCGGAACTACTACAAGTTCATTGATTGATTCGATTTTGAAAGCCAACGACAAAGGAAAAATTAAAGTCAAAAAAATTGAAGACAATACTTCTGCGGTTGTAGAAATTATCATTCACTTGGCGCCTGGCGTTTCTCCTGATAAATCCTTGGACGCATTGTATGCATTTACTGATTGCGAAGTTTCGATTTCACCCAATGCTTCGATTATTGACGGTGAAAAACCAAGATTTATTGGCGTAAGTGAAATTCTGCGAATCAATACCGACAATACCGTTCAGTTGTTGAAATGGGAATTGGAAATTCGCTTGCAAGAATTGATGCAACAGTGGCATTTCTCTACCTTAGAGAAGATTTTCATCCGAGAGGAAATGTACATCGATTTCAAATTATATGGCGATAAAGAAAATTTATACGCGTATTTATACAAACGTTTTGAGAAATTCAAAAAGATGTTTGTGCGTGAAATCAACGATGAAGATTTACACCGTTTGACGCAAATTCAAATGATTCGTATCACCCGTTTTGACAGCGATAAAGCGGATGAATTGATCTTGAAGTTGGAAGACGAAATGGAGCAAGTCAAACAGAAATTGAGTAATTTGATTGACTATGCCATCGAGTATTTCAAAGACTTGAAAAAACGTTTTGGCGAAGGCAGAGAACGCAAAACAGAAATCAAAGTTTTCGACAATATTACGGCTACAAAAGTAATTATCGCGAACAAAAAATTATACGTTGATCCAGAAGAAGGATTCATCGGTTGGGGATTGAAGAAAAGCGATCCTGTGAACGATTGTTCTGAAATTGATGATATTATCATTTTCTTCAGCACGGGAAAAATGATGGTAACGAAAGTTGCCGACAAAAAATTCGTTGGAAAAGGCATCGTCCATGCAGACGTTTGGAAAAAAGGCGATACACGCACCATTTACCACGTCATGTATCAAGATGGAGTTGGAGGACCAACGATGATGAAACGTTTCTTTGTAAACAGCATCACGCGTGATACGGAATACGATTTATCGAAAGGTGCCAAAGGTTCTAAATTGCTTTATTTTGCCGTGCATCCAAACGGTGAACGAGAAGTTGTTTCGATCATGTTGAGACCAAGACCGCATTTGAAACGTTTGCGATTTGACATTGATTTCGGTGAACTTTTGATCAAAGGTAGAGCCGCTTCAGGAAATCGCGTGACGAAAGAAATCGTTCAGAAAATTATCCAAAAAGAAGTCGGAGGTTCCACTTTGGCAGCACGTAAAATTTGGTATGATACCGTTGTTGGTCGTTTGAATGACGAAGGAAGAGGTAAATTTTTAGGTTCTTTCAAAGGAAATGATAAATTGCTAACCTTATACAAAACAGGAGAATACAGACTTTCAAGTTTTGATTTGGCGACGCATTTTGACGAGGACATGATACACATTGAAAAATGGGTTCCAGACAGACCAATTTCTACTGTTTATTACGATGCTGAGAAAGAATTACATTATGTTAAACGTTTCTTGTGCGAAGTAACATCCGATAAAAAAGTGCTTTTCATCTCAGAATCTGAAGGTTCATACATGGATACAGTTTCAACTTCATTTAGACCAGAAGTGCGCATTGTATACAATAAATTACTCCGAGAAACCAAGAATTTACCAGACAATGTAGTAAATATCGCTGATTTGATTGAGGTAAAAGGAATGAAAGCACAAGGAAATCAAATGACGAAATTGAAAGTCAAAGAAATCGTTTTGACGCACGAAATCGATGGCGGCGAACCTTGGCCAATCGAAGAAGGCGACATGCCAGCGTTGGACTTGGATGGAATCGTAGATTTCGACTCAGATTCTGACGGAGATTCTCCAACCATCGAATGGGACATTTTGCCCAAAAAAGATGATGAGGACGAATCGCAGATTAAGTTGTTTGAATAGAAAAAAACAAAATATTAATCGGAAAAGCATCTTTGGAAACAGAGGTGCTTTTTTGTTTTTGAAAAATAGGTGATTTTGTTATTTAAAGAAATCTATTTATCCTTAAGCTTCAACATTTCAATTTTCAACTGATTGATTTCGCTTTCTAGCCTACTCAATTTACTGTCATTTTCTTGATAACTGATATTTATACTATCAGATGACAAATTATTTACGGTCACATTTGATTGAAGATTTTGAAAGAAAGATAGAATGTCAAATTTATAATTATCTAGCATTTCATACAATCTTGAAACAGTCATTTCGGTTTCGCCTCTTTCTAAATTGGAAAGTGTAGAAACGGATATTTTTAACTCATCAGAAACTGCTTCTAAACTCATGTTTTTGCTTAAGCGAATCATTCGAATTTGTTCTCCTATACGCTTGTTTATTGACTTGTCTTTCACAATTGTAAAGGTATTTTCAAATAAGTAAAGTTGTTTATTGAATTAGTGTAAAATTTATTAATTAGTTGGAAATATTTTATATATTTGGGAAAAATTATAATTATAAGTTTTAACTATTCGATATTATAGTTTTAATTACTGTATTCACAATAAATATAAAAGATTAAAGAATGAATAACAATAACAGCGTAACAGACCTTTTTTTAGCAATTCTAGCCATAATGTTAATTGGTGTCAGTTTTTATCAAACTTGGCTCGGTTTACAACAAATTTTTGGAGGAAGTTCCTTGATTATTTCAATGGTTTTGTCTCTATTACTGCTTTTTCTGCTTTGGCAGTTACGTTCAGCTAAAGTCAATGGTACTGCTACGGCGGGACTCAAAGGGATTTATGTATTTATTGCTTCATTTTGTTTTATTGCAAACTTTAATGCACTTTATACTAGATTCATGAGAACCGATATTTTTAAAACAGAGCTTAGGAATATTAACGATAAATTTAGTGACTTAGAGACAAACGTAGAATCAAAATTAAATTATACTGTTCCAGATTCTAAAACAAGGCAAGCAATTGGCAGCGAACTTAGTTTGCTTAAAATACAGATTACAGATCCTAAAAATTCTAGTATTGGACCTGAAGCTAGAAGAATAATTTCAAGAATTGAAAAAATGATAGGCAAGAAGGTCACTCCTTTGACTCCGATTAGTCAAACACCTTCAGGTTATCAAGATTTAGCTGATAGAATGGAAGAGCAAATCACAGGTATGGTTTATAATTTAACTCCAGAAGAAAAGAATTTAATGGCTGAAATCAATAATTCTACATTGAAATGGAATAAAGAAATACAAAATCTATTACTTCGTAGTGGGAATGATGTAGATGAGATGGCTCAAGGTCAGATTGATAAATCGTTATCAGAGTACAATAAATTAGGTAATAAGGCACATTCAATTTTAGGAGAAGATAAATTTAAATTTGAATCTGCTCATGCAAATACACAAGAAGTTGGAAAAATTGGTTTTGCATTCAGCCATGCCTTAAACAATTTTGGTATGTATCAATTTGTCGTTTTGATGGGATGTATATTGTTAGATTTTGGAATCATGATTATTATTCTTCTAGTACCAACTGCACCAAACAAAGGGAAAGGAAATGGAGGAAGTGTTTTTAATCAACAAAGAAAAGGAAAAACAATTATACCTAACTAAAACGTAAAACTATGAGTGAAGAATTCGAAGATTTAAAGCCCCTTTCATTTGAAGATGATACAGATACATTTAATACACTGCCATTTGAAAATTTAAACGAGGAACCCGTTCCATTGATGGGGTCTTCAAATGAGGTAAAAAATAAAGACAGTAATTTTGTATTCTTTTTTGGTACTTCAGAGTCTGGTAAATCTGTCATTTTATCGTCAATGTTGTATTATTTAAAATCGCAGGCGGGTGATTTAAGACCTAAAAAAGGAACCCCAAACACAACTGAAGCAGAAGTTTTATTGTCAGATTTTTTTGAAAATATAAGTCAAGGTATATTGCCAAGCAGAACAACAAGGGATAAAGTTACTAGATTAGATTTGGTATTCGAACCTAATAATAAATCAAAAAAAGTACATCCTATTAATTTGACTTTTCTTGAAACATCGGGCGAAAATCATAACGAAATCAGAAGAGGTGGTAGCTATCACAGTAGTATTGAGTCTTATTTAAATGATAACATTCCCCTAACTTTTATAATAGTCACCAGCTATGATACAGCTCATAAAGATGATAATCTCATCAATGATTTCTTTAATATTTTGGAAAGAAAAGAAAAAAATCTGCGGTCTATTAATGTTATTTTAGTTGTCTCAAAATGGGACAAATCTGGAAGAATGGGAGTTGATTCACGTGAAGAATTAGACAATTTTGTCAAAGATAAATTACGGATGACTAACATGAAACTTAATACTTTTGGATTGAGTAAAACTTTTTATACAATTGGAGATGTTCAAAGTAAAAATGGAGAACAAAGAATCGCTATGCTTAGTTTAGCGACAGCTGAAGTACTATCGAAATGGCTTTACGAAAATATTCATGGATTTCCATTGGATTATCAGGGTACTTTTTGGGAACGTTTAAAATTTAGTTTTTGACAATTATGAATAATAACATAAACTTTCTTGCATTTGGTACTTTTGGAAATCCAAATGGTTTTAGGCAAACCGTTATTGGCGGTAATAGTATGTTATCAAAAAACATAAAGACGTTTGATTTAAATACTAATGCAATAAAACTATTTCCTTCTAGTAAGGTCTATTCACTTAGAAAAGAGTTTATTAATAATCAGAAAAGTATTTCTTATTCGATTTATACTTATGCTAAGGAACAAAATTCAGATCGAAGTGGAACTTTTATTGGGTCTTGTATATTGTATCAAGATCTAATTGCAGATGAACTTATTACAATTAAGATATTAAATGATTTTCACAAGGAACTGGTTAGTAAAAATGTTATAAGAGATGTTATTACAGTTAATCATTCAGATAATTTTAGTATAGTTAGGCCAATAGATATTGAAAATATTGAATTTAATCTCAAAAAAATAGGTGATTTAAATTTTCAATCAAATTCTAACAATAATCTTATCGTTTATACCCAAACTAGTGAAGAAATATTGAAAAAATTGTTTAGTGACTCATTAGAGTTGCTAAATATTTATGATATCATCTATTTTACAGATAGTCTAGAAGTTGCAAAGTTTTCTCAACAAAAAAAGTTATTTAAGGTTATACAACTTGATATTTTTAACAAAGAAATTGAAAATTTCAAAAGCGAAAGGAAAGCTAAAATTATCAATTCAATAAATGAATTTGATAATAGAATTCAGGAATTAGATAGGGATAGAGAGCAAATGAAACAAGATTTTAGTTTGCAAATTCAAAGGAATATTTCTTTACATCAAGAAAATGCTTCAAAAATCGAAGAATCTAAAAGAGATTTAGAAAAAGTTTTAGGATATTACGATGATTTTTCAAAAAAGATAAAAGAGCTTAATAGTCAATTAAATTTGGGTAAAAACCCTGAAAAAGTTAGGGCGCTATTCAGTGAAAATAAGAGGATTTTTATAAATTCAATTGATCAACTTAAGAGACCGTCTTTTGTTAATCATATTCAAAAAGCAAAAGCAAAATCTAATTTACGAGTAGATTCTATTCCTTCGAGACAAACAGAGAAAAATATTTATTTGGAAAAAGAAAAAGAGTTAGTAGAAGATTCAAAACAAATCTCGATAAAAGATTATTTTACTGCATCAAATATTTTCTTTGGTTTGATAATTTTATTGGTTTTTGTAATAGGATATGTTTTATTTTCAACTTTTGGAGAAAGTTCAGATTCTGATTTTGGAAATCAAGAACAGAAAATTTTTAATGAAAGTAATTCTTCAAATTCAAGTATGACATTTGAAAAGCCAAATGGTAGGTTAACAGAAACGGATTGTTTAAACGTAAAAAGTAATTTAAGTCCTGAAATGAAAATTAATGAGGTTGTTGATGTGATTATAAAATTAAACCCAAATGAAGTTGGTCAATATTTCTCAGATCAAAAAAGCTTTTATTCTCAAATATTGTATGAAAGAAACAAAGATTGTTTTAAAATAAATAATATCGACACTGTTTTGAAAAGTAAAGAATCTCTAGATGATATTCCTAATTTGGTAACAGGAGGGCATTAAAGATTTAAGTATGAAAATTTCTTTTTTTTTATTTCTTTTTTCAACTGTTTTTTACTCATGTGAACATCCAGAAAGTAAAATTTATGAAAGAAATAGTGGCAAAGATTCTTACTTTCAAAATAGTGAAGATTTGAATTCAGAGGATAATTTATCTAATTCCGAAGAAGCGAATATTCTAGATATGGACGTAAAGAATGGGGTTAAATATGTTTGGATTGAAATAAATGGTTTAAATCTGAAATTTATATTTGATACTGGAGCAAGTAATATTTGTATTTCCAGTGCAGAAGCAGCTGTTTTGTATAGACAAGGAACATTGACGAATGAGGATATTTTATCAACTGAATACTTTCAGGATGCTACGGGTAAGATTTCTGAAGGTACCGAAATAAATTTAAGAACTGTTAAAATTGGCAATGTGGTGTTAGAAAATATTAAGGCGACAATAATTGATAATCCAAATGCACCTTTGTTATTAGGTCAGACTGTATTAGAGCGATTTGGAAATATCGAGATTGATAATACTAATAATAGAATTATTTTAAAATGAATTTAATCAAAAAAACACTAATCCTCCTTCTATTTATTCTATCAAGTTTTGCATTAAAAGCACAAGCAAGCCTAACCATAAAAAACAACTCTGGTAGGTCGATGACCCTAAAGGTTATGAAGGGAAGCTATACAAATAATTCAATTTATGAAACTGTTTACATAAGTGCTTACAGTGAAAAAACAGTAAATTTTTATGAAAGTGGAAATTATTTTACCAAAACTAAAGCGGTTTTAAAAGGTAAAGATCCTGTTTATCAAAAAGGTCAGGTTTTTTATGTTACGAATGATGATTCGGGGTATTCGGTGCTAACAATCACATTTTCAATTACAGAATCATCAGTTCCACAACTTAGCGGAGGAAAACAGATTTCCAAAACCGAATTCGATAAAAACTAATTACTATGCAGATAGCCCTAAAATCAATACTCGTTATACTTTTACTTTTGTGTTTGGCAGATATGCCATACGCTTATTATGAAATCACGCGATTTATAGCGTGTATTGGTTTTGGGATTTTTTCTTTTCAGTGTTTTCAAAATGAAAGAAAAATCGAAGGCGTGATTTTCATTGTATTAATTGTTCTTTTTCAACCTTTTGAAAAATTAGCTCTAGGCAGAACACTTTGGAATATCTTAGATGTAATTGTGTCAATATATTTGATTGCATCAATGTTTTTGGAATCAGGAGCCAAAAAGAAAAGTTAATTTTTATCTATTAATCAACTTTCTATCTCCCCAAAAAGAATCAGAAAACTCCATTCTTTTTCTCAATTTAACAGATAAAAAAACCAATTATTTTCCTTCAATTTCGGAAAATATTCAAATTGAAATTTGCCATTTCCCAAAATTCTACTTATCTTCATTCTAACCAAAAACCACCACATACAACTTTCACAATTAAATCTAATTTTATGTATCCTACGGGCAACAACCAAACTATCAAATCTTGGGCAGACGATGATCGACCCAGGGAAAAGCTATTAAACAAAGGTAAAAGTGCACTTTCAGACGCTGAATTATTGGCAATACTGCTCGGTTCGGGAACAAGGTCGAAAACTGCGGTCGAACTGGCGCAGGAAATTCTGGAAACTTTTGATAATAATCTTTGTCATTTTTCAAAGGCAAGTTTTGCAACTTTATGCAAGTTTCATGGAATAGGAGAGGCGAAAGCGGTGACAATTTTGGCGTCGTTGGAACTAGGAAGGCGAAGAAAAGAAAGCGAACCTTTACGACGTGTAAAAATTACATCATCAAGAATCATTTATGATTATTTAAAGCCGATTTTTGAAGATTTGGAGCACGAAGAATTTCATATCATCCTCCTAGGAAAATCAAATGACATCCTCAAAACAATTAAAATTTCTCAAGGTGGAATTTCAGGAACTGTGGTCGATGGAAAAATGGTTTTTCGAGCAGCTTTAGACAACAATGCACGTTCTATCGTACTGTGTCACAATCATCCAAGTGGACAAAATAGACCCAGTGGAAGTGATTTGAAACTGACAAAAGATCTGTTCGCTTTTGGAAAAATGATTGATTTACAAATCCTAGATCACCTGATATTTACAGATAATGGTTACTTTAGCTTTTCAGATGAAGGATTATTACAATGATTAAGATTTTAACAGTAATTGGAGCAAGACCGCAAATTATCAAAGCTTCAGCACTTTCACGTGCGATAGAGACACATTTTTCAGACCAAATTACGCAATTATTGGTGCATACAGGTCAACATTATGACGAGAATATGTCGAATGTTTTCTTTGATGAAATGGGTATTCCAGCGCCAGATTTTAATTTGCACGTGGGAAGTTCTTCTCATGCATTGCAAACAGCGAAAATCATGGAAGGAATTGAAGATTTGATTTTGTCTGAAAAACCAAATGCAATTTTGGTTTATGGCGATACAAATTCAACAATCGCTGCTGCTTTGGCTGCATCCAAAATGGAAATTCCAGTCATTCACGTGGAAGCAGGATTGAGAAGTTTTAACAAATCGATGCCAGAAGAAATCAATCGCATTTTGTGTGACCATGTTTCCACTTTGCTCTTTTGTCCAACTGAAACTGCCATCAAAAACTTGTCGCAAGAAGGTTTTAAATTGGCTGAAAATGAAAAAGCAACTATCGATTCACCGATCGTTTTTGCTTGTGGTGACATCATGTACGACAACAGTCTTCATTTTTCAGAAGTTTCTGCACAAAAATCGACCATCTTAGCTGAAAATGAATTGACAGCTAATCAGTTTATTTTAGTGACGATTCACCGAAATGCGAATACGGACAGCGAAACAAATTTAAATGCGATTTTTCAAGCCTTGGAAAAGGTGCAAGTTGAATCTGGTTTAGACATCGTTTTGCCATTGCATCCGCGTACGAAAAAAATGATGGAAACATTGCTGAGCGAGGATTTAAAAAATAAATTAGCTGACAATAATCATTTCAAAATCATTCCTCCCGCTGGATTTTTAGACATCATCGCATTGGAAAAAAATGCGCGTTTGATTATTACAGACAGTGGCGGATTGCAGAAAGAAGCTTTTTTCTTTGAAAAACCTTGTGTGATTTTGCGTCCAGAAACGGAATGGGTGGAAATTGTAAACAATGGAAACGCATTGCTAGCTGACGCAGATGAAGAGCGTATTGTTAGTGCTACTTTTCAACTCTTGAATAAAAAAGATTTCACATATCCTCCCATTTTTGGCGATGGAAAATCAGCTTTATTTATTGCACAAAAAATAATTGAAAAGTTGTAAAATGTTGTTGATTTACGTCGATGAAGTAACGGAAAGATTGATTTACACGCTTGATTTTATTTTCAAGGACCGTGGAATCTATTTTAAAATTACCAACGACCCAATTCAATTTCAACAATCTGCTGAAATCAAGTTCAATTATTCCAATCGACATTTTGAAAATTGCCTCGAAATTGCGCCGGCAACCGTTTTGTTTGACGAAGGCATTTTTCCGTATTCGATTTCTGAAAATCAATTTGAAGATGAATTTTGCTTTTCATTTGACAATATTGTAGATCCTTTTTCTTCGATATTTTACGTGTTGACTCGAATGGAAGAATATGTGAGTGACAAACGAGATGAACACGAGCGATTTGCTGCTCGATTTAGCATTCTACATCAATATGGAATTTTGCAAAAAGCGATGTGCGACCGTTGGTCCGTCGCTATAATCAAGCATATTGAACGAAATCTAGCTGTTTCCTTGAATCCTTGGCCGATTGATGTGAGAATTGTTCCAACATTCGATATCGACAATACTTACGCTTTCAAATGGAAGCAAAATTGGCGTCGTTTTTTAAGCTCTGTCAAAGATTGGATGAAGAAAGATCACGATCGATTGAAACGCAGAATTGCAGTTTTGAAAGGGTTGGAAAAAGATCCGTATGATACTTTTGATCAAATGATTGACATTTCAAACAAAGGATTTGATGTGCATCTTTTTTGGTTGTTGGGAGATTATACCAAATACGACAAAAACATTTCCAGCATGGATCAACGCCACAAAAAGTTGATTTTAGACATGTCGAAAAGTGTTAAAATTGGTTTGCATCCGAGTTATCGTTCCAATGAAGCTAGCTTTTATTTGGAAAGAGAAAAATCGCGAATTGATTCTATTTTGGGACATGAAGTGAAAATTTCGAGACAGCATTTTTTGAAACTTTCTTTGCCTGTAACTTATCAAAACTTGATTAAAAAAGGTTTTACTGACGATTTCTCCATGGGATTCGCTGATGAAATTGGTTTCAGAGCAGGAACCGCTCGACCATTTAGATTTTTTGATTTAAGTAAAAACTCCGTTACAGATTACACCATTCATCCTTTTGCTTACATGGATGGAACGATTCACGAGTACAAAAAATGGTCAATCGACGAAAGTAAAATCGAAATTGAAAAAATATTCTGCGAAGTGAAAAAATTTGGCGGAGATTTCATTTGCATTTGGCACAATGAAACAATCGGTAATTTTTCAAAATGGAAAGGTTGGACTGAAGTATTGGATTTTACCTTGAACTTAAACACAAAATCATGAAGCTAAAACTCGATTTTGAATTTCAATTAAACACACCAAAAATTCAACATGGCGACCAAATCATTTTGATTGGAAGTTGTTTTTCAAATGAAATGGGTTTACAGTTTGAAAACAATGGTCTTAAAGTCAATTCAAATCCTTTTGGAACGATTTTTCACCCGATTCCACTGGCGAAGTTAATTCTAGATGCAACAAATCAAAATCAAGAAAATCAAATATTTCCGCGCAAAGATTTGTTTTTCTCTTGGGATGCTGCAGGAACTGTTTTTGATTATTCCGAATCAGCTTTGAATACATTTTTGAATCACACAAAAGCACAGTTTAGGCAAGATTTGCTTGAAGCAAAATACTTATTCATCACTTTAGGTTCATCGTTTGGATATGTTCACAATCAATTGAATAAAGTCATAGCGAATTGTCATAAAATGCCATCAACTACATTTGAAAAATCGTTGACAGATTTAGATTCGATGGCTGAGATTTGGAGCGAAACCTTGATTCAACTGAAAACTTTAAATCCAAAATTGGAGGTTGTTTTTACAGTAAGTCCGATTCGACACATCAAAGACGGTTTAATCGAAAACAATAGGAGCAAAGCCAGATTATTTGAATTGATTGAAAAATTAAAGACCAACTTTCTAATCCATTATTTCCCAGCATTTGAAATCATTTTAGACGAATTGAGGGATTACCGATTTTTCAAATCAGATGGAATACATCCGAATGAAATGGCGATTCAATATGTTTGGCAAAGGTTGACTGAAACTTTGATGTCAGCCGAAACACAAAAGCTTTGTCAGGAAATGGTGCAATTGCGACAAATGGAAAATCATCTTTCTTTGTATCCAAAAAGTGTCGAGCATCAAGAATTTATTCTGAAAACAAAGGAGAAAATTCAGCACTTTTTAGCAAAAAATCCATCGATTATTTGGCAAAAATAAAACCCTGAAAGTTTTCACTCCCAGGGTTCCAAATCAAAACTATATTTGACTATAGACTTTTATTCTTGTCAAATTTCACGGTGTAACTGAAATTCAAGGTCTTACTTTCTTTGGTTTTCAGATTGATTTCCCATTCAAGCTCTCCGGTAACTAAATCGTGTTTTGCTTTCCCTGTGTTTGTTGGTTCAATGATAATTTCACTGTTTTGTGTAATTGGCATTTGATCTTGAACAACAATGGTGGCATTCGTTGATTTCAAATTTTTGATTTCAATTTGGAAATTATTAGTTCTTTCGATTTTATCTCCAATAACTCTTTCTTTGCTTTCTTTTTTCAAAAGTGTTCTTTTCACAATTAAATTCGGATCTTTTCCTAAACTCAAGCTCAAAGTATCTTCCATAGAACTTGGGTCGATATAGGTTTCACCAATATAACTTCCGTCGAAGAAAATATTTGCTTTTGCAGGCACAAGTTGCAAGTCATCCAATTTAGATATTTGAGCGACCAAATAAACCGAAGCATCCATTTTAGGAACTGTGTAATATTTGTAGTTTGCTGCCAAATCAGTATTAGAAATCAAAACCATGTGTTTTTCATTTGTTGATGGAATCGTGTATTGTAAATCAATTCTAAATTCCGCTGAAATCATTTGACTAATGATTTGGGTAAATTGCGCTGACGTTTCAGCATCATCTTCTTGAGCTCTCCAAGAATCTTTCGATGTTACTTTTTCATAAGCACTGGCATTAGCACTCATAGTAACGGGTGCCATATATCCATTTGAATTTATTGAACCCGGCACAGGACGCGCTTGATAGTAATCAATGTACCAAGGATTCAAAGTTGGTTTGATTTTATTTTGAAATGGATTGTTGGTTGAAATCGTCAATCTTACATCTTCCCATTTAGATCCTGTATTTTGGTAAACTTGCGCTTTGTAATTTAAATTCACTTTTCCAGCTGCCAATTCACTTCTGATATCATACAATGGAATCCAACCAGCACCAGAAACTAAATAAGAAAGCGTAATTTTTCCGTTTGTAATTTCTTTACTAGAAACAGTTACAATAATTCTGTGCGTCGGTCCCAATTGTTCTATTTCTTGGTTCGAAGTACTTTGGTAGTTTCTCAAATTATTCAAGCGATTTTGCATGTCAGATTTATGAACATTTTTCTCCGCCTTACGACGATTCAATTTCAATAGTTGCTTATTGATTTCATTCATTTTGATCGCATAATAATCAACAGCTTGTTTCAAAAGTTGAATAGAATCATTCACTTTTCCCTGTCCGCGAATGGCACCGTTATTCGATAAAATGCTTTTGGTTGCATTCAAAACATCAATTTCATCTTGAATTTCTTGAATTTCATAGCCAATGACCAAAATGGAATCTTCAACAAGGAAGATGTCTTTTCTGATTTTCAAAGGTAAACCATCAATGGTTGCAGTTAATTTTGGTTCTGGATAAAACATGGAATATTTGGAATCCAAAATGACAATGTTTCCGGTAGCCTTCACTTGTAAACTTTTCGCATCAATCGTTGGACAAATTCCGTCAATGATGATTTCAGTGATTCCTGGTTTGACATTGTAAGTTGCTTTTCTGAAAATTTGAGCACCTTGCGTGTAAACGGTTACATCTGTAATCGTAGATTTAACATTTTCTTTGTCGCCAGCAAAAAGCTGTGATGTGAAACAAAGAATAAAAAGACTTGCAAATATTTTTTTCATAATTTCTGAATTTGGGGTAAGGTACAGCCAATGATTTTATCGGTTCAACCGTATTTGGTTTTTAGGAAAAAATTAACAAATGAGATTTATTTCAATTCAATCTCTTTGAAAAATTGATTCAAGAAATCTTCCATCACTTGATGGCGTTCAATAGCGAGTTTTTTGCCTGTTTCGGTGTTGAATCTATCTTTCAAAAGGAGTAGTTTCTCGTAAAAATGATTAATAGTATGACTTTTAGAAACTGCGTAATCTTCAAAAGAATTATGGAGCGTTGGTTCAACTGTAGATTGATAAATCGGACGATTTTTGTTTCCTCCAAAAGCAAAAGCGCGGGCGATACCAACTGCACCAATGGCGTCCAATCTGTCAGCATCCTGAACAATTTGTTGTTCTAAACTGATTTTTTTGTCCTCAACCAAAGCGCCTTTGAAAGAAATATTGTCAACCAATGCAACAACTTGGTCAATTATTTCAACTGAATAATTTAATTCGACCAAAATTTCTTTGGCAATTACACCGCCGTGATTTAAGATTCCGCCGTTCATTTTATGGTCTGAAATATCGTGCAACAAAGCGCCTAAAGTCACAATTTCTAGGTTTCCACCTTCTTTACTTTGGATGAATTTGGCATTGTTTAAAACGCGCAAAATATGATCCCAATCGTGACCTGAAAAATCATTTTCGAAATGTGATTTGATTTTTTCTATAAGTTTGTTGATTTTATCTTCCATGTTGAGATTTTAATTGAACAAATGTATGTATAAATTTAGCTTTTGTATCGCCCTTTTATTAAGTGGTTTTTCAACCTTTTCGCAAGGACCAACCATTTCAGCTTTTGTTGGGTATGGATTTTCTGCACCTTCTGATGTTTTGGGAATTCAGATTGAACCTGAGAAGACTACCAATATTTATGGCACTTTGGGTGCAGGCTTAAATTACGAATTGAATGCAACATACATGTTGAAACCAAATTTTGGAATGGAATTGGGTTTCAATTATTTTAATGGTACTAGAACATTGACTTCTAGAGTAGAAAATGGTTTTGGAGTATATGAATCATTTCAAAATTCCAATCAATTTCGATTGACACCAAAATTGACCTTGCAGCACAACGGAGAAAAATTAGGATTCTATTTCAAACCGGGCTTGGTTTTGCCAATTTCAAATGTTTCGTATTTAGAGGAAACAGAATCGGGTTCAGGAACAATTGCTCAATTCGGACAAACTGTTTCCTCTAAAAGTGAGACAAAATATTTCTTCGCAGTTGGTTATTCAGCCGCAATAGGTGGCACAGTAAAGTTGACGAAAAAACTTTCTCTTTTTGGCGAAATGAATGGAATTTCGTTGAAAACCTTAACGAAATCTAAAACGAAGACGTCCTATGTTTTTAACGGAATTGAAGATATTGATAACATCAAAACTGTAGATAAAATCACGACTTACGATGATCAAATTGATACATTCGTCAACAATGATGAGAATGTATCTAAAAAAGCATTGTCGTTGAAACACAACTACAGTGCAATTTTCTTAAACGTTGGATTGAAGTTTAGTTTTTAATTTTGGAGTATTATTAAGTCTTAACATCTTAAAATCCTAACATCTTAACATCTAGTTTACCAAAACTTGCATCATAACTAAAATATACTTACTTTTGCACCCTTAATTAATTATTAACTGGAGTTTCGTACTCCAACTTATAAACATAAAATGGCAACACGTATTAGATTGCAAAGACACGGGAAAAAATCAAAAGCATTTTTTCACCTTGTAGTCGCTGATTCAAGAGCGAAAAGAGATGGTAAATTCATCGAAAAATTGGGTACTTACAATCCAAACACTAATCCTGCAACAATCGAAATCAATTTCGAATCTGCTTTGCAATGGGTTCGTACTGGAGCTGAAATGTCTGACACTGCGAGAGCTTTGTTGTCTTACAGAGGTGTATTGTACAAAAACCACTTAATCAATGGTATCAAAAAAGGTGCTTTGACTGAGGCTGATGTTGAAACTAAATTTGCTGCTTGGGAAGCTGAGAAAGCAAACAAAATCAACAACAAAAAAGATGGTTTGGCAAACAGTGCTGTAGCTGCTAAGGCTGCTGCTTTGAAAGCTGAAGCTGAATCAAATGCTGCAAAAGCGAAAGCAATTGAAGCAAAAAATGCTCCTGAAGTTGAAGAAGTTGCTGAAGAAGTAGCTGAGGAAACAACAGAAGAAACTGCAACTGAAGAAACTTCTACTGAAGAAGCTTCAACAGAAGAAGGTACAGAGGAAACTCAAGCATAAGAACAAAATATTTAAATGAAAAAAGCAGATTGCTATCATTTAGGATATGTAGCGAAACTTCACGGATTCAAAGGTGAAGTTTCGTTTTTTTTAGACGTTACAGATCCAACTGAATACACCAAATTAGATTCAGTTTTCATTGATATAAACGGTCAACTAACTCCCTTTTTTGTTGAATCTTTCCAACTCAAACCTCGCGGTTTTGCTGCAGTAAAACTAGAAGGTGTTGATTCTGAAAATGACGCAAAAGTGTTGATGAGGAAAAATCTTTACTTGCCTTTGACAGAATTACCAGAATTAACAGGAACTCAATTTTATGACCACGAAGTTGTAGGTTTTGAAGTTATAGATGATAATTTTGGCCCTGTTGGAATTCTTGAAACAATCGTCGACTTACCAGTAAATCCTTTGATTCAAATTAAAAATCCAAACGGGAAAGAAGTTTTGATTCCATTCGTGAAAAATTTGGTTCAAGAAGTGGATCGAAAAAATCGAATTTTAAGAGTCAACGCTCCTGATGGATTAATCGCTATTTATTTGGGCTGATGTCCATTTTCAAATTCAAACATTTCGAAGTCAATCAAACGAATTCAGCCATGAAAATTGGAACTGATTCTATGGTTTTTGGTTCTTTGATTGATGTTGAAGGAAAGTCAATCGCTTTAGATATTGGAACCGGAACGGGTGTTTTGAGTTTGATGACAGCACAAAGAAATCCTCAACTAAAAATTACTGCCATTGAGATTGAAGCCAATGCTTTTGAAGAAGCTAAAATGAACTTCAAAACTTCAAAATTTGACAGTCAATTAGCGGCATTGCATGTTGACTTTTTAGACTACGATCCAGAAACAAAATTTGACCTTATTTTTTCAAATCCGCCTTATTTTGAAAATGCGTCTAAATCTTTAAATCAAGAAAAGAATTTAGCAAGACACGATGATAGTTTGCCTTTGGAAGTACTTTTTGAAAAAGTAGCAAATCATTTGACTGAAGATGGTCATTTTTGGGTAATTCTTCCCAATTTGACTTTTGATACTTATTTGGAATTTGCAAAAGAAATAGGACTTCAATTGGTGAAACAAATCGAAATCTTCGGCAAAGAAAATCAGTTAGTTAGAAAAATTGGTGCGTTTTCCAAGATTAATATTGCACTTGAACATTCCAATTTGATTATTCGAAATAATGATGGGAATTACACCGATGAATACAAAAAACTAACAATTGAATATCACTTTAACGAGTTGAAATGAAAAAAGCGATGAATTTCACCGCTTTTAATCTGTTATAATGTATTTTTAATCTTCTCGTTTAGTTCTTCTTGCAAACTTACTCCAGCATCTTGATTATACCAATTCTGCAAAGCGATTTTTATTTCTCCAAACTCAGCGCTATCCGATTTGAGTTGTTTAAAAATCACTTGACACCCAGCAGGTCTAGGACCCCAAACAGCTAAATCTTTCCCGTTTTCATCTCTAATCACTAAAATTGGAATTGATTTGCCGCCATTTGTTAGATACTTTTCAATCTCCGAATTAGAATCTCTCAATTGAATTTCAAGTTGAATATTGTCATTCAATTCACTGATTAAATGAATAAAAGGAACACTGTGTGCAGCGTCTCCACACCACGGTTCAGTTATCAAAATCCAATGTTGCGTTTTATTAATTTTACTAACAGTTTCAATAATTGATGGGGCAATTTCACCCATTTTCATCCAACGTTTACTTCTTGTCTGATTCATTTTAGTGTAAACTAAAAAATCAGGACTATCGTAAGGTGCTTTTGGATTTGTGTCTTGTAGAATTTCCTCGAAGTAATTGTTGTATTCAGTCCACTTCATGTTGTTAATTTGTATTGTTTGAGAGGACCAAAGATACTGATTTATTGAGGATAACAAGTTACAATTCTTTCAAAACTTTTCAAAGTTCCATCATGATCAATTGCTACATCGACTGTTATTTTCATTTCAGAAGTATCAGCAACTGTGTTTTTCCAAGCTTCGTTCATCGTATATGAAGATTGATGCAAATGATAGCCTTGATTTAAAACATTCATCCCCGTTTTCATGTTTTTGATGATAACATTGTAACCGTGCATTTCATAGTCTGCTGATACAGTTCCAATTACTTTGATGGTATCGCCGAAATTGTAAGTTTCGTTCAAAACAGGCATCGTTAAATTGAAAGTAGGATCCGCTAAAACCGTAGGCTCATACGTCTCTTTTTTGCATGAAATCACTGTCAATGAGATGATTCCTAATAATATAATAAGTGCTTTTTTCATTTTTTTGTAATAAAATAATTAATACCAAAACGGAATGCTGTTTGTTGAACAACATATCCATTTCCTAAATTTTGATACACTGGTGCAAAATAATTGGCTGAAAACATCCAATTTTTATAAATCGCAGCCACTGTAAATTGTGCGTTTAAAATTGTTCCTCCGTTGTAAGAATCATCGGTAACTTTTCCATTGATTCGATCTCTAAAGTTGTGGTTATAATTGAATCCAACTTGCGGAAGAATTCTCAGATTCTCGTTCAAAACCCAGCGATAAAACGCCAAATGAGTAGTTCCCAAGGCATGACCAAATTGGTAATCGTATTTATTTTCAGTCTTGTAACTAAAACTCGATTCTGTCAAATATCCCCAGCTTCCTTTTTGGATTGAATAATTCAAGGAAGCAATGAAATCAATTGTCCCAGTACCTGGAAGCATATTGCGATTATTGACATTTGTATTGTCAAATTTCCCAGTAGGAAGTTTTGTGCCAATTCCAAAAGTCCCGGCTTGTTTGAATTTTCTTGCAAGCGAATCTGTGTTTTGAATAAAAACATAATTTCCCATCAAGGTGATATCTCCTAAACCTTGATTGATGATGGTTGTTTCATTCGTTTTCTGAGAATTATAAACGTAAGGAACTACCGCCATTAATTGAAAATGACGATTAATTTTCCATCTTCCCATCAAGTCAGTGGAAGTAAATACTTCCTTCGTTGACGGATCTTGAAAGCCAAAAAGTGGAGGATGTGTTGTTTGAAAAGATCGAATATTGGATCTAATCCCAATAAAATGATGGTTTGAACTTGGCAATAATCCCAAGGAAAATGAACTTGCAGCACAGCCACAAACATCGCACGCCATTGATTGATTTGCCAATATAATCAAACCGAAAAACAAGATGATTTTCTGCATGATTTAAATAATAAAATTGAAAACTTAAATTGTCAACTGAACAATTTATTTAATAATCAAATTATTATTTGCGATGGAGGATGGAAAATACAACCTGAAAATTCGTTAACAGCTTGAATTTTATTTTGAAAAATATCTTTTTCTTTTGATTCAATAGCAGCAAATAGCAAATTTATTTCAAGTGGAGTAGAGATGAACTCAAATTTTAGATTGTTGTTGAAAGGATTGGTTTTAGAATTGTGATTTTGCTCCTTTTGTTCCAATTTTTCCAATTGCTTCGAAAGATAACATTTACCATTGCAATGCAACATTGGCTTGGCTTTGTTTTCACATTTTTCTGCAATAATTTGTTCTTGATTGACTTTAAACCATATTTCCCAACCCAAGCGAGCAATGTCTTTCGCAAGGAATCCAGTAATACAGAAAATGACAATCAATGTTCTCATTTAATTTAAAAAATTAAGTCCGAAAATAATAATCTTCGGACTTTAAATATCAATATAGAGCTGGATATTTTGAAGGAGAAACCTCACTCATCATTCCATAAACTTTTTCAAAAATATCGTCAATACTTGGTTTAGAAAAATAATCACCATCTGAACCATACGGTGGCCTGTGATCTTTTGCACTCAATGTTTCTGGGGCAGAATCTAAAGTAAAGTATGATTTTTGTTCAACTAAAATTTTATCCAACATGTAAGCCGTTGCTCCTGAACTTACGTCTTCATCCACAATCAATAAACGATTTGTTTTTTGCAACGATTTACCAATTAAGTGGTTGATATCAAATGGAATTAACGTTTGTGCATCAATCAATTCTACTGAAATATCATGTTCAGCCAATAATTTACAAGCTTGCTCACACAAGTTGAAAGTTGAACCGTAAGAAACCAATGTCAAATCAGCACCTTCTTGAACGATTTCAGGAATTCCCAAAGGTGTTTTAAATTCACCGATATTTGTTGGGATTCTTTCTTTCGTTCTATAACCATTCAGTGGCTCAATCACCAATGCAGGCTCATCTCCTTGCAACAAAGTATTATAAAATCCTGCTGCTTTCGTCATGTTTCTTGGTACACAAACATACATTCCACGCAAAGAATTGATGATCATTCCCATTGGACTTCCACTGTGCCAAATACCTTCCAAACGGTGACCACGCGTACTAACAATCAATGGTGCTTTTTGTCCACCTTTGGTTCTGTATTGAACAGTTGACAAATCGTCAGACATAATTTGAATAGCGTACAACAAATAGTCTAAATATTGGATTTCAGCGATTGGTCTCAAACCTCTCATCGCCATTCCAATTCCTTGTCCGATAATCGTACACTCTCTAATTCCAACATCAGAAACACGCAATTCGCCAAATTCTTCTTGCATGCCTTCCAAACTTTGGTTTACACCACCGATTTTACCAGCGTCTTCACCGAAAATCAAAGTTTGAGGATATTTTTTGAAGATTTCTCTAAAATTATCACGCAAGATAATTCTTCCGTCTTCCATTTTTACTTCGTCAGCATATTGAGGCTCAACACCTTCAATTTTTACAGCATTGAATGCTGACTCAGAATAAAGATGAGAACTATATCTTGATTTATTGTTTTCGATTTGCAATTGAATCCACGCTGCAAGCATCGATTTTGAAGCAATATTTTCAGATTTGATTGTACGCAAAACTTTTCTTGCAGAAGACAAAATATCTTTACGAATAGGATCCATCGCTTTTTGTAAAGTAACAATTTCAGCTTGGATGAATTCAGTATGTTTTGTTTCAGACTCAATTGCTTTGTACAATTGAATTACTTCAGCCAAATCGTTTTTCAAACCGTCAGTGAAATCTTTCCATGCGATTGATTTGAAATCACGCACTTCTTTTTTGGCATCTTTCTCAATGTTTTCAATGTCCTCTGGAGTAGCGATCGCATTTCCATCAGCATTGAAACTCAAAATCCATTCTTTGAATTTATTGATACAATCAAATTCAGTTTCCCATTTTAATCTTTCTTCAGATTTATATCTTTCATGAGAACCAGAAGTGGAGTGTCCTTGCGGCTGATTCACTTCTTGCACGTGAACCAATACTGGAACATGTTCTTCACGTGCAATGGCTACTGCTTTTTCGTAAGTTTCAACTAAATGAGCGTAATCCCAACCTTTTGTAGTGAAAATTTCATAACCAGGTTTGTCAGCTGTTCTTTGCATTCCTGCCAAAGCTTCTGAAATACTTCCCTTAGTCGTTTGTTTGTCTCTTGAAACTGAAATTCCAAAACCATCATCCCAAACAGACATCACCATCGGAACTTGTAAAACGCCTGCAGCATTGATTGTTTCCCAGAATGGTCCTTCAGATGTACTCGCATCTCCAATCGTTCCAAAAGCAACTTCATTTCCACCATTGGTGAACTTTTGAAAATCAGCTAATTCTTTCAATTCAGGATGATTTCGATAAACTTTTGAAGCTTGAGCCAAACCAAGTAAACGCGGCATTTGACCAGCAGTTGGTGAAATATCAGCAGAACTGTTTTTTTGTTCCATCAAATTTAACCAATTACCATTTGCATCTAAATTTCTAGATGAATAATGTCCACCCATTTGTCTACCTGCAGATTGCGGTTCTAAATCAAGGTTTGTTTCACCATATAATCCTGCAAAATATTGTTGAATGTTGAGTTGACCAATAGCCATCATCAACGTTTGATCTCTATAATATCCAGAACGGAAATCTCCATTTCTGAATTGTTTTGCTAAGGCGATTTGTGCTAATTCTTTTCCGTCACCGAAAATTCCAAATTTGGCTTTTCCAGATAAAACTTCACGTCTTCCTAACAACGATGCTTCGCGTGATAAACAAGCCGATTTGTAGTCTGCAATCACTTCATTTTTGAATGTTTCAAAATCTACAGGGGTAACTTCAATTTCAGTCGATTCTTTTGCCATAGCTTAAAATAATGAATTGCAAATATACTATTTTCGGCTCTTTTTTTCAAGCTGAAAACATAGATTCTTATCAATCATTCATTGTTTATAAAAAGTATGTCGATAAAATGACAGAAACAAAAGAAATTTTGGTGATCAAAATTTGATTAATTGTTTTAAAATCAATCTAGTAATTCTACTTTTACAATTCCGTCTCGGTCGATTTCAGTCAATCGTACTTTACGAAACTGATTGATTAAATTTTCATTAAATGGGATTTTGACTTTGACATAGTTTTCAGTAAAACCATGCATCACCCCATTTTCTTCTTCGGATTCAAATAAAACAGTTCTTTCTGAGCCTAAATTTTGCTCGTAAAATGCTCTTTTCTTCTTGTCAGAAAGAATATGTAACATTTTGCTGCGCTCTTTTCGTTTTTCCATTGGAACAAATTCGCCTAATTTTGGCGCGCCGGTGTTTGCTCTTTCTGAATAAGTGAAAACATGCAAATAAGAAATATCAAGGTCCTTGATGAAATTCAAAGAATCCATAAATTCTTCGTCCGTTTCTCCAGGAAATCCAACGATTACATCTACGCCGATGCAGCAATCTGGTCTCAATGATTTGATTTGAGCAACTCTTTCTGCATACAAACTGCGCTCATATTTTCTGCGCATTGCTTTCAAAATTCGGTCGTTTCCGACTTGCAATGGAATGTGAAAATGCGGAACAAATCTTTCTGCTTTTGACAAGCAAAAATTAATAATTTCGTTGCTCAATAAGTTGGGTTCGATGGACGAAATTCGAAAACGATCAATTCCGTCAACTTTATCTAATTTCTGAACCAATTGATAAAAATTTTCATCACCACCTTGACCAAAATCACCAATATTTACACCAGTTAACACAACTTCTTTGATATCCGTTTTAGCAATTTTCTCTGCTTCAAAAAGTGTTGATTCAATGCTTGCATTTCTGCTTTTTCCTCTTGCTAAAGGAATGGTGCAAAAAGTGCAGAAATAGTCGCATCCATCTTGAATTTTGAGAAATGATCTTGTTCGATCGCCAATGCTAAAAGAAGGAATAAATTCTTTGGTTTCTTTGATGTTTTTGAATGAAATCTGTGCTTCTTTTTTCTTGTCAGATTCAGCGATGTAATTTAGAATATCAAATTTTTCGTTGGCTCCTAAAACCAAATCTACACCCGGGATTTGACCAATTTCGACTGGTTTCAATTGCGCAAAACAACCAATAATCGAAACAAATGCATTTGGATTTATTTTGAGCGCTTTTTTGACCAATTGTTTGCATTTCTTGTCTGCATTCTCAGTTACAGAACAAGTATTGATTACATAAATATCTGGCGTATCTTCAAAATCAACCTTAGCAAATCCGGCATCTTCGAAAAGACGTGAAATCGTGGAAGTTTCTGAAAAATTTAATTTACAACCAAGCGTGTAAAAAGCTACTTTTTTATATTGAATCATAATGCGATTGCAAAGTTATTGAGAAATTTTGAATGTGAAAATTTATCGACGATTTAAAAACAGTGAAAAGAACCAAAAAAGTGTATTCTTTTGTACTTATTTCTCAGAATCCGCCAATTGCTTTTCATACATTTCAGAATAAATTCCAGCTTTGGAAATCAATTCTTCATGCGTTCCTTCTTCAATTTTAGCGCCGTTTTCTAGTACAATAATCTTGTCAGCGAATCGCAAGGATGAAATTCGATGACTTACAATTAAGGTCATATTTTCTTTGGATTCTTCGGCCAAAGATCTCAAAATAATATCTTCAGTTTCAGTATCGACTGCTGATAAACAATCGTCCAATAAGAGCAAATTGGGTTTTCTCAATAAAGCCCGTGCAATGCTAATTCTTTGCTTTTGTCCACCACTCAAATTCACACCTCGCTCACCTAGAATGGTTTCAAAACCTGTACTAAATTCTTGAATGTTGTGGTAGACATGCGCTTTTTTGGTGACTTCAATCAATTCTTTTTCATCAACTTCGCGCTCGTTTACACCAAATTTGATGTTGTTTCCAATCGTGTCAGAAAACAAGAATACTTCCTGAGGCACTACGCCTGATTGTCTTCTGTATGCATCTAAATTGATGCTTTTTAAGTTTTCGTGATTCACCAAAATCTCACCCGATGTAGGATCTAATTGTCGCATTACTAAATTCAATAAGGTGCTTTTTCCACTCCCAGTGCGACCAACAATTCCCAATGTTTCTCCAGATTTAAGTGCGAAACTCAAATTTGAAATAGCATCAATCCCAGCGTTTTCATGTTTGAATGAAACATTTTTGAATTCAATCGATGAGATGTTACCCAATGGTTTGTCACTTGTGTTTACTATTTCTGGCTGAATTCTGAGAAATTCATTGATTCTTTCTTGAGATGCTGCAGCACGTTGATTGATTGAAGTGACCCAACCAACACTTGCAAATGGCCATGTCAACATATTAATAAAGTACACAAAAGCAACAATGTCACCAGGTGTAATTTGTTTTGAATAGGTCAATAAACCGCCGTAATAAATGGCCAATAAGTTACTTAGTCCAATTAAAAAAACGATTGTCGGCATAAAAAGCGCGTTGACAACGACCAATTTCATTGTTTTTGCTTTGTAATTTTCGGCAGATTCATTGAACTTTTGATTCATTTCCCGTTCACGCAAATAAGCTTTGATCACGCGAATTCCAGAAAAAGTTTCTTGCACAATGGTTGACATCAAAGATTGCTCAACTTGAACCGCTTTGCTGAATGCATTCATTTTACTGGAGACTTTGTAGATCAGAAATGACAAAACAGGTAAAGGTGCCAAAACGATTAATGTCAAACTCACATTAATTCTAAGCATTGTAGTGATGCAAAAAGCAAATAAAATGACCAAGTTGATAGTGTACATTAAACCTGGACCTAAATACATTCTCACTTGTGAAACATCTTCGGAGATTCTATTCATTAAATCTCCCGTTTTTGATTTTTTGTAAAATGAATAATTCAGTTTCTGATATTGTTCATAAACTTCATTTTTTAAGTCATATTCAATAAATCTTGATACAATAATGATTGATTGACGTGTTAAAAAAAGAAAAAATCCTTTGCCTAGAGAAAGCAGCATGTAGAAGCCAAATAATTTCAAACTCAAAAAGGCAATGTTCTTGAAAGTCTCGTTGGGATTGATATTCCCAATAAAATCATTGACTGCTCCTTTGACTATTTTGGGCATTTCTACTCCAAAATAATTGGAAGCAATGATGCAAAGCACACCAAAAAGTAGGCGCCATTTATATTTTATTAAATATTTGTTGAGATAGCTTAAAGACTTCATGCGATAAATTCCTACTTTTGCAACGCTATTTTGATTTGAAAAGCAAA
Organism: Flavobacteriia bacterium; assembly: GCA_947450325.1. Lineage (GTDB taxonomy): Bacteria > Bacteroidota > Bacteroidia > Flavobacteriales_D > Crocinitomicaceae > JAQVCM01. The sequence continues at coordinate 60,380 of CANFUT010000006.1, forward strand.
AGTAGCAATTAGTAATGAATTTTCGTTCTTAATACTTATCGAGAATATGTTTGAGGTTAAAGACATCAAAGACACAAATCTGGCAGAAAATCCAGTGATTGCTCAAATGAGCAAATACAACCACGAGCAGTTGTTGTTTTGTAACGACAATGCCACAGGTTTAAAAGCTATCATCGCAGTTCATAACACCGTTTTAGGACCAGCTCTTGGAGGAACAAGAATGTGGGCTTACAACAACGAGCTTGAAGCATTGAATGATGTTTTGCGTTTATCTCGCGGAATGACTTACAAAAATTCTCTTGCTGGTTTGAATTTAGGTGGTGGAAAAGCTGTAATTATTGGCGATTCTCGTACAATGAAAACAGAAGCTTTCATGAGACGTTTTGGTAAATTCGTAAACAGTTTAGGTGGTAAATACATTACTGCTGAAGATGTTGGAATAGGAACTGCTGACATGTCATGGGTAAACATGGAAACAGATCACGTGGTTGGTTTGGCTGGTAAAAGTGGAGATCCTTCTCCTGTTACTGCGCACGGTGTTTACGTAGGAATGAAAGCTTGTGCGAAAGAACAATTTGGTTCTGATTCATTGGCTGGAAAGAAAATTGCCGTTCAAGGTGTTGGTCACGTTGGTGAATATTTAGTTGCTTCACTTGCAAGAGAAGGTGCTGAAGTTTTCATTACAGACATCCACCAAGAAACGTTAGACAGGGTTTCAAAAACGTACGGCGCTAAAATTGTTGGCTTAGATGAAATCTACGACATCGACATGGATATTTATGCTCCTTGTGCGCTTGGTGCTACTGTAAATGATGAAACCTTGTCTAGATTGAAATGTTCAATAATTGCTGGTGCTGCAAACAATCAGTTGGCAATCGAAAATGTACACGGTCAAGCGGTAATGGATAAAGGAATTATTTATGCTCCTGATTATGCATTGAACGCTGGTGGTGTAATCAACTGTTATTCTGAAGTAAAATCGTTGTCTTCTGAATGGGCAATGGGTAAAGCTGAAGAAATTTACACAACAATTCAAAACATTGTTCGTCGTTCTAAAGCAGATAATATTCCAACATACCAAATCGCAAATAAAATGGCAGAGGAAAGGATTGCCGCTATCGGAAATGTTAAATTACCGATGTAAAAAACAGATATGCTAAATAGAAGACATTTAAGAATCAAAGTATTACAAGCACTTTATGCTTATTTTCAGTCCGACGAGGAAAATTATAGACGTACTGAAAATGAAATGATGGATAACATAGATCGTATTTTTGATTTATATTTATTCTTATTACTATCGTTTGGTGAATTAAAGGAAATTGAGTTGAGAAGATTGGAAGAATTGAAATCTAAAATTCGTCCAACTGCTGCTGACTTGAATCCAAATTTGAAGTTTGTTGAAAATAAAGTTTTCGAGCTGATTGATACAAATGCGCCTTTAAGAAGAGCTTCTGAAGAGAATAAAGTGAATTGGTTAGGTGACGAACACCAAGAAATGTTCAGAAAAGTGATGGCTCAAATTCGTGAAAGCGAAACTTACTTTGCTTATATGAGTCAAGAGGAAAGCAATTTTGAGAGCGACATGGAATTTGCTTGTGCACTTTTCAAAGTAGAAATCGCCAATTCACCTTTGATTTACAATTTCTTTGAAGAGAAAAGTATTCAATGGTTAGATGATATCGACCTTGCTTGTTCAATGGTATTGAAGACAATTAAAACTTTTTCAGTGGAAGGGAAAAATGAGATTTTACCTTTGTATAAAGATCCTGAAGATGAAAAAGAATTTGTCAGAATTTTGTTGAGAAAAACAATCGACAAAGACCAAGAAAATTTAGCATTAATTGATGATTTGACAAAGAATTGGGAGTTGGATCGTATTGCCAAAATGGACATTATCTTAATGAAAATGGCGATTACTGAGTTACAAGAATTCAATAATATCCCTAAAAAAGTTACTTTAAACGAGTACATCGAAATTTCGAAATATTACAGTACTCCAAAAAGCAACGGATTTATCAATGGTATTTTGGACAAAGCAGTTGATAGATTAGAAAAAGAAAATAAGATTTCCAAAATTGGAAGAGGTTTAATGGATTAATACCAAATATTATGAATAAAATTTTCGCAAGTATTTGTTTGTCATTTTTATTGTTTGCTTGCAGCGACAGTGAAAATGTTGAAGTTGGAAATAAAACTGAAATGGAAGTTCAATCTGTTGTTGACGCAGGAAAAGTAATGTTGGGCGAAATCGTTCATGCTTCCTTTACTGTTAAAAATACAGGAGATTATCCATTGATTTTAGCTGAAGTAAAAGGTTCTTGTACTTGCACAGTTGCTGAGTATCCAAAAGATCCGATTGCGCCAGGTGAAAGTGCTACAATCAAAGCAAACATCAAAACCGAAAGAGCTTCGCCAGGAACTTTGAGTAAAGAAGTAAGAATTGTTGCAAATACAGAACCTTCAATTACTCCAGTTTTAATCAAAGCGAACGTGATTAGAAAATAATTTAAGAACAATAATTTAAATCAAATAAAATGCAAGGAGGAGCAGGTCAAATAGTAATGTTGTTGATGATTGTAGTAGTTTTCTACTTTTTCATGATCAGACCACAACAGAAAAAACAAAAAGAACAGAAAAATTTCAGAGCAAATTTAGCTCCTGGAGATAAAGTAGTTACAATTGGAGGAATCCATGGTAAAATTTTGGAAGTTACAGATTCTACAGTTTTGTTGAATTGCGAGGGAAGTAAAATTCGTTTTGCTAAATCAGCAATCGCTCAAACAGCAAACGATCAATTAGAAGCTTAATTTTTCTTTTTTGAAATTGAATCGGATTACAGAAATGTGGTCCGATTTTTTTTGTTTTATTTTAAGGAGTTGGCTTTTTTGAGTTTTTTCTTCTGCTTTTGAATCTCTCTTTGTTTTTGTTTCCACTCTTTCATTCTCTTTTTTGATTCTTTGACATTTGCTCGATACTCCTTCATATTGATTTTGTATTGCTTTTTGTCAATCATTTGAGGTTCTGGATTAAATTCCAATACTTCATCTTGAATCTGCAAAATGATTTGTTCTGTCATGTAATCTTCTCCGGCAGGATCATATTTCACATTGAAATTTTGTTCCCAAATTTTCCCAATCTGTTCAAACCATTCAGCTTGAAATTTACCTCTGTATTTTTCAATAATTTCAGAAGCAGTCAAACCAGTTTCTCTGTGAATCAATTTCATCAACAAAACACCATCGTCACGATATAGATCTCTGATTACATAATTATAATCTTCTTTGAGTTTTTCATGTGCTTTCTTGTTGTACTTTTTCTTTTTTCTTTTGGAATCAATTTCTGCAAGTTCAGCATCAAATTTTTTCAATAAACCTGCAGCATGCAACGCGTAAGGATAAAGTTTTCTGATTTTGTTGACTTGTCTCTCAAAAGCCCATTTATTTTGGAAAACAGTCAATTCACTTAATCTCTGAATATGTAATGTATCTTTTACTTGAGCATGTATATTAACACTGCTCAACATTAAAAATCCAATGAGACAAATTGTAATTTTCATTTAATTGAAAATAAAATATATTAAATCAACAATTTATTTGATCCAAAAATCTTTGTTATTTTAGCAAATATATTGCCATTTATCCTTTGTTAATGAAAAAAGTTCAAGTCATATTTATTTGTTGTCTGATTTTTGCAAGTTGTGATTCAAATAAAACTAAATCAACACCAAAAGTTAAGTCAAAGGAACAAAAGGAAATAGTAGAAAAAACGACAGGTGATAATTTATTGAATGTCAAAGAAAAGCCAAAAAAAAACTTAAAGGAAAAGCAAGTAAATCACGAAAAAATTGTTTCTAAATACGGAGAACAATGGGATTTTTGCTCTTGTGTTCAAGCAAATGATTCAATCAATCGCGCCTCGCAAAAAGGTTTAAATGAAAAACAAGCTGAAATTCTCATGAAACGATGGGAAGTGGTTGAAGTAAAATGCAAAGAGTTTTTGACCAATCCAAATCGAACACCTGAAGAGCGTGAAATCCACGAACTAAAAGTAGCAAAGTGTTTGAAAGATGCCAAAAAATAAAAAGGCTTCAAGTTTCCTCAAAGCCTTCAATATATAGATTGAATTTTATTATTTCTTGTAAAAAGGCAATTTCACAACTTTTGCTTTGATTCCTTTTTCTCTGATTTCTACAAAGATTTCAGAATCTAACGTGGTAAATTCAGTGTTCACATATCCCAATCCAATGGCAATTTTCATAGAAGGAGATTGTGTTCCAGAAGTTACTTTACCAATCACATTTCCGTTTGCATCCAAAATTCGATAGTCGTGACGAGGAATTCCGCGGTCAACCATTTCAAAAGCAACTAGTTTTTTAGAAACACCAGTTTCTTTTTGGTTTTTCAAGAATTCTGAATCGATGAATTCCTTGTTGAATTTGGTAATCCATCCTAAACCAGCTTCCAACGGAGAAGTTGTATCATCAATGTCGTTTCCATACAAACAGAATCCCATTTCTAATCTCAAAGTATCTCTAGCAGCCAAACCGATTGGTTTGATTCCAAACGATGCACCTGCTTCAAAAACTTTGTTCCAAACTTGCTCTACTTCACTGTTTTTGCAATAAATCTCAAAACCTCCACTTCCAGTATATCCTGTTGCAGAAATAATTACGTGCTCAATTCCAGCAAAATCAGCTACTTCAAAATGGTAATATTTAATGTCAGCTAAATTTACCGAAGTCAATGATTGCATTGCTTCAACAGCTTTAGGACCTTGAATTGCCAACAAAGAATAATCATCAGATAAATTACGCATTTCCACTCCAAATGAATTGTGAGAAGAAATCCAATCCCAATCTTTATCAATATTGGAAGCATTTACTACCAATAAATATTGCTCTTCTTTCATTCTGTAAATGATTAAATCATCTACAATTCCACCTTTTCCATTTGGCAAGCAGCTATATTGTGCTCTTCCAATGGTTAAAGTAGATGCATCATTGGTAGTAACTTTTTGAATTAAATCCAATGCATTTGGTCCAGTTAATAAAAATTCTCCCATGTGAGAAACATCAAAAACGCCTACAGCATTTCTTACTGTTTCATGCTCTGCATTTACACCTTCGTATTGAACGGGCATATTATAACCTGCAAAAGGAACCATCTTTGCACCAAGCGCAATGTGTTTATCTGATAATGCTGTGTTTTTCATTTCTAAAATTATTTTTTGTTCGAATTTCTAGCGCAACAAATGTAGAAAAAATAATGAGATTTTATTGGTTTTACAGTTTTTATCTTGCTTTTTCAAGCGAATAAATAGCGAAAATTTTAACACAATTATTCAACTTAAAATAATTCAACTTTCTGTCGATAAAAATGAAAAAACGCAATGTTTTATTGATTATATTTGGGAACTCAAATTTGAAAAATTCATGGCAATGCCCCAAAAAGAACTCGAATTCAATATGAATGAAGACCAAATGAGATTAAAAATCTCTCGTTTGGAACAAGAATTGGCAAAGATTTATGAAGGTGGCGGAAAAAAACGCATTGATAAACTTCATGAAAAAGGAAAACTTTCTGCTCGAGAACGCATTGATTTACTGCTTGATGAAAACACTGAACGCATCGAAATTGGCGCTTTGGCTGGTTATGGAATGTACGAGGCTGAAGGCGGTTGTCCTGCTGGTGGAGTAGTAGTTGTGATTGGATATGTTTCTGGTAAACAGTGTATTGTTGTAGCCAATGATGCAACTGTGAAAGCAGGCGCTTGGTTTCCAATCACTGGAAAGAAAAATTTGCGTGCACAGGAAATCGCCATGGAAAACCGTTTGCCTATCATTTATTTGGTTGATTCTGCGGGTGTTTACTTGCCGATGCAAGATGAAATTTTCCCTGATAAAGAACATTTTGGTCGCATTTTTAGAAACAACGCCATGATGAGTTCGCAAGGAATTGTTCAAATTGCCGCGGTCATGGGAAGTTGTGTTGCTGGAGGTGCTTATTTGCCAATCATGTCTGACGAATCGTTGATTGTGAATGGTACAGGAACAATCTTTTTAGCAGGTTCATATTTAGTAAAGGCTGCAATTGGAGAGAGTATAGACAATGAAACTTTGGGTGGAGCGCATACACAAACAGAAATTTCAGGAGTTTGTGATTACAAAACTGAAAACGATCAAGAATGTTTGGCTACTATCCGTGATTTGATGGATAAAATTGGTCATTCTGAAAACGCTGGGTTTGATAGAAAAGAAAGCATTCCTTCGCAAGTAAACGAAAGAGACATTCACGGAATTTTCCCTGCTGAAAGAGGAAAAACCTACAATGTAAAAGAAATTATAAAATGGTTGGTTGATGATTCTAAGTTTACGGAATACAAAGCCGACTATGGAAAAACCATCGTTTGTGCCTATGCTAGAGTAGATGGCTGGAGCGTTGGAATTGTCGCTAATCAAAGAGAAATTGTAAAAAGTGCCAAAGGCGAAATGCAAATGGGTGGCGTTATTTACAACGACTCAGCAGACAAAGCAGCACGATTTATAATGAATTGTAATCAAAAAAATATTCCTTTGGTTTTCTTAACTGATGTGAGCGGATTTATGGTTGGTTCAAAATCAGAACACGCAGGAATTATCAAAGATGGGGCAAAGATGGTAAACGCGATGGCAAATTCTGTTGTTCCTAAATTCTCAATTATCATGGGGAATTCTTATGGAGCAGGAAATTATGCCATGTGTGGTAAAGCTTATGACCCAAGATTGATTGTTGGTTGGCCAACTGCTGAAATTGCCGTGATGAGTGGTGCTGCAGCTGCAAAAACTTTGCTTTCCATTGAAATTGCATCGCTGCAAGCCAAAGGTGAAGAAATCACCAAAGAGCGAGAAACTGAGTTATACAATAAAATCAAAGACCGTTACGATTCGCAAATTTCACCTTACTACGCTGGTTCAAGATTATGGGTAGATGCAATCATTGATCCTGTAGATACTAAGAAAATTATATCGATGGGAATTGAAATGGCGAATCACAAAAGAGCGGAGAAACCTTACAATGTTGGTGTAATTCAAACTTGATTTTGGAACATGATTTTAGATTGGCAAATAAAACATTTTAGTGAAATCTCAATTGCTGAATTTCATGATTTGATGGCACTTAGAATTAAGATTTTTGTCGTCGAACAGAATTGTCCTTACCAGGAAATTGATGGAAAAGACAAAAAAGCATATCATTTAATAGGGCGTGATGGTATAGGAAATGTAGTTGCAACAGCAAGAATTTTACCAAAAGGAATTTCTTACAAAGAAGTATCCATTGGAAGAGTTGCCATTGATGAAAGTGCTAGAAAAAAAGGAAATGGACATGTATTAATGGAAAAATGCATGAAATATATTAATGATGAGTTTGGTGCAACCAATATTCGCATTTCGGCTCAAAGTCATTTAGAGAAATATTACCAAAAACATGGATTTGCATCAACAGGAAAAAACTATCTTGAAGACGATATTCCACATGTTGAAATGTTATTCGAATTAAAATAATAGAAATAAATAGTATGATTAAAGCAAATAGAATTTTTCAGTCAGCCATGGTATTAGCAATTGCCTCTTCATGTACGACTTCAAAAAATGCGGAGAACGACAATGATGCTCTTGTTATTCCTCAGCAAGAAGTAAAAAGTGGTGCAAAAACCATCGATTTGTCTTACATGGATAAAACAATCAAACCGCAAGATGATTTCTTCAATTTTTCAAATGGAACTTGGGTAAAAAGTAATCCCATTCCACCTAGTGAATCGCGTTGGGGAAGTTTCAATGAACTAGAGAAATCTAATCAATCCAAATTGATTGGTATTTTGAATAAAGCCAAAGATGGAGGTTATGCAAATGATACAACTGCACAAATCTTAGGGAATTATTATGCTTCATTCATTGATATGGATGGAAGAAATAAATTGGCTTGGTCACCGATCAAAGCAGATTTGTATAAAGTAAATGAAATTGCACATTTTAAACAAATTGTAGATGTGATTGCTTACCAACATAAATATGGCGTAAACAGTCTTTTTGGTTTTGGTGTTGGACAAGATTTGAAAGATGTAAACAAAAACATCACTTATTTTGGACAAGGAGGTTTAGGGCTTCCTAACAAGGATTATTATTCTCAAGAAGACAAAAAAGAAATAGTTAATGCTTACAAAGAGCACATCGCTAGAATGTTCGAAAAAATTGGAAATTCTCCAGAAGAATCTCTTATCGCATCTGAAAATGTGATCAAATTTGAAACCTTGCTAGCCGAAAAAATGATGTCGCCAGCAGAACTAAGAGTTCCAGAAAACAGTTACAACAAAATGTCAAAAGATGATTTGAAAAAACTTTTCCCAGCTTTTGATTTTGAAGTTTATTTGAAATCTGTAGGAAGTCAAGATTTTTCAGAAGTCGTTGTTGGACAAAAAGATTATCCTAAATTGATTAATGATTTGTTGTTAAATGTGGATATTAAAATTTGGAAAAGTTATTTGACATGGAAAACACTGAATCACTATGCTGGTCATTTAGATGAATCTTTCGTGAGATTCAATTTCAATTTTTACCAAAAAGTGTTAACCGGAAAAACACAAATGAAGCCGATTGAAGAGAGAGCTGTAAATGAAATTACTCAAATGACAATTGGTGAAGGTTTAGGTAAATTGTTCGTAGATCAATATTATTCTGAAAAATCACAAGTGAGTGTCAACACGATGGTGGATAATTTATTATTGACTTTTGAAGAAAGAATCAAAGCGTTGCCTTGGATGTCTGCTGAAACTAAAAAAGAGGCTTTGAATAAATTAAAATCAATTGGTAGAAAATTAGGTTTTCCGTCTAAATGGGAAAATTTCGGTGATTTGAAATTGTCTAAAACGGATTACGTTGCAAATATCAAATTATGTTCTTTGAGAGATGTTAAAAAGAATTTTGAGGAATTATCTCAACCAGTTGACAAAGCGAAATGGGGAATGCCAGCACACATGATCAATGCATATTACCATCCGTTATTGAATGAAATTGCTTTTCCAGCTGGAATTATGCAAGCACCATTTTTTGATGTTGATGCAGAAGATGCCGTGAATTATGGAAGAATTGGAATGGTAATCGGACACGAATTTACACATGGTTTTGATGACATGGGTTCTAAATTTGCAGCTGATGGAAGTTTCACCAATTGGTGGTCAGAAAGTGATAGAAAATTATTTGAAGAAAGAACAGCGAAATTGGGAGCGACTTTCGCAGGCTTTTGCCCAATTGATGGACATTGTGTGAATCCTGATTTGACAATGGGTGAAAACATTGCTGATTTAGGAGGAATTACTTTGGCATATTATGCTTACACCAAAACAGAAGAATTTAAAACAGGAAAAGTGGTTGAAGGTTATACACCGGCACAAAGATTTTTCATCTCTTTCGCACAACTTTGGAAAATCAATTATACTGAAGCAGAATTGAAAAACAGAATTGCCAATGATCCACATTCTCCTGGAATGTATAGGGTCAATGGTCCGCTGATGAATTGTCCTGAATTTTTTGAAGCTTTCAATGTAAAAGAAGGCGACAAAATGAGGAATTCAACGGTGAAAATTGCCAAGATCTGGTAAATAAAGCAAAGAAAAGACGTCAGCAATGGCGTCTTTTTTAATGTTATCCAATTTCTAAATTAATGGAAAACTCCAAGCGTTTACTCATTATCGGTTTCGTTTTTCCTGAGCCAGCTTCTTCTGCTGCTGGTTCGAGAATGCTGCAATTGATCGATTTGTTTAAAATGCAAGGATTCGAAATTACGTTTGCAAGTCCGGCATCAGAAAGTGAATTTGCTTTTGATTTAGATAAAATTGGAGTTCAAAAAGTTTCTATCGTTTTAAATGATGCTTCGTTTGATCATTTTGCTGTTGAACTAAACCCCAAAGTTGTTTTGTTTGATCGTTTTATGATGGAAGAACAATTTGGATGGCGCGTTTCAGAACATTGTCCCAATGCGATCAGAATTTTAGATACCGAAGATTTGCATTGTCTGCGTTTGGCTCGACAAAATGCTTGGAAATCAAAAGTTGAGTTTCAAACTGAAATGCTTTTTTCTGATGTTGCAAAAAGAGAAATTGCAAGTATTTTAAGATGCGATTTAACCTTGATGATTTCAGAATTCGAAATAGAATTGCTGCAAAATCATTTTAAAATTTCACATCAATTATTACATTATTTGCCACTTTTCGTTGATCAACAAACCTTGTTGGATTCTCAAAATCTTCCGAAATTTAACGAACGGGAAAATTTTATTTTCATTGGCAACTTTTTGCATGAGCCCAACTGGAATGCTGTTTTGTATTTGAAAGAATCGATTTGGCCAAAAATCAAAGAAAAATTACCAGAGGTAGAATTGCATATTTATGGCGCGTATTCATCCCAAAAAGTTTTGAATTTACACAATCAAACGCAAGGATTTATAGTCAAAAATAGGGCAGAAGATGTAAATGAAGTAATGAAATCTGCCAAAGTTTGTCTCGCTCCATTGAGGTTTGGCGCAGGAATAAAAGGAAAACTTTTGGATGCAATGGTAACTGGAACGCCGAATGTTACAACAAAAATTGGAGCTGAATCAATGTACGGAAATATCGCTTGGAGCGGATTTATTGCTGATCAAGTGGAAGATTTTGTAAGCGGTGCAGTGCAATTGTACACCAATGAAAAATACTGGTTAAAATCACAAACAAATGGATTTGAAATTTGTCAACAAAGATATTTAAAAGATAAATTTGAAACTCAATTTACATTGCTAATTAATGAAATTCAAGAGGATATATTGAAGCGTCGACAATTCAATTTTATTGGAGAAATTTTGAAACATCACACAGTTTCTAGAACCAAGTATATGTCCAAATGGATTGAAGAAAAGAACAAGAAATAAATTGATATTATAGTAATTTAGCAACATCTCTTCCAACAACATTCCCAATCGCAACGCCCATTCCGCCCATTCTGACTCCCACTGCAATATTTGGTTTTACCAGTTCAATTATTGGCTTTTTAGTTTTGCCAACTCCCATGATTCCTGACCAAGCATACTCTATTTCAAAAGCTGTATTTGGTAAAATAATTTCCTTTAATAATTTTTCCAATTGATTCAATATGATGTCAGAATTTTTGATTTCAGTAGTTGTTTCTCCTTTAAAATCTAAATTTCTTCCCCCACCAAAAAGTACTCGATCATGAATATTTCTGAAATAATAATAGCCTTCTTGGTAATGAAAAGTACCTTTGAAAGGCAGATTTTCAATCTTTTTGGTAATGATAACTTGTGCTCGGGCGGGTAAAATGTCGTCTTTTGGTAGAAATCTTTGCGCAAATCCATTCACACAAATCGCCACTTTGGAAGCGTAAAATTTCCCGATGTTTGAGTCAATTTCAACCTTGTTTTCCATTGAATGAAGTTCTAAAATATCAATCCCCGTCAACAAATGGATCTCATTCTCAGCCAACAACTGATTAAATTTCACCATCATTTTTCCGGTGTCAATCTGACCTTCCAATTTATTGTAAAAGCCTGATTGAATTCCATTAAAACCAAACTTTTCTTTTATATTTTTATCTAAAGAATAAACATTTTGAACCCGAGTAATTGCTTCAATTTTTCCATTTAAATAAGGCAAAAGTTCTATGCATTTTTGCAAAGTTGCATTTTCGTCATTTCTAATTAAATCCCAAGAACCCAACCCTTGAAAATCCAAATTTGAGTCGCCAATCATTTCTCTCAAATATTGCAATCCTTCCCAACGATTTGAAACCGTTTCCCAAACTTCGTTTTCCGACATTTTTGACAAATCATCTATCAATTCTGTCACACTCCCAAAACAGGCAAATCCAGCGTTTTTGGTACTTGCTCCAGCAGGCAAAAAGTTTCTTTCAACGACCAAGATTTTAGCAGTTGGATATTGTTTTCTAAGATGTAGAGCGGTACTCGAACCAACAATTCCTGCTCCAATCACAAGAAAATCCAATTCCTCGAAATAGGTCTTTTTTTCCCAATAACTTAATTGTTCTAGTTTTAGCATCCTTTTTGGTGATTATTAGCGTCTTTTTTACGATATTTGTTCTGAATTTTTAATCAAAATTAAACGAATTCTGTAACAAGTTGTACAGCGTGACGTTTAGATGCTAGATATGAAACGTTTTTTACTATTATTTCTCCTTATAAGTAGTTCTTTTTCTGTCATTTGTCAAGTTCAAGTTGATATTGATATAATGGCAAAAGATTTGAAATTGGGCAAAAAAGAAGCTGGTGTAACCGTTCGTGTTTACGAAGGCTCAAAAGTTGTTGCTTCAGGTGTTACAGCAGCTAGTGGTAAGGTTTTATTGAATGTTCCTTCAGAAAAGACTTATAAAGTCGAAATTTCTAAAGCAGGAAAAGTAACCAGATTTGCAACGCTAAATACAGGTAAAATTGATGTTGAATTATTGCAAGGAGCTTCAAATCCTTTGATGTATTTTGAAGTAAACATGTTTGATGAAACGCCAAATGTCGACTATTCTTATATTAAAAATACCGCCATCACTGAGTTTTATTTTGATGGTAAAAATCCAAAATTGGCCTACAATGTAAATGCTTCCTCTAAAATGGAGAAAGAAGTTGACAAAGCAATTGCTGCAGCTCAAAATGCATCGGGTAATGTTGAAGCGCAATTTCAAGCAAAAATGCAAGAAGCTGAAGCTTTAGCTACTCAGAAAAAATATGCGGATGCAGCCAAGAAATTTGAACAAGCTTTGTTTTTCAAGCCAACAGATAAAGTTGCCAATAAGCGATTAGCAGACATGGATGCGTTGGTAAAAGCGGACAAAGTTACGCAATTGGATGGTCAAGCCTTGAACAGTGAATTTGATAATTTAGTTAAAGCTGCTGAGATTTTAAAAGGTCAGAAAAAATGGCAAGAAGCAATTGATAAATACGAAGAAGCGCTAGAAAAGAAAGATGATCAAGCAGTTAGCGATGAAATCGATGACTTGATGGCGATTATCAAAAAAGAAAAGAAAGAAAAAGACAATGAAACAGCCTACACAAATGCAATGGCTGCAGCTGAAGGTTTGTTAAAACAAAAAAGTTATCAAGCAGCGCTAGATCAATACGTTCTTGCTTTAAAAGCAAAGCCAGCAGATCCAATTGCAACTAAGAAAAAAGGTGAAGTTGAATCGCTTATTAACGCGTCAAAAGGAGAAGCAGAAAAGAAGAAAAATTACGAGTTAGCTGTTGCAGCTGGAGACGAATTATTTAAAGCTGAAAAATGGAATGATGCAAAAGCTAAGTATGACGAAGCATTGACCTTTCAACCTATTTCAACCTATGTTTCTGGTCAATTGAATACCATAAAAACTAAGTTGGATGAAATTGAAAAAGAGAAGCAAAAAGTTCAACAAATTGCTGGATTAATTGCAGAAGGAACTACTGCAATGAATGCAAACCAATGGGATTTAGCAAAATCTAAATTTGAGGCTGTTCAAAAAGTAGATGCACAAAATCCGACTGCGATTGAAAAATTAAAAATCATCAATGCAAAAATTGAAGAGAATAAACTCAATGCAGCTAATGATGCCGCTTTCAAGAAATTTGTTGAAGAAGGTGATGCCTTAGTGAAAACAGTAAAATATACTGAAGCTGTTGCAAAATATGAGGAAGCGATAAAATTGAAATCCGATGCTTCGGTAGATAAGAAGATTGCTGATGCAAAACTGGAAATTGAAAAAATCAAGAACCAAAAAGAGACCAAAGAAAAGTATGATTTGGCGATGAAAGATGGCGAGGTAGCTTTACTTGCAAATAAATTAGAGGATGCTAAAGTTAAATTCACTGAAGCAAAAAATCTAGATGATAAAGCGCAATTGCCAAAAGATAAATTGAAAATTGTCGAAGATAAGATTTTAGCTGAAGAAAATAAAAAAATGGCTTCTCAGAAATATACTGAAGCCATGGCAAGCGGAGAAAAATTATATGGTGAAGGAAAATTAGTAGAAGCAAGAGCTGAGTTTTTCAAAGCCAAAGATTTTGATAAAACACAAACTGCTCCCGACACAAAAATAAAATTGATTGATGATCAATTGAAAATAGATGCTGCGAACAAGGAAAAAACGGAAAAGTACACTGCTGCAATGAAAGCAGGTGATGAATTTAGAGGAACAGGGAAATTGACCGAAGCAATCGCAGAATATAAAAAGGCCAAAGTCATTGACGGTTCAAAACCTGAACCTGATTCTAAAATCAAAGAAGTGGAGGCTGAAATGTTGACACAAGCGGATGCAAAAGCCCAAAAAGAAAAAGCTGACAAGTTTAATGCTGCGATGAAAGCAGGCGATGATTTTAAGGTTACAGGAAAATATACTGAGGCAATCGCTGAATATAAAAAAGCGAAAGTGATTGATGGTTCAAAAACAGAGCCTGATACAAAAATCAAGGAAGTTGAAGCTGAAATTTTAACACAAGCTGATGCAAAAGCCCAAAAAGAAAAAGCTGACAAATTTGCTGCAACAATGAAAGCAGGAGATGAATTTAGAGGAACAGGAAAATTGACAGAAGCTATTGCTGAATACAACAAGGCAAAATTAATTGATGGAACCCAAACTTCACCAGATACTAAAATCAAAGAAGTTGAGGCACAAATCTTAAGTGAAAAAGAAGCCAAAAGCAAAAAGGAAATCGCTGACAAGTACAATGCTGCCATGAAAGCAGGAAGCGATTTCAAACTTGCAGGAAAGTTGACAGAAGCAAGAGCTGAATATGTTAAAGCGAAAGACATTGATGGAAGTCAATCTGAACCAGACAAGAAAATTTCAGAAATTGACAATGAATTAGGAACTCAAGCAACACTTGCAGAAAAGAAAAAGCAAATTGATGCTTTGATAAAAGAAGGGATAGATTTAGAAAGTAAAAATGAATTAGAAAATGCTAAATCTAAATATTCAGCTGTGCTTCAGATAGACGATAAGAATGCAGAAGCAATCAAAAAAGTGGCTGAATTGAATAAAAAGATAGAAGCTGAAAATTCACAAAAAGCAAAAGATAATCAATTTACAACCTTAAAATCCCAAGGATTGGAAGCTTTCAATAAAAGCAAGTGGGAAGAGTCAAAAGGTTTTTATACAGATGCAAAGAAAATAAAAACAGATCCTGAAATTGAACAGAAATTAAAAGACATCGAAGTCAAAATTGCTGAAGAAATTGCTTTGAAAAGTGCAGATGCGCAATACAATGATTTAATTTCCGAAGCTGGAAAATTGGAAGCTTCTAAAGATTACGACGGAGCAATCAAAAAATACAAAGAAGCTTCATTGAAAAAACAAAATGAAAAATTGCCAAAAGATAAAATCGAAGAAATTGAAGGACTAAAGAAAATCGCAGCAGCACAAAAAATCATTGATGACAATTACAATGATAAAATGAAAAAAGGAAGCGATGCATTTGCTGCAGAAGATTATCCTCTAGCAATTAAATTCTTCAATGAAGCAAATGGAATCAAACCAACGGAAAAAGAACCTGTCGATAAAGCGGAACAAGCTAGGCTAAAATACGAGGCGCAAAACATTGATTTCAAAATCAAATATGAAAAAATGTTGGTAGCTGCTCAAAGTGCCATCGATGAAAAAAATTGGGATAAAGCAATAGATTTATATAACCGAGCTTTGGTGATCAAAAAAGACGATCCTCTTCCAAAATCAAAATTAGTTGAGATCGAAAACGCCAAAAAAGCGGAAGAAGAAAGTAAATTGGCACAAGCGCAAATTGATAAAAATTACAATATCAAGATGAGTGAGGCAGAAGCTGCTGTTAAATTAAAAGAATTTGACAAGGCAATAAACCTATTCACAGAAGCCAAAAAACTGAAACCAGCAGAGACTTTGCCAGACACGAGAATTTCAGATGTTAATAATTTGAAATCAAATATTTTGAATAGTGCTAAAATTGAAGAGGCATACAAAAAGGCGATTTTAAGTGGAGACGAAGCTGTAAGATTGAAAGAATATGACCGCGCAATTTCAGAGTACAACAATGCTTTGAATGCAAAACCAGGTGACAAAACAGCAGCAAGTAAAATTGACGAAGTAGAACAAATAATAGATAATCTTACAAATACTGCTAAGCAACAAAAACAGAAAGAAGAATTTAATGCATTGGTAAAGACGGCTGATAATTATTTCAAATCTTCAGATTGGGCGAATGCAAAAAGCACCTACAATGAAGCGCTATTATTGCAAAAAGATGCATACGTTTCAAGTCAAATTAAAAAGTGTGAGGCAAACGATAAAGCACACACTGAAATTGAAGCCAAATACAAAAAGGTAGTTGACGATGCAGATGATAATTTCAATAAAGGTGATTACATTAAAGCGAAAGAACTTTATACAAAAGCTTTAACGATCAAAAAAGATGACGAATATCCAAAACAAAAATTGGATCAAATTGAAGGGATTCTGAATCCGAAAATTGTTCAAACTGGAACTTTACCTGTTCTAGGAACCCCAAGTAATAATTCAGTTTTGGAAGGTGAAGCGCTTCTTGCCAAAGCGGATGCGCAAAGAAAAAATTTGGTTACCACCAAGATGAGTGAAGAAGTGAAATCTCAACAAGAATTGGTAACGTCTAGAACTGAAGACAGAAATGAAGTAAATCTGTCAATGACAACCGGAATTCAAGAAATTGAAAAACAACGCACAATCAATGCTCCTTCTGATGATGAGAATCGTTTGAATATGGTAACTGACGTTTTTGAAAAATCAAAAAACCTTGAGAAAAAAGCAACTGTTGAAAACAACTATGAAAATGGAGAATTTGTTGATTTGCAAAGTAAAGTCCTAGCAGAAAAACAAACTGTAGATCAAAATTATATTGAAAAAGAAGATGTTTACAACATAAATACAAGCACATTGAAAATCTCGACTTTGGCTTTGGATGATAAACTTAGAAAAGATGTAAATGATGTCTACAAGACAAATCTTTCTTCTCAAATTGTTTTGAATGGTGCAGTAATAAAAGTTTCTGAGAATACATTCGATGATTTAGAAGCAAGAAAAGTTACCGAGGTTGATGTTCGAACAGCTCAAAGATCAATTAACAAAATTGAAGATGAACGATATGTAGTTGCTTTCGAAAAATCAAACGGTATCAGCAATGAAGTAATTAAACAAAACAGTATTAAAAACAAGAACGACGAGGAAGATTCTAAAATTGCAGCAGCAAATAAAGAAGATTTGAAATTAGTTGAGAATAATATCTTAGACAAGGACTTTAAGACATTCAACAAAAATGTTCAATCAAATTATGAAACTGAAACGAAGCTAGACAATGAGCGAGTTGAGTTAAGCAATACAAATGTTCAAAGAGATGATAATCGCTTAGCAGATGTTGAAGCAATTGAAAAAGGAAACAGTGAATTGGCTGAAAAAAGCAGAAATGAATTTAATAACCTTTTTGTAAAATCTTTGAAAAATCAGGAAAGTCTTTCCAACGAGAAAAAGGTGAAAGATGGTGAAGTTATCGTGTCGACTGAAAAACAACAAGTAGATTACAATGTGATTTCAAACGTTGATAAAAAACTGAGATTACAAGGTGATGAGGGTACAATTGGTGACGAAAAACAACGGCAAGATGCTACAGCTAAATTGTCTACTGAAATGGTAAATTCTACTGTTGCGAATGCGAAAAATGTAGAGAAACCAAATGAAAATAAAGAGATTTTAAATAAATCGGATGTAATAAGTAATGAGAAAGACAACGCTGAACAAGCTAAACAAGTCGAGAAAAATTACAATGCCAGAAAAATCATTGATCAGATAGAAAGTAAAACGGTTAAATTCGATGAAGCCGCTGCAAATGAATTAGGTTCAGCTTACCCAGAGGGCGTTTCTCAAGAATCGTTTAATCAAAATGGTAACGATGGTTTATTGGTTGCAATTGTTACACGTAGAATTGTGGTTAATAACGGACATGGTAGCATTTACGTCAGAAAACAAACTTTGACAGGAATAACGTACTCTAAAAATGGGGATCCTTCCACAGAGTATATTTGGCAGAAAGAAACCGCTGACGGTAAACTAAAAAAGAATTATTAAGATTCAATAATCATTAAGAAAAAGGCAAAGTCAACTTTGCCTTTTTTTGTTTTCTGCAATTCTGTCAGTATTTTTAAAAAGGTATAAATATTGTGAATAGCAAGGAAATTGTTCCTGTTTAAAACTTGAAAACAGTACATTTGTAAAAGAACAATATTCTAAAGTCTGATTTGAAAATTTTTAAGTTAAAATGAGTGAAGTTATCCGTTTATTACCCGATCACATTGCAAATCAAATTGCTGCTGGTGAAGTAATTCAACGACCTGCTTCCGTCGTTAAAGAATTGGTTGAAAATGCCATCGACGCTGGTTCAACTCAAGTGGATGTTTTCATCAAAGATGCTGGAAAAACACTTATTCAAGTACTTGATAATGGTTGTGGAATGTCAGAAATGGATGCTAGAATGGCATTTGAGCGACATGCAACTAGTAAACTGAGTTGTGCAGAAGATTTATTCGCATTGCACACCAAAGGATTTAGAGGAGAAGCTTTGGCTTCAATTGCTGCCATTGCTCATGTTGAACTAAAAACGAGAATGACTGATCTAGAATGGGGTACTTCGATTGTAATCGAAGGAAGCAAAGTAATTGATCAAATTCCTGTAACGTGTAAAACGGGTTCATCTTTTGAAATAAAAAATCTGTTTTTCAATGTTCCCGCTAGAAGAAATTTTCTAAAATCTGATGCGGTCGAATTCAAACATATTGAAGATGAATTTATCAGAATTGCGCTAGCACATCCTACTATTCATTTAACTTTACATCACAACGGAAATAGATGTTATCACCTAGAAAGTGCAAATTTGCGTAAGCGTATTGTAGATATTTTTGGTCGCTCATTCAATGATAAATTAGTTCCTGTTGAAGAAAATACGGGAATTGTTAAAATCGTCGGATTTGTAGGTAAGCCAGAATTTGCAAAGAAAAGTAGAGGTGAACAGTTTCTTTTTGTCAATGATCGTTTTTTTAGGGATTCTTATTTCAATCACGCCATCACGCAAGCTTTTGATGGACTTTTAGTAACGAAATCATTCCCTTCATATTTCTTGTATTTATATGTTGATCCGGCTTCAATAGACGTCAATGTGCATCCTACTAAAACGGAAATTAAATTTGAAGAAGACAAAGAAATTTATGCAATAATAAGAAGCACTGTTAAACAAGGTTTAGGTAAATTTAATATTGCTCCCGTACTAGATTTTGAACAAGAAACAAGTTTTGATTTACCTTGGGATATGCGAAATCAGCCTGCTGTCGAACCTACTATAAAAGTAAACGAATCATACAATCCATTTAACGTTTCAAGCACTACAAACCAAGGGTCTGGAGTAAAATCTGGAAATTCAAAAGCGATGCAAAGTGCTGGATTTGGTGTCAATGAAGTTTCAAGTAAAGATTGGGAAAATTTTTATAAAATAGATGATATTCCCGAAATCGAAACACAACAAGTTTTGATTGAAGAAACTGAATGGTCGCAACAAAAGCAATTTATCTTTCAAGGTAATTTTCTTTTTTGCCCAGTTAAAAGCGGTTTGATGGTCATTCATAGCAAAAGAGCAAAAGAACGTATTATTTACGATGAAATCATGCAAACTTTCATCTATCAATCTGTTCCATCGCAGCAGCTTTTATTTCCGCTTAGTTTCGAAATTTCACCTGCTGAAAAAATGATTTGGGAGGAAAATCAAAAGACTTTGGAAAGACTTGGTTTTAATTGGGAGATTGCTGACGCTGGGCTGAATATTCAAGGAGTTCCAGCACATTTAACTGAAGAAAATATCCAAGAATCAATCAATAATTTACATGTAAATTTAGGTCTTTCACAAATCGATAAAGGAGAAATTGCACATAAAATTGTAAGCGCGATTGCTTCTGCAGCTGCAAGACAGAAAAACAATTGGAACAATGAATCTGCCAATCAATTGCTTGAAAGTCTTTTTCAATGCACAGAGCATCAGTATTCTCCGAAAGGAAAATTAATATTGAATACCATTTTGTCGTCTGATATTTCACAAAAATTCTAATATGTTTAATTCATTAAATAATTTGCCAAACGTCACAAAAAACTTATTGATTATCAATGTGTTGTTTTTTATTGTGACATTTGTTTTCAAAGTTCAAGGTACTGATTTGATTCCGATTCTGGGGGCACATTATATCAATAGTCCACTTTTCCAGCCATATCAAGTAGCTACTCATTTCTTCATGCATTCTCAAGATTCTATCTTTCACCTTGTGTTCAATATGTTTGGATTGGTGATGTTTGGTTCAATTTTAGAAAAAGTATGGGGACCGAAAAAATTCTTGTTTTTTTATATGTCATGTGCCATTGGAGCGTTTGTTTTTTACAATTTTTTAGGAGCTTATGAACTATGGAAAGTAAAAGATCAATTGATGCATTTGGGATATTCTATGGGAGAATTAACTGGATATTTGACTGATCAAATTGATTTTCCAATACGAAATGATTCAGATGTTCCATTAATAGAATCTTTTTTGCAAAAATCTTATACACCAATGGTCGGTGCTTCAGGAGCAATTTTCGGAATTATGGCAGGTTTTGCCTATTTGTTTCCAAATACAGAGTTGCAAATGATGTTTTTTCCAATGCCTATCAAAGCAAAGTATTTAATCGGAGGATATTTTTTGGTTGAATTATATTTGAGTTTCCAACAAATTCAAGGGGATAATGTAGCTCATTTAGCCCACGTTGGTGGCGCTGTAATCGGATTTATTTTTGTCTTTATTTGGAATAGAAATCGTAAATCATTTTATTAATTGTTATGCAAAGTGATCATAATTTAATTGAAGATTTGAAGTACCGTTACAAAAACGGTGGTATGCACATGAAATTGATTTTTATTAACGCAGCGGTTTTTCTTTTGATCGGATTACTGACTGTTCTGAGTCGATTATCAGGAAATGATGCTTCCTATTTAGATTCTATTTTTGCACTTGAAGCTAATTTTGATGGACTTTTATACAAACCTTGGGGTTTATTTACCAGTATTTTTGCCCATTTTACTTTTCTGCATTTTCTCTTCAACATGGTGTTCTTGTACTTTTCAGGAAAGATGTTGGAATCATTTTTTGGTCCAAAAAGATTGTTGTACATCTATATTTTTGGTGGAATTGCTGGAGGATTATTTGAAATTATTGCACATGAAATTTTTCCAACTTTGGTGAATCAATTAACTGTTGTCGTTGGTGCTTCTGGTTCTATTATGGCAATTTTTATTGCATTGGCATTCTATCGACCAAATATTCAAGTGATGCTTTTTGGTGTTTTACCGGTACGTTTGATTATTTTAGCGTTGGCTTACATGGCTTATGATTTGTTAAGTTTGGGTATGAACGATGGAACCGCTCATTTTGCGCATGTAGGAGGAGCATTTTTTGGAATTTTTTCTATCAATAATCCTCAAAGTTCAAGACATTTTTTAAACAGAATTGAAGTTTTTATGGATGGTTTTTTCGATAAATTGAAATCTTTTTTTGGTCCTAAAAAGCCCAAAATGACTGTCAAACGCGGAGGAAAAACAGACTACGAATTTAATGCTGAGAAAAAAGCAAGACAAGATAAAACAGATGCAATTTTAGATAAGATTTCTAAATCTGGATATGAATCATTAACGAAAGCTGAAAAAGACTTTTTGTTTAATCAAAGTAAAAATGGCTGAGTCCAATCGCAAAATAGCGCTTTTTTCTTCAATAATGAAGTTTGCAACCATCTTTTGCTTGATTGGTTTGTTGTTGGCGTATTTGTGTCCTTACGTGCATCCATCAACTTTTTGGCCGCTGCCATTTTTCGGCTTGGCTTACCCAGTGATAATTATTTGTACGTTGATTTTACTGGTATTTTGGGCCTTCAAAAAATCTCGTTGGTTCTTTATCGTGTTGATTGTACTTTTTATTGGTGGAAAATTGCATTTCAGGATGATTTCTCTTCCATTTGGAAAAGAAGAATTGCCTGAAAATACAGAAACGCTTAAATTGTTGAGCTATAATGTTAGGTTGTTTGACCTCTACAATTACGAAGAAAATAAGTACGCGAATAGAAATGTCATTTTTAAGTATTTGCAAGAAGCAGAAGCTGATGTTGTTTGTTTTCAAGAGTTTTATCACCAAGACAAACCTACCGTTTTTCCTACAAGAGATACGCTTACAGGATTGTTGAAGACGCCCTATTTTCACGAACGTTATTCGCATAAATTAAGCGGTAGACAAAACTTTGGAATCGCTATGTTTTCAAAATATCCAATGATTGCACGCGGTGATGTCATTTTTGATGATCCTGAAAATAAGGATAACAACTATTGCATCTTTGCAGATATAGTAAAAGGCGCTGATACCTTTAGGATTTACAATGTGCATTTGCAATCAATCAAATTCCAAAAAGATGATTATGCTTTGTTTGGAGATGGCAAAGAACAAGCAGGGGAAATGAAATCAACTGCGCGTTTGATGATTGATAAATTGAGAATCGCTTTTCCAAAAAGAGCAGATCAAGCTAAGCGAGTGGTTGAACACATGGAGCAAAGTCCTTATGAGGTAATCGTGTGTGGCGACTTCAATGATACTCCATTATCGTATTGCTATAATACATTTTACAGTAAATACATCGATGCATTTAGAAATTCTGCCAGTGGGATAGGAGTGACCTATGCTGGAAAAGTACCTGCGGGACGAATAGACTACATCTTTCATTCAAAAAAATTACATTCTGCAAATTTCAAAGTTCAAAAAGATGTCTTTTCAGATCATAGATCTATTTCATGCGAAATTTGGAAGGAACCAAAAATTGAAACGAATTCACATTAGTCTTTCAATCGACTAGAAAAAACCTTTCTAAATTTCTCTACTTTCGGCCTTACAACTGCATTGCAATATGGGTTTTCAGGATTCAAAGCAAAATAATTATTGTGATAATCTTCTGCAGGATAATAATTTATCAAAGGTTCAACTAAAGTAACCATTGGTTTATCCCAAACTTTGTCTTCCGTTAGTTTTTGTTTGTATTTTTCTGCCAATTCCTTTTGGATATCATCGTGGTAAAAAATAACAGAACGGTATTGTGTTCCAATGTCATTTCCTTGTCGATTTAACTGCGTTGGATCGTGTACAAACCAAAATACTTCTAATAATTCATCAAATGAGATTCGTTCGTCATCATAAACTATTCTTGCAATTTCTGCATGACCAGTATTTCCCTCACAAACTTGCTTGTATGTTGGATTTTCTAATACTCCGCCTGAATATCCAGAAGTGACTGAAATGACACCTTCTAAATCTTTATAACATGCTTCAATACACCAAAAACAGCCTGCTCCGAATGTTGCTTCTTTAACCATAAGATGATTTTTTAACTTGACCAAAGATATAGAATTATTCGATTGAAGTCAATGAATTTATTTGATTTTTTGAATCCAATCAAGCATCAATTTCAATACATCTGGCGCTATGGTTTCTTCATTTTCAAAATATTCGTCAATGCCCAATTTTTCAGTTGTTTGGAAAAGATGGTTCTTATTTTCTACTAATTTTATTTCATAATTTGGATTACCTGCTTTTTTTAAGGAAGCATCAATTCCTGCTAAATTTTCTTTCGCCGTTACTTGTATATCTTTGTCGCCATTGAGCGCAAAAACAGGACATTTAACCTTTTCTAAAGCAATTTTTGGGTCATATTGAATGAAATACCTAAACCAAGGGGAGGTGATAAGATTGATGGTGTTATGAACATCAATTTCTGACATTTCACTTTTCGAAAGTAGTTTTTTTAATTTTGATTTTGCTTTGGATACATCTTTTTCTGTCTTTATAATCGCATAACATTTTTGATTGAGAGTCGAATTCTGTTCAATAATTGATTTTGACAGTCCATTTGCCTTTGAAACCTCATTATTTTGCAATACCATTAATTCATCAATTGGAATTCCTGGTCCTGCAAGTAAAATGATGAAGTCGATTGATTTGTCATCCGCAGCAATCATCGGTGCTATCATTCCTCCTTCACTGTGTCCGATGATTCCCAATTTGTTGGTGTCTACTAATTTGTGTTTTTTCAAAAATTCAATGCCTGCTTTTGCATCTTCAGCAAAATCTTGGGAGGTGCAAGAAGCAAAATTCCCTTCTGATTGCGCAATTCCTCGATCGTCATATCGCAATGTCGCAATTCCATTTTTTGCGAAATAATCCGCAATTACCCAAAAAGGCTTGTGATTGAATAGCTCCTCGTCTCGGTTTTGTACTCCAGAACCACTCACCAAAATTACAGTAGGAAACGGTCCTTCACCTTTTGGAAAAGTCATCGTTCCAGCGAGATTTATCTGGTCTTTTTCATTTCGAAATTTTACTTCTTCAATTTGATAATCAAAAGGAGCTTTTGGCTCTTGTGGTCGATTAATTCCTTTGGATTCGCCCGTTTTTCTTGACAATTTTAGGGGGTAATCTTTGCCATATTGAATATAATTACCTATCAATGAATCATTTTGATATCTTAGTTTTGTGAATATTTTAAAATCTGGAAAATTCAAATTGATTTCATTTCCAACTACGATGACCTCGTTGACCTTGTTTCCAAATGATTTTTGATCTGGACTGTCCATGGTGGCGGAAAATCCATTTTCATTTTTTGAAATATGATAATCAAGTGTCAACGGAAATCCTTGGATAAGAATTTTTCCAGTCCAATCTCCTTCAAATTGTTGGCTGTAGCAAGAAAATGTCGCGAGAATAGCGACGATTAAAGTCAAATTTTTCATAATTGATAAATAATTATTTTAGACAAAATTTCAGAAATAATAATTCCCAAAATAAAACTGACAATCAAATTGGCTCCCTTTAAATTTGTCGAAATTTTATAGGCTTTGAAAAGTAAAACGATAAACCAAATTGTCAAAAGCAAAGAAATAATTCCACTAATTATTAGATAAATCCACTCAAATTGTGTGAGTTGTATTGCGTTCGGTTGAGTAATACTTTGAATGATTTTCTCACCAATTATTCCACTTTGGTTTTGAATATTGAAGAGAGGTATGATAAATAATGGAAATCGTGAAAGCATCGTCGTACCAAGAATGTCTATAAATCTTGTTCGTCCTTTCGTTAAAATAGCTCCAAATCCATAAAAAACAGAAGTTAATACAATGATGTTGATCAGATTATCCAAGTAGGAAATGTAAAAGCTTTGATGCTTAGTATAATGTGCATCTAAAATTCCGTCGAATCTCGTATTAAAAAAGGCAGCCAAAGTGGCACTTAAAATTAGAAATGCTAATCCAATAATTGCTGATTTTGCTCCAGCAATTTGGATAAATGGGTTGAATAATTTTTGAATCATCTTATTTATTTTCAAGGTTCTTAACTTTTTCAATCAAATCATCAAGCATGTTTCTCATTGTCGGATAACTCATTCCCATCTGACTAGCCATTTCTTTGATGCTACCACTAGATTTAAGAAAGGAAATGACAAATTTTTGTTCTTCGCCATTTAGCTGCGCCAACAATGGAAGTTCATACGAGCCTTCTACGTTTGTATCACATGTCTTACAAAGCATGCGATTTACAGACAGCAAGGAATCACAACTTGGGCAATTGAGCGGTAATTTCTTAATTGGAATCATATAAAATTGATTTATTTTTAAACAAAGTTAAAAATTATTTAAATAAAATTAAGTTTTTGTAAGATATTTTTCACTTTGTTTCACTTGAGTGTAAATAAATATTAATTTTAATTAAATATTTTTAAAATGCCACATAGAAATAGAAAGAATATCAAATCCGGACTAGAAGTTAAAATTGTTTTGAAAGAAGACCAACGAACTGGATATTTAACAGAAGGTATTGTAAAAGATATTTTAACTAATTCTCCTAGTCATCCACATGGAATTAAAGTCAGATTAGAAACTGGTGAAATTGGTCGTGTAAAAGAAATAGTCGCTTAATTATGCTATAAATTCGATTTTTTCAGCTTAATAATACTGCCAAATATCACGAACAGCGAAAAGATGGTCAAAACTATTTTTCCGAAATAATAGACATTCGTACTTTCAATCCTCAGAGCAATAAAGGCAATGATAATCAACAGAATCATTGTCATCAATAAACTAAAATAATAAAATTTTCCATTTGATTGAGTGATCAATTGCGTTTGACTGAACAATCCAATTAATAGTGAAGAGGAAAGCGTTGCCATTCCGTAGTGCCAGAAACTTTTCAATGGGATGATTTGAAAAACTCCAAACAGGAGAATTAAAAAACCTATAAGTGCTAGCGAAAAAGCAATCCATTTGAGACCAGTTTGTTCAAATCGATTTAAATTTATTGCTGTAGAAAATGCCAAAAGAAAAAAGCCAATCATCAAGGGACTGATTGTACTAAAAAAAATTATCCAGCCCAATGAAATCGACATGAGAATGATACAAATGAATAGTCCGCTTAGAATGGAAATTACTCTAAAAATTTTCACGAAATTTTATTTTTAATGTGTGAAGGTACACATTTCTACAAATCAAAAGAAATAGATTATTTGAGTTTCGATTGTCTATTTTGACCGAAATTCAATTTTTTATTTGACACTCAATGTGTTGGAATTTATTTTTTTATATTTTAGCAAAAAAAAAGTATATTATGAAGAATGTTTTTATGCTAATTTTCTTGCTAGTGAGTGCTACCTCATTTGGACAGGGGAAATCTAAGTTGAGTATTGATTGGCAATTTACAGGTGTTATTGACGGTTATGATCATGATAGTAAAGTAGAAGTTTACATTGATGATGTTTTGGCGGCAACATCAACAGTAGCAAAACAATCGAAGAAAAATTCTGTGACCGTTATATCTACTCGAGGAACTCACAAAGTTAGAATTGTAAACTTTGCATTGTATGAAAATCAATGGGAGGAGCATAGTCAAGTGAATGATTATTCTTTAGAAGTTATTTATGATTCAAATTTGAAATTGAAAAAAAAGAATAAAATTTCATTAGTTTTTGATATTGACAAAGAGATTGTCATTCAAAGTGTGAAATGAAATAACTTTTAAATCAAGGTTTTTAGCGAATAATACACAAAATTTGAAAAAGATTTTATACTTTCTCTTGCATGTAAAGAAAATAAAATTATTTTTGCGCCAAATTAACCCATTAAAAGTAGAAAAATGTATTGGACACTAGAATTAGCATCATATTTAGAGGACGCACCTTGGCCAGCAGCAAAAGATGAGTTGATTGATTTCGCAATTCGCAATGGCTCTCCTTTAGAAGTAGTAGAAAATCTGCAAGACTTAGAGGATGAAGGTGATATTTATGAAAGCATCGAAGAAATTTGGCCAGATTATCCGTCCAAAGATGATTTTCTTTTCAACGAAGATGAATATTAAAATTAAATCCTGGTAACTCCAGGATTTTTTTTGCTTTCAACTTTTCGGTTTACTATTCGATAATAAACTACTTTTGAATTATGTTATCAATTACTGAAGAAAATTATATTAAACAATTGCTTTTGTTGTCGTTGGAACTTCCAAGTGGAGCTGGAGTTGGGACAAATGATTTGGCGATAAGCTTGGAGGTAAAGCCTTCCACGGTGAATGATATGTTGAAAAAATTGAGGATAAAGGAATTCATTCAATTTGAGAAATACGGAAAAATTTACCTGACTAATTTGGGGAAAACAACTGGACTTCAAATAATTCGCAAGCATAGACTTTGGGAGACCTTTTTATACCAAAAACTAGATTTTACTTGGGATGAAGTCCATGAAGTAGCAGAACAATTGGAACATATTCAATCACCGAAATTGGTAGAAAAGCTTGATAAGTTTTTGGGTTTTCCATCTTTTGATCCTCACGGAGATCCGATTCCAAATTCAAAAGGGGAGATGGTGCAGTTATCAAAAAAGCTATTATTTGATGCTGAAATCGGTTCGAACTGCAAAATGGTAGCTGTCAAAGACAATTCAGCAGCATTTTTGAATTATGTAATTGAAATTGGCTTAGGAATAAACAATCAAATGAAAATTATTTCAAAGCAAGATTTTGATGATTCAATTGAAATTGAAGTGGATGATCGAAGAGTTAGAGTAAGTTATAAATTTGCTCAAAATATCTACATTGTTTCGGAAAATCAATAATTTAGACTAACTTTAAAATAAAAGAAATATTAAACTTTAAAAGTGTGATTATGGGAGAATATTGGGAAAGTTTGTCAGGTTTGAAAAAAGTAAAATTCATTGCCACAATTATTTTGAGTGTTTTCGTAATCACATTCGCAATTGTGAATTGGCAGGAAATTGACGTAGAGTTTATTTTCTTTCGTTTAAAAATGTATGTTACTTTGTTGATTGTTGTTTGTCTCTCTCTTGGTTATTTGATTTCTTCTCTTTTTGAATACAAATATTACAATGAAAAGCAAAAAGAAGTTTTGGCGTTGCAAGCAGAACTTTCGGAATTAAAGAAAAAACATACTGAAAAAGACATAGCTGGAGAAAATTAATTTGCTGTCATCGAATTTTATCGTTTTTCGCTTAAAAAACTACTGGAAACAAAAAGAGGCTGGATAAATCCAACCTCTAAAAGTCATTAAATAATATTCGTTAAACTATGCTTGTTTTACGTTTACTGCATTTAAACCTTTTTTTCCTTCTTGAAGTTCGAAAGTTACCTCGTCATTTTCTCTGATTTCATCAACCAATCCTGAAACGTGAACAAAATATTCTTTGTTCGAATCTTCCTCTTTAATAAAACCGAATCCTTTAGTTTCATTAAAAAATTTTACTATACCTTTATTCATGACACAATATTAAGGATAAACTTTGTATTAAGTGAATTTTATTATGTTTTTATTTGTGAAAAATACTTTAAAATCAATAAGTTTTATCTCGAAAGAGCTTATTTCATTGTGTTTAGTCGCAAAAAAAAGATTTAATTATTTTTGAAATTATTTATTTGAATTTGATGAAAAATCAATTTTCTCGTCAAATTCACTAATTTTAGCACATGAAAAGTATTATTGAATCGATAAAAAAGTATGCACCATATTTTGTAGATGTTTGGCAATATCTTGTAATCATCTTAATTTTTATAATTGCTGCTATTTTTATACTTTAATTTCAGCTGAATTTAAAATTAGAAAAAATCTACTCGCTTTTTTGTTTAAATTAGCTACCAAAAGTACTCCATGATTAAGTTTATTTGGTTTTGTTTAATTTTTACTCCTATTTTTTCAATAGCTCAATTAAATATTGATTCAGTTTCTCATATCAACTATCAACAACTTCACGATACGTATTTGAACGATGTTTGGGGATACGTTGACGAATTAAACAATGAGTACGTATTAGTTGGCGCAAGAAAAGGTACTTCAATTGTAAATATTTCAAATCCTGCTAATCCACAAGAAGTTTTTTGGCAACCAGGAACAGAATCAATTTGGAGAGATTTAAGTTCGTGGAATAATTATGCTTACGTAACTACAGAAGCAGAAAGCGGCTTGATGATTATGGATTTAACTTCTTTGCCGGATCCTTCTGGAATAAATGTAAGTTTCTATAGTGGTGAAATCGGTTCAGAATGGACAGCTGCGCACACTTTGTTTATTGATTCTGCTGGATATGCTTACATTTTTGGTTCTAACAGAGGAAACGGAGGTGTAATCATACTAGATGTTCATACAGATCCTTTGCATCCAATTGAAGTTGGAACTTTTGATACTTGGTATTGTCATGATGGATATGTACTCAATGATACCATGTATTTGGCGCATATTGCAGATGGATTTATCAGCATGGTCGATGTTACAGACAAATCAAATCCAGTTCTTTTAGGAACAAAAAACACCAATAATAATTTTTCTCATAATATTTGGACGACTACAGACGGAAATATTGGTTTTACAACGGATGAAGTTTCTGGAGCATTCATCGGGTCTTATGATTTGTCTGATCCACAGAATATTGTTCAATTAGACAAAATTCAAAGCAGTCCAGGAAAGGGAGTAATTCCGCATAATACGCACTTTCGAGATAATTTTATAATTACTAGCTATTATTCTGACGGAATAACGATTCACGATGTCACGAGGCCTTCAAATCTGGTTCAAACAGGATTTTTTGATACTTATCCAGGTCAAACAATCAATTTCGACGGTTGCTGGGGTGTTTTTCCTTTTTTTCCTTCTGGCATTATTGCAGCGACTGATATTACCGAAGGACTTTATATTTTGAATCCAACTTATACACACGCTTCATACCTAGAAGGTTTGGTCAGAAATGCGTCTGATTTGACTCCGTTG
Source organism: Flavobacteriia bacterium (assembly GCA_947450325.1). Taxonomy (GTDB): domain Bacteria; phylum Bacteroidota; class Bacteroidia; order Flavobacteriales_D; family Crocinitomicaceae; genus JAQVCM01. The sequence goes on from CANFUT010000006.1 coordinate 90,789, forward strand.
AATAATGTTTCTGTAACTATCGAAGGAGATGATCAGATTGAAATCAGTAAATCCGCTGGGAATTATGAAACTGGAATAATGGGTGATGGAAATTACAACGTTACATTCTCAAAAGTTGCTTTTTATCCACAAACGATTAGTGTAAATTTGCTAGCTGAACAAGTAACAGAACTCAATGTTGATTTAATTCCTATTCCACCTTTTCCTTTAACAGTAACTGTTTTGGAGACTGGTACTGAACAACCTATCTTCGATGCACAAATAAAACTGGAAGCAACATTAATCACGCATGAACAAGTTGCAAATGGGTTAGGTGAGTCCAATTTTGATCTTTTTTACAGTGAAATTTACAAAGTCACTTGTGGTAAATGGGGATTCATTACGTTATGTGATGAAATTGAAATAAATCAAGCAACTGGAAACATTATTATTCATCTGGACAAAGGTATTTATGATGATTTTACATTTGATTTTGGTTGGACAGCTACTAAAACTTCATTAGTTTCTTCTGGTGAATGGGAGAGAGGAAATCCGAATCCAACGTCAACTTTAAGTGCTCCAGCAGATGATGCACAATTTGATTGCGGTGATTTTGCTTGTGTCACTGGAAATGATGCTAGTTTAAATCCTGATGCAGATGATGTGGACAAAGGTCGAGTTACATTGTATTCCCCGATTTTTGATTTAACTAGTTTTGCCAATCCTTATCTTAATTATACAAGATGGTTTTTCAATTTTCACGGTCCATTGCCTCCTCCTGATGATACTTTGGAGATAAAATTATCGAATGGCTTAACCACTGTTTTGATTGATAGTCAGGCTTCAGAGGATGCAGCATTTTTTCATTGGACGCCGAAAAGTATTTCTGTTTCTGACTTTATAACTCCAACTGCAAATATGCAATTAATTATTACAGTTTCTGATGATGATCCAGCGGTGAATATCACTGAAGCGGGAATTGATTTGTTTAGTATTTCTGAGTCAAATATTTTGTCAATCGATGAAAAAACTGAATCAAAAAATCTAATTTATCCTGTTCCATGTGATGGATTTGTAACCATTATTCAAACTGAAAAATCAGCAAATTGGATTATTTCTTCAATCGATGGTAAGATTATTCAAAATATTAATAAACAGACAGATAAAATTGAAATTGATCTAACAAACTTACAGTCTGGCACATATTTTATCCAATCGGAACAAGAAATTTATAGAGTTATTAAAGAATAATTGTTAACGCATTTGTAACAAATGAACGTTTTGCTAAATTTGAAAATGTATCTTTGTTAATCAAAATTAGAAAAATTGTCATACCCGATCGAAATATCAATTGTAGTTCCATTATACAACGAAGTTGAATCTTTGCCAGAATTACATGAATGGATTTCCAAAGTAATGGATTCCAATCAACTAACTTATGAATTGATTTTCATAGATGATGGAAGCAAGGACGGTTCTTGGAACGTGGTTGAAAATTTACAACAAGAAAATCGTTTTGTAAGAGGAATAAAATTTCAAAGAAATTACGGAAAATCCGCTGCGCTTCAAAAAGGATTCGAAGCGGCACGAGGAAGAGTGGTAATTACAATGGATGCTGATTTACAAGATAGCCCAGATGAAATTCCTGCACTTTATAAGATGATTGTCGAAGAAGAATTTGATGTGGTTTCTGGCTGGAAAAAGAAAAGATATGATCCGTTATCAAAAACAATTCCAACAAAACTATACAATTGGGCAGCACGAAAATTAACTGGAATTTACTTACATGACTTCAATTGTGGGTTAAAAGCATACAAATTTGAAGTTGTGAAAAGTATCGAGATTTACGGCGACATGCATAGATACATTCCACCATTGGCTAAGTTTGCTGGATTTTCAAAAATTGGTGAAAAAGTAGTAGAACATCGCGCCAGAAAGTTCGGTACAACAAAATTTGGTTTAAATCGATTTTTAAATGGACCATTAGACTTACTTTCAGTCGTTTTTATGGGTAAATTTGGGAAGAAACCAATGCATTTCTTTGGAGCGATCGGAACACTTTTGTTTATAATTGGTTTTGGTTTTACGTTCTATTTGGTCATTGATAAATTATTTTTCGATCAAACCGCAAAATTATTAGCGCAAAGAACTGAATTTTTTGTTGCTCTTGTTGCTATGATTATGGGTGTACAATTTTTTCTTGCCGGATTTTTAGCAGAACTTGTAGGCCGAAATTCGTCTACTAGAAACAATTATTTGATAGAAAAGGAAGTTTAAAATGAGTTTATTCCATGCTGATAAATCTTGGTCTTTATTTTTAGATAGAGATGGAGTAATAAACGTCCGAAAAATGAACGGCTATATTTTATCAGTTGAAGAATTTCAATTTTTGCCCGCTGTTTCTCAGTCAATTGCTTATTTTTCAAATGTTTTTCAACATGTTTTTGTAGTTACAAATCAACAAGGAATTTCAAAAGGCCTAATGACCGAGCGTAACCTTTTTGATATACACAATTATATGTGTGATCAAATTATTGTTAAAGGAGGTAAAATTTCAGCTTGTTATTTTGCACCAGAATTGAAATCTGAGGAGAATTCATTGCGTAAACCAAACCCAGGTATGGCTTTATTAGCAAAAAAAGAATTTCCGGGTGTTGATTTTGAAAAGTCAATAATGGTAGGAGATACAGACTCCGATATCAAATTTGGAAAAAATCTTGGCATGAAAACTGTCAGGATAAAAACAGTTGAACCAATAGGAATTGAAGCAGATATGACTGTCGAGAGTTTAAAAGAATTGATGGATTTATGGCAAAGCAAAAGATAATTTTTTTCTTGATTACATTTTTGATTTTTTCGACGACATCCTTTGCGCAAAAAAATCAAGTCGATGCAAAAGGAAGAAAACAAGGCGTTTGGGAAAAGCAATATCCAAATAGTTTGGTTTTTGAATATAAAGGGCAATTCAAAGACGACAAACCAGTTGGAACGTTTACATATTATTATACAAACACCAAGGTTAAAGCAATCATCAAACACAATGAAAAAACTGGTCGATCAGAATCTTACATGTATCATGACAATGGCGTTTTGATGGCCTTTGGTATATACTTAAATCAAAAAAAAGACAGCGTTTGGACACAATTTGGACCTTCTGGACGATTGAGTTTTAAAGAAACCTATAAAAATGGAGTTCTAAATGGCAAAATGACTGTTTTCTACGTTCCTGAAGATCCAGAAGACAAAACCCAAAAAATTGCTAAAGTTTGCAATTATAAAGAAGGGAAGTTGGATGGTGAAGCAATAGAATACTTCGATACTGGTGTGATAAAATCAAAATGTAAGTATCTCAGTGGCGAAAAACATGGATTGTGTATCTACAATCATACTAATGGACAACCAATGATGCATGAGCATTACCGATATGGAGTCAGATATGGTTATTTTATGGCTTTTGACGAAACAGGAAAAGAAATAGGTAGAAAATATTACCGATATGGTTCTCTTATTGAAGGAGATGAATTGAAAAAGTGGATTGAAGAATGTAAATCAAAAGGTGTAAGTCCCTACGAGTAATTATTTTTCTGTTTTTAAACTTATTTTACCAAATTTCATAACTTTTCTCTAATTTTATCGTTCGACATACATGAAAGTCGTTTGTTCGATTTCAAATATTTGATGTTCAGTTCAATGATTAAAAAAATATTTTTTCTTAGTTTATTTCTTCTCGTAGTTTTTGCTTGCAAAAAAACGGATGATTCTATCGATAAAAAGTATGAATATTTTGGTTTGACAAAAGGTTATTTTGTTGAATACGATGTTACATACATGTTTCACGATTCACTTTTACAAAAGCACGATACTATTCATTATCAATTAAAGACTTTAGTTGGCGACACTATTATTGACAATATCGGAAGAGTAGCTCGAAAATTTCATCGTTTTGAACGAAAAAACAGCTCTTTGCCGTGGGAAGAAACAGATATTTGGACAGCAATAATCGTGGACGACCGGGCAGAATTAGTTGAAGAAAATCAAAGGAAAGTAAAACTTGTTTTTATGCCAACATTAGAAAAAGTGTGGGATATAAATGCATTTAATAATTCTGGAAAAACAGATGCGTATTACAGTTCAATCGACGCGGAACGAACGATAAACACGCTCAATTTTAAAAACACTTTAACTGTTGAAGAAGAGGATTTTAAAACCTTGATTGAGACAAGAAAAAAATATGAGATTTATGCCAAAAATGTTGGTTTAATTTCAAAATATTACAAAGATTTAGAGTTTAAATTCGGTTCAACCAAACCGATCAAAGGGGAAGAATATTATTACAATGTATCCAACTACGGAATAGAATAATATTTATGAAAATAGCATTACTTTCCACTTTTTATCCCTTTCGCGGGGGCATTGCGCAATTTAGCAGTGCTTTACTGAAAGCTTTCGAGAGTAATAATGTTGTTAAAGCATTTAATTTCAAAAGACAATATCCACAATTCTTATTTCCTGGGGAAACACAATTCGTTAAAGAAGAAGATACTGCAGATGAAATCATAAGTGAAAGATTACTTGATTCCATTAATCCTATTTCATTTTCTAAAACAGCAAAAGCAATTAATCATTTTCAACCTACTTTGTTTATTTCAAATTATTGGATGACTTTTTTCGGACCTTCAATGGGGAATGTTGCTAAAAGAATTAATTCTAATATTGTTAAAATAGCAATCGTGCACAATATTATACCTCACGAAAAACGATTTTTTGACAATGCAGCCAATCGCTATTTTATAAAAAATCATGACGCTTTTGTGGTTCTTTCTGAAATTGTCGAAAAGGATTTATTAAAAATTGCACCAAACGCTAAAATTCTGAAATTGCAACACCCTAATTATAGTCACTTTGGAGAAAAGATTAGTCATGATTATGCAAGAAATAAATTAGGGATAGAAACAGAAAAAAAGACAATTTTATTTTTTGGAATTATCAGAGATTACAAGGGATTGGATGTTTTATTAGATTCATTTGGTCAGTTAAGTGATGACTACCAATTATTAATTGCCGGTGAATGTTATGGTGCTTTTGATAAGTATCAAGCTAAAATTAATATCAATAAAAATAAAAGCAGAATTTTTTTACATTTAAAATACATTTCTGATCAAGAAGTAGTGAATTATTTTTCAGCAGCTGATGTATGTATTTTGCCATATAAGTCTGCTACACAAAGCGGAATCACTGCAATTTCTCATCATTTTGAATTGCCTTTAATTGCAACAGATGTTGGTGGACTGAAAGAAACAATAAAAAATGGTGAAAATGGATTAATCGTAGATTCTTCAGATTCAGATAAAATCAAAATAGCGATTGAAAAATATTTCAATATGCAGTTAAAATCACAATTTGAACAAAAATTAGCGAAAGAGAATGAAGAAAATTCTTGGACTAATTTTGCTGATAAAATAATTAAGTTTTCGTCTGAAATAGCAGTAAATACAAGGGAAAAATGAAGTTTCACTTTTAGAAAACAGAATTTGTTAAGCTTATTTTAAAAACTTATTTGAAACCTTTTTTAAGGTTTAATTGACATTGACAAACGGAAATTCTATATTTGCGACCTTATAATAGATAAATTAACGAAATACCAATCATGCGTAACAAAGGATTTTTTTGGTTTTTGACCGTATTATTAACGATAGTATGTATTTACCAGCTTTCATTTACATGGGTAACAACTTCTGAAGAGAAGAAAGCAGAAAAAGAAGCATTGTTTTTAGTTGACAGTTTAAGAGCTGAAGCAAAAAACAATAATAATATCGCCATTCTTCCAAATGGTGATACAATTGATTTTAGTCAACCTGAAGCACAAGATTTAGCGAAATCAGCGTTTGTAAATCAAGTTTTGAAAGAAAAATCAACAACTCCTGTTTATCCTGTGTTAGGATCTAACTTCCAAGATGTAAAATCTCGTTCATTGGCTTTTGGTTTGGATTTAGTAGGAGGGATGAGTGTAACTCTTGAGGTTTCAGTTCCAGATTTGATTTTAAGTTATGCAAGAAATCAAAGAGATTCTAAATTCAAAAAGCCTTTTGACGGTGCTTTGAAAGAACATCAATCAAAAGGAGGTGACTTTATTGATTTGTTTGCGAAATATTTTAAACAGTACAATGGTCCTGATGCTTTAATAGTAAAAGAATTAGATTTTGATGAAATCGAAGGACTAAGCAACAACTCAACAAATGCAAAAGTACTTTCAGTATTCAGAGATAAAGTTTCTGGTTCTATGAATGGTATCGAGCAAATTATGAGTAAACGTATCAACCAATTCGGTGTTGCTCAGCCTAATATCCAAAAAGATCTTTCTTCTAACAGAATTTACATTGAGCTTCCAGGTGTTCAAGATGAAGCTACTGTTGTTAAGAAATTAAAGTCTACAGCAAACTTGCAGTTCTATGAGACATTTAACAAAGAAGAAATTCAATCAAATTTAACTCAAGCAAATGGTTTGTCTCGTCAAGAGGAAATCGTTTTTGATATGGAAGCTGATACGTTGACTGACACAACAGGTGTTGCTTCAACAATTGACACTTCGAAACTAAAAGAAAAAGAAATTGCTCCAATCAAAACAAACGACAAAGCTTTATTAGATTTGGTTACTGGTGGTGGCGGAGCAACAATTGGTTTAGTATCAATTGATAACAAAGCTAAAGTTGATAAAATTCTTGGAAGAAAAGACATCAAAAGACTTTTCCCAGAAGATTTGAAATTTATGTGGTCAGCAAATCCTGAAACTAATGGAGCAGGAAAAGAATTGACTTACCAATTGTTTGCAATTAGAATACCTGAAAATGGTAAAGCGATGGTTGGTGGTAGTCACGTTAGCTCTGCAAATGTAGGTGTTGATCAAACTTATGGTACAATCACTGTAAATGTTTCAATGACAACTGAAGGTTCTGAAAGATGGGCTGAAATGACAAATGACAATAAAGGTAGAAGCGTAGCAATCACAATGGATGATGTTGTTTATTCTGCTCCGGTTGTTCGTTCTGCGATAAATGGTGGAAACACAGAAATCTCTGGAAACTTTTCAAGAGAAGAAGCAGAAAGTTTATCTGGTTTATTGAACGGTGGTTCACTTCCAGCACCTTGTGTAATTGTTGATCAATCTAAAGTTGGACCTACAATTGGTGCTGAGAATTCAAGAGCTGGTTTGATTTCATTTGCGATTGCTTTCTTAGCGGTTTTTGTTTACATGTATTTCTACTATGGAAAAGCTGGTTTAGTTGCAAATGTTGCTTTGGCGATTAACGTAATTTTTATCTTTGGTTGTTTAGCATCTTTTGGTGCTGTGTTAACTTTAGCAGGTATTGCAGGTATCGTCTTGACAATTGGTACGGCGGTCGATGCGAACATTTTGATTTTTGAAAGAATCAGAGAGGAACAAGCGAAAGGTGCTGATATTAAGTCTGCTGTTTCTACAGGTTTTACAAAAGCATTGCCTTCTATTATTGATGCAAATGTAACGCACTTATTAGTTGCGATAATTTTGAAAACTTTCGGTACTGGTGAGATTGCATCTTTTGCAACAACATTGATTGTCGGAATTTTTACGTCAGTTTTCTCTGCTATTATAATCTCTAAATTGATTATTACATCAATGGTTGATAAAGGAAAACCTGTTTCGCTTTCTACACCTTTGTCAAAAGGTTTATTTCATAATTTCCATTTTGATTGGATTGGTAAAAGAAAATATTTCTACATTTTCTCAATTTCAGTAACAATTTTAGGTGTTGTCGCTCTGGTTACTAGAGGCTTAAACCCAAGTGTTGAATTTACAGGAGGTAGAACAATTTCTGTTAAATTGGAGAAAGAAGCAGATATTGAATTAATCAAGTCTAACCTAGAGAAAGTATTTGTTGAGAAAAATGGAAGAGTTGCTTCTGTTGAGGCAAAAACAAAATCCAATAATTACAACGTTGAAATTTTAACAAACTACAAATTATCTGATGACGGTGCTTCTGCAGAAGTTACAGAAAAATTGAGACAAGGTTTGGAAATGGGTAAAGCTACGATGGGTAGTTTTGTAATTTCTGAATCAAGAACGATTTCAAATTCCGTTTCGCAGGAAATGTTAAAATCATCAACAGTTGCAATCGGATTAGCATTAATTGCAATTTTCGCATACATCTTATTACGATTTGGTCAATGGCAATATTCTATAGGTGCGATTGTTGGTTTAGCGCATGACGTTATGTTTACGATTTCAATTTTCGCATTGCTTCATGGTATTATGCCTTTCAATATGGATGTAAATCAAGCATTTATCGCAGCAATCTTAACTGTAATTGGATATTCGATGAACGATACGGTCATTGTATTCGATAGGATTCGTGAAGATTTGAACTCAAATAAAGGAACTGAAGATCATGGTGCAGTTATCAATCACGCGTTGAACACAACTTTGAGTAGAACAGTAAATACTTCGATGATTTTGTTTGTTGTATTATTGATCATGTTCATTTTTGGTGGACCAGCAATTAAAGGATTCTTGTTTGCATTGTTGATCGGAGTATTAATTGGAACATATTCTTCATTATGTGTTGCAACTCCAATTTTGATTGATTTCAACAAGAAATTGAAAATTAAAGCTAAATTCAAGCCAAATTCAGTAAAATAAGGTTAGAACTCACTCATAAATTTAAAGTCCTGCGGTTTCGCGGGACTTTTTTTGTATCAATCTATTTTTCAATGATTTAGACGGAGTTCTTTTTTTTTGTGCGATTATACGATACTTTCTTAAGAAATAATATAGAAAGTAATAAACACTGCAGATTAAATAATAGATAATTTTTTAAAACTCAGGAAATCAATTATTTAATTTAAGTTAATTAAACCTTTAAGTTAAGTGTGTTTTAATGTAATTAACTAATGGACTTATAATTAAAGATCAGTAAATTTTCGCGTATTTGGTGACGAAAAATATTTTGTGGGCAAATAGCTGATTTATTCGACGAACGTTCCGAAGCCATAAAGTCGTTTTAACCAATAATCTGTTTTCTCAATTTCAGTAATTGTTATTCCTTTGCTTGAACTTGCATGAATCATTACCAAAGGTTCACCTTTTCCGGAAACTATTATGCCTACATGATTTATTCCTGAGCCACTATCAAAAAAAACTAGATCACCTTGTTGCACATTTTTCTGTTTAATTTTTTTTGAAGCTTCATATTGTTCGATTGCTCTTCTTGGAATTGTTTTGTTGTTTATTTTCATGACGTAGCTCGTAAAACCACTACAATCAAATCCTGTAGGTTCATTTCCTGCCCATAAATAGGGTACTCCAATTTGATTTTTTGCTAAATTTATGATTGCTTCCCGCTGTGATCGTACTTCTTTACTTTCTGATAAGTCTCCTTCAACTTCAATATTTATAGGGTTTGTAGGTTTTTTTTCATCAATATCAGGTACATTTTCGAAGAGTGAACGTAAAGTATTCTGAACTGTTTCGAAAGTCTTTTTGTCATTCTTTCTTTTCAAATCCTCCAGCCATGAACTAATATCTTTTTTAAGTGCTGATACCTCATAAATGTGAGCATTAAATATTTTCAAGCCGTCATTGGACTTCTTAACAGCAATAAACAAATCTTTAGCTTCTTCTAATTGGTCAGGGTGTTTTTTTAGATATTGATCATTTTGACAAAGTTGGAAAATGGCCAAACTTTTGTAGAATTTTGGTAATTGTGAATAATCAAACTCTGGATTATCTAAAATTCGGTTTGCTTTTCTGTATACAAGCGAATAGTGAGCTTGAGAATATAACATCTCTAGTTTATCAAATTCTTTTATTTGTGCCTTAGAATCAAGCCCTAAGAAAATAAATGATGTTAAAAGAATTAATTTTATTTTTTTCATTTAAATGTCGATTGTTATCTACTAAGTAAAGACATTTATAAATCTATTTTACCCGTTAAAACAAAATTTGATGAACAGAACAATGTTTATTAGAATAGTTGGTTCCTGAATGTGGTAATTAACAATTTTTTTAATGTTTCAGGGCAAGTTCAATGAATTATATTGATTATTAGTTTAATTTAGGAGTCTGTATTTTTAGGAAGAATAAAATGAGATATATTGTATTTTTTATAACACTTTTACAAGTAACAACTAGTTTCGCACAAGTAGTTCCGAAGCCTGAAGTTCAAAAATTTGACGAGGTTTTGACTTATATTAGTAAATTGTATGTAGATGAAGTAAATACGCAGAAACTAACAGAATCTGCTATCGAAGGCATGCTTGAAAAATTGGATCCTCATTCTGTTTATATCTCAAAAGAGGAGGTAAATAGTGCAAATGAACGAATTAATGGAAGTTTTGTAGGAATCGGAATTAGATTTCAAATTTTAAAAGATACCTTAATGGTTGTAGCAACTATTCCAGGTGGTCCTTCAGAGAAATTAGGGATAATGGCTGGAGATAAAATTATCAAAATAGAAGGGAAATCTGTAGCTGGAATTGGACTTAAAACAGCAGATGTTCGCGATAAATTGATGGGAGAACTAGGATCTAAAGTTAAAGTTGAAATTAAAAGAAAATCAAATAAAAAGTCGCTGGATTATATAATTACAAGAGACAATATACCAGTCAATTCTGTAGATTGTGCCTATATGGTAACTCCGTCCACTGGTTATATTAAATTGACAAGTTTTTCTAGAAATACAACAGAAGAAATCAGAAATAGCTTGAGAACTCTGAAGTCAAAAGGGATGCTAAATTTGATTTTAGATTTGCAAGATAACGGCGGAGGCTTATTGTATACTGCAAAAGATGTTTGTGATGAATTTCTTTCTTCCAACAAATTAATTGTTTATTCAGAAGGAAAACATCAACCTAGAACGGATTTAAATGCTGGTTTGAAAGGACTTTGGGAAAGTGGGAAATTAGTTGTGTTGACGAATGAAAACTCAGCTTCAGCGAGTGAGATAGTTTCTGGTGCTATTCAAGATTGGGACAGAGGATTGATTGTTGGTCGAAGAACTTTTGGAAAAGGATTGGTTCAAAAACCAATTTCATTGACTGACGGATCAGAAATTAGATTAACCATTGCAAGGTATTTTACACCAAGTGGAAGATTTATTCAAAAACCTTATGATGATTTAGAATCATACAAAAATGATTACATGGATCGCTATTTGAGAGGAGAATTTACCAATAAAGACAGTATTAAAAAATTCCCTGATTCCTTGAAGTTTAACACAAAAATCAAAAATAGAACTGTTTATGGTGGTGGTGGAATCATGCCTGATGTTTTTGTTCCTTTAGATACAACAGAAATTACTGAGTATTTTAAGGCACTTTCCCGAGGTGGACATTTTAATACATTTACCTTGACGTATGTTGACAAACATCGAGATGAAATATTTCAAAAAAATCCTGATTTTGAAATATTTAAAAATAATTTTATTTGTGATGATTCCTTTATGAAAGAATTTTTTGACTTTGTGAAGAAGGAGCAAGAAGATTTAAAATTTAATCAAGCAGAGTATTTAGTTAGTGAAAAATTGATAAAGTTAAGATTGAAAGCTATGATTGCTCAAGATTTGTGGGGTTCAACGGAGTTTTATCAAATTTATAATGAAACTAATGAGATTCTTCAGTCAGCTATCAAGTCCATTGAAAGTAAAGCTTATGATGAAGCAGGATTAGATAAATATTGATTTTTTTATATTTTTGAAAAATAAAAGTTTTATGAAGAAAATAATTTTGTTTACGACTTTGGTAATAGTCGTTTTTTCTTGCAATCAAAGTGATAAAAAGGAGTCTAAAAGTGATGGAAGATCACTAATTGCTGCTGGAGGACAATCTGAAGAAGAATTGAAAGCAAGTTTAGAGGAATTCAATAAGCAAGAGGCAAAAAGATTGGCAGATGAAAAAGCAAATATTACTACTTTAGAGTTTGACAAGTTGATTCACGATTTTGGAAATGTTAAATCAGACACAGACAATGAATGTAAATTTAAAGTTACAAATACAGGATCAAAACCACTTATAATTAGTGATGTAAAAGCAAGTTGCGGTTGTACAACTCCACACAAACCAGAAAAACCTATTTTGCCTGGTAAATCAGATTATATTGTTGTTGGATTTCATCCTAATCCCGGTCAATTAAATGAAATAATTAAAACAGTTACAGTTACAGCAAATATTCCAGAAATTACCACCGAAATAAAGATTAGATCATTTGTAAAGTAGCCTTCTTAAAAATAGAATTAGTATTTGATTTTAAAAATATATAGCAGATTACCTTTTGTAGTTTTTTTACTATTTACTTCTTTTTTGTGCGTAAATTTTGCACATGCTCAATTACTTGAACCACAACCTAAGTTTCATCATTATACCGTTGAAGATGGATTACCAAGTTCTGAAACATACTATATACATCAAGATAAAAAAGGATTTATTTGGATTTGTACGGATCGAGGTGTCGTTCGGTTTGATGGATATAAATTTAAGTTATTTACTAAAGCACAAGGATTAACAGATAATGTTGTTTTTAAAATCTATGAAGATTTTAAAGGCAGGATTTGGTTTTTGACTTACAATTCTAAGTTGTGTTACTTTGAGAATAATAAAATAGTTCAGTATAAATACAACCATTTAATTGAGAAAAACGGACTGGGTTTTATTGCAGTAAATAAGAATTTATATGTTGATTCCAAAGAAACAATTTATTTTTCTGAGTTATTTAATGGTTTAACCATCATTGATAAAAAAGGACGAATTCTAGATGAGTATCCAAAAAGTGGGATGACAATCACAAAAAGGAATAATCAAATTTTCTGGACTTTTAAATTGACGCTTGAAGTAATTAAAAAGGGAGAAGCAATTAAGGTTTTTAATGACAACGGACAACATTTAGTTGAGGTATCTTCAATCATGGCAAATAGTAGGATATCAGTTTCTAGTTCTAAGGCTGGAGACTTGATTTTACTGGAAGGAAAATTATTTAATTTGAAAACCAATCAGCTAGACGCAAAAATAGATGATGCAATCTCAATCAAAATTATCGATAATTCTTTATGGATTGGAAGATTAAAAGGGGGAGTCTATCATTTTCCGGATGTCAATAATCTATCAGTTTATTCAAATTATTTAAAGAAATATTCAGTTACATCTATAATAAAGGATGATGAAGGAGGTTATTGGTTTTCAACACTTGAGAAAGGAATTTTTTATTCGCCTTCCATGGCTATTAAAAATTATAGTTTGGATGAAGGATTAATTGACGATGAAGTTAGTAGTATTGCAGGTATCGATGATAATATTTATATCGGTTATTTAACAGGGAAATGGCAAAATATCTTTTATCCATCATATTCTAATTATTTTAAAAAAAGCAATTTCCGCACAGTATTAGGCAATTCGCAGGACGAAATTTATATTTCGACAGTTAATACTCAAAAATTAATTTCTGGAAAACTTTCTAAAAATATTTTCGGGGTTTGGTCAGCAGATTTCTTTTATAGAGCGCCAAACATGTATTTTGGAAACCAAGGAATTTATAAGGTAAATCTTAAAGGAAATATCACGGAGTTGTATCATCATAGTCTGGATAACACTCATGATAAAAAGAACCAAATTCAAACCCTCATGGTTGATCCTTCACAAAAGGTTTGGGTTGGAACATTGAAAGGATTGTTTTTCTTGGATGGCAAGCGTCTGTCTAACAATGGTTTGAAAGAACCGCTTTTTAGAGTAAGGGTTTCTGATCTCATTTATCATCCACAGTGTAAATGCGTAGCGGCTACAAGGGGAGAAGGGATTTATCTTTTTGATAAAGGAAAAATTTTTAAGTCCCTAACAACCAAGGATGGTTTATTGAGCAACATCATAAATGTTTTGTATTTAGACAAAGAAAATGGGATTTGGATTGGGACAAGTAAAGGGTTGAATTATATTAGATTGGATAAAAAAGGGGGATTAATTGTGGAATCATTTACTATTTTTCATGGACTTTGTTCAAACGAAATTACTTCTTTATATCGAAACAATCATTTGGTTTATGTTGCTACTAAAAATGGAATTTCTGTGATAAATCTTTCACAATTCAGACGGAATAATAAATTCAATAAATTTTCAATCACAAATTTTGAATCTACAAATCATTTGCTCAATCCATTAAAATTTAATGTTCTACGTCCAAATCAATCATTAATAAAAATTTCATTTAGAAATGATAACTACAGAACGCTACAATCAGGTTTGTATAAATATCGATTTAATAAAAATAACAAATGGATCACGACCTCAATTCCTGATATCGCGCTTATAAATCCGATTCCAGGTAAATATAATTTGGAGGTAAAGTATCAAAATGAAGATGGAATTTGGTCTAAGCCACAACACATTTTGTATTTTGCGATTGAAGATTATTTCTACAACAAGCCTTTATTTTTGTTTTTGATAGTGGTAATCTTTGGTATTATAGTTTACTTAATTTTTAGATTCCGAATTAAACAAATTAAGAAGAAACATCAATTGAATAGTAAGATTAATCAATTAGAGCAAAGGGCTTTACAAGCACAAATGAATCCACATTTTATTTTTAATGCATTGAATTCAATTCAAAGTTTTTTGGTTTTCGAAGAGAATATTAAAGCAGAAAAGTATTTACTTACATTTTCACAATTGATTCGTCAGACTTTGACAAATTCACGAGAACCAAATATTTCGATTCAAAATGAAATTGATATTTTAGAGAAATATCTCGATTTGGAAAGGATGAGATTTAGAGAAAAATTCAATTATGCGATTCATCTAGAATTGAATAACAATGAATTGAACAAGAAAATCCCGAATATGTTGATTCAGCCTTTTGTTGAAAATTCTGTAATTCATGGATTTTCAACACTTGAATCAGGGGGTAAAATTGATATTTTATTAGAATCGGTGGATGAAAATCAAATAAGGTGCACCATTAAGGATAATGGAATTGGAAGAAAAAAATCAATGCAACAATCAAATAAAAATCACGTTTCATTTGCTACAACCATTACAGAGGAAAGGTTGATGGCATTTGAAAAAAAACATCGAGTTCATTTCAGTATTGAAACAATAGATATTGAAAATGAGGATGGTACAACAGGAACTAAAGTAATTATAAATCTACCTTTAATTTAATTTACATATGCATACCGCAGTTATTATAGATGATGAATTTGACGCAAGAAGAATAATAAAAAAATATTTAGAGAGGTATTATCCTACCGTACGCTGTGTAGCTGAAGCAGACTCAGTGGAAGCTGGGGTGAAGATTGTCAATCAATTACAGCCTGAAATTTTGTTTCTTGATATCAAATTGGGCGATGGAACAGGTTTTGATTTAATTGATCAGTTGCAAAATTACATTCCTAAAATTGTATTTACGACTGCCTTTGATGAGTTTGCAGTCAAAGCCTTTAGATATCATGCTATTGATTATTTGTTAAAACCAATTGATCCAGATATTTTTGTGGTTGCTGTTAAAAATTTAATAGAACAAAAAGGAACTCAAAAAAAGGAAGCTTGGGAAATTATTTTAAATCAGGTGAAAAATACGGAAAGAAAAATAGGAATTCCAACAGTTGATGGTGTGAAGTTTATTTCGATAGAAAATATCATTTATTTTGAGGCAGATGGATCCTATTGTAAATTGTATTTTAAAGATGCCAAGCAAATGACCATATCGAAACCTTTGAGGTATTTTGAAGATAAACTGATAGATGAAAAATCTTTCATTCGGCCGCACAAATCTTTTTTGGTTAATTTAAAATTTGTGGAGGAATATCAAAAAAGCGATGGTGGTTTTTTGAAACTCCATTCAAATAAAATAATACCTATTTCAAGGAATAAAAAGGAAGAAATACTCAATAGTCTAGACGAATATTTTATGTGATTTGTTTGATTTTTGTCTAAAAACGACACTTTAGAAACTAAGATTACCATTTCACAAGAATTTTTATTTTAAATAGCAGGAAAATCCGACCTTTAGGTTGTATTTGAAATTAACCCTGCCAAAAAGTATAATTTTATTGATATGAAAATATACTCAGTAATTTCAACCACCTATATTTGTTGAATATCAATAAATGTAATTTTAAAGACTGTTTATTTTAAACAGTCTTTTTTTATTTCATAATGGGACAAAAAAAAGAGCTTTTCAGCTCTTTTTTTTCTTATTTCAGTAGTCATCGTCGTCGTCATAATCGAAGCGTGGTTTTTTGCCACTTTTCTTGTATGCTTCCATTTTGTGCGTTTTTGGTTTTGATTCAGATTTTTTACTCAATGGAGCTTCTTTTTTTCTACCTTCAGTTTTAATATTTTCAGGTGCGACAAAGGGATTGAAAGCAACGGGTGGATCAACTTTTTTATACTCGTTATTCAAAGGTTTATCATTTGAACGAGCAAACGGTTTTCTTTCAGTTGAAAAATCCTTTTTAGGGTTATTTGAGAAATCTCTTTTTGGTCGATTATCTTCTCTACTTTCAGCTTGTTTTACTGCAATTTCTCTGCCATGCATGGTCAAACCGTCTAAGGATTTAATAGCTTCTTGAGCTTCCTCATCGTTTTCCATTTCAATAAAGGCAAAACCTTTAGATTTACCCGTTTCTTTATCTGTGGCTAAAGAAGCTTTATTCACTTGACCGAATTGCTCAAAAGCACTTTTTAATTCTTCTTGAGTAACGCCATAGTCCAATCTGGCAACAAAAATATTCGTCATATATAATTAAAAATAAGGAGATTTAACTCCTTAACTTGTTTCAGCAAATTATTTTAAATAAACTTATCGCTTCGAAAGTAATAAATTTTTGATTTCTTACCAAAAGTACTAAAAAAAAATATCTTAAATCAATTTCAAGGCAAATTAACTATATTCGTATTCCAAAAAAAAATAAATGAGTCCATTACTGATAGCAGCAGTTTTAATCACCTATTTTACAGTGCTAATTTTGATTGCAAATTTGACGTCAAAAAATGCAACATCTGAAACTTTTTTTTCTGGAAATAAGGAAAGTAAGTGGTATTTAGTTGCTTTTGGGATGATTGGAACATCATTGTCGGGTGTAACTTTTATCTCCGTTCCAGGTTCGGTTGGTGCTGGAGGATTTTATTATTATCAGCTAGTTCTTGGTTTTTTTATTGGATATTTCGTTGTAGCCTATGTACTACTTCCGCTTTATTATAAGTACAATTTAACGTCTATCTATCGCTTTTTAGAATATCGACTCGGATTCACTGCTTATAAATGGGGTGCAGGATATTTTATTTTATCGAGATCTTTGGGTGCTACAGTGAGATTGTATTTGGTTATCAATGTGATGCAAATTTTTGTGTTGGACGAATTAGGAATTCCATTTTGGTTAACTACCGTACTGACGATGATGATGATCATTATTTACACTTTCAAAGGAGGAGTAAAAACCATCGTTTGGACAGATACGTTACAGACTTTTTTCATGCTTTTGGCTTTAGTTGTCTGTATCATTTCAATCAAAGAAGCTTTACATTGGAATTGGTCTACAATCTGGAAAGATATGGAAAACAGTGATATGACCAAACTTTGGAGTACGGATTTTCATCAAAAAGACCATTTTTTAAAACATATTTTAGGCGGTGCATTTATTACAATTACGATGACTGGACTTGATCAAGAAATGATGCAGAAAAATATCAGTGTAAAAACATTGAAAGACGCACAAAAAAACATCATTACTTTTAGTTTTGTACTATTGATTGTCAATGCTTTGTTTCTACTTTTAGGAGGGATTTTATATGTTTTCGCTAAAAAGAATGGTTGGGAGTTTGCTCCTGATGATATGTTTCCTTCGATAATTCAACAACATTTACCGCAAGGTATTTTCTTAATTTTTATTATTGGATTGATTTCGGCGCTTTTTCCGTCAGTTGATGGCGCAATTACTGCATTGACATCTACTTTTTGCATCGATATTTTAGGCTTTCACAGAAGAAAAGACATGAACGAGGAACAAAAAAATAGTTTGAGAAAGAAAATTCACATTGGATTTGCCATACTTTTTACGCTTTTGGTTTTCTTCTTCAAATGGAAAAATGATAAGAGTATCATTGATTTAGTGTTTATTATTGCAGCATACACTTATGGACCGCTGCTTGGACTATTTTCATTTGGAATAGTTACAAAGAGATCAATCAACAATACATTTGTTCCAATTATCTGTATTTTATCGCCAGTAATTTGCTATTTATTAGACCATAATTCAAAAGCGTTGTTTGGTGGTTATGTTTTTGGAAATGAAATACTTATTTTGAATGGTACATTTACATTTTTAGGTTTGTACCTAATATCTAAAAAAGGAAATCCTGCTGAAATTCAATCATTAAAAGTTTGACATGAAAATTCTATTGCACGACAATCAATTACACTTACGTTTTGCGCCATTGACATTGACTAGGCCAGTCGGAAATATGCGCATGGGAATATTAACCAACGACGAAAGGTGGCAATTTCTTCTTCCTGATGCGGAAATATTTTTTGCTACAGAAAAGTATCTTACTACAAAGTTTAGGTCAATCGAAAATGTGGATTTAATAGTGAATGCAGCAGTTATTCCAACAAGAGAAATGGTTGATGCATCTTTGAATTTGAATGCTGGAGAAGTTTTGAGTAAAGGAAATCAATGGTTGGTTAAAAAAGGCGCAAATGCAGTAAAAACAATTGAATTTGAGGGAAGTTTGATTATTCTTGAAAATCGTTGGGATATTTACCAATACAACGGCTTGGTTTTGAAGTCAGATTTTGATTTAATCACAAATGGTAGAGTTTCTCAACCACTTTCTGAAACGAATACTGTTATCGGAGATAAAAATCTAGTTTTTTTAGAGGAAGGAGCACAAGTTGAAGCTAGTATTTTAAATGTCAAAGAAGGACCGATTTATATTGGTAAAAATGCTGAAATAATGGAAGGATCGGCAGTTCGTGGCGCTTTGGCACTTTGCGAATCCGCTGGATTAAAGCTCTCGACGAAAGTTTATGGACCGACCACACTTGGTCCACATTGTAAAGTAGGGGGAGAGGTTAACAATGTTGTTTTTCAGGCTTATTCAAATAAAGGACATGATGGATTTTTAGGGAATTCTGTAGTTGGCGAATGGTGTAATTTAGGTGCAGATACAAATTCATCGAACTTAAAAAATAATTACAGCAAAGTGAGTGCATATTCGTACGAAACTGGAAAAATTGAAAAAACAGATGTTCAATTTATGGGATTAATTATGGGTGATCATAGTAAATCGGGAATCAATACGATGTTCAATACTGCAACAGTAGTAGGGGTTTCAGCGAATATTTATGGTGCTGATTTTCCAGACAAAGTAATAGATTCTTTTGTTTGGGGAGGCGCTGCTGGATTTGTTCCATTTAAATTAGATAAAGCCATTGAAGTGGCAAAAGCGATGATGTCAAGACGCCATGTTGAATTTACAACAGGTGATTTGGAAATTTTTACTCACTTATCTAAATAAGAGGAATAAAAAAGCCCTGCAAAAAGCAAGGCTTGAATTGATTATTGAAGTTTCTCAAAAGTTAGAATTTCAATGTCTTCGAACGTAATTCCTTCTTTTGTTTTGATTCTTTTTTGATTGAGCGTTACGGTATTGTCTATATTGAAGGTGTAGATGTACTGATTTTTTTCAGTCTTTTCTTTTCCAATGTAGATAGAATTTCCTTCTACATAGTATTTTTTCTTTTCTTTGGTTTTTCCATTGTCTTCAATGACTGTAAGTTTATCGTCTACCATAAACTCATAAATCTTTTTGTTTGGTTTGTAGTTTTTCTCGAATCCTTCTTGCAATTTTCCGTTTTCGAGTTTTTGAACAATTTTGGATTTTAATTGCCATTTGCCTAAAAATGGATTTGCCATCATTCGGAAATTGAGTGAAATAGCTAAAGCAGCTACAGCAAATAAGATAAAAGTGAATTTTTTCATTTGGTCATTATTAATTAAGTAAATTGTCTAGTTCTGTTTTCAAAAATTGTGCTAAATCTTGAATATATCTTTCAGAGAAATTAAATTCAATACCAGCCGTTTGATAAATTTCAGGAATTTGCTCGGTATAACCTAATTTAAGCGCATTTTTATACTGTTGAATAGTTTTAGGTAAATCAGTTTTGCTGTTCTTCCAAATCGCCAATGCGCCTAACTGAGCGATTCCATATTCGATGTAATAAAATGGCACTTCAAATAAATGTAATTGTCGTTGCCAAGATCTAGATTTAAATTCTTCATAGCCAGTCCAATCAACTAATCCTGTTCCATAATCTTTAGAGATTTTTTCCCATTGATTTTGTCTTTCTTCCACAGAATGAGTCGGGCTTTCATAAATCCAATGTTGAAATTCATCAATCGTTGCCACCCAAGGTAGAATTTTCAGAATCGTTTCTAATTGCTCAATTTTTGCTCTTTTCAAATCTTCAGCATCGTCAAAAAAGATTTCCCATTGATCCATACTTAGTAATTCCATCGACATTGAAGCTAATTCCGCTACTTCTGAAGGTAGGTTTTTGAATCCTGTAAGCGCTAAATCTCGAGATAAAAACGAGTGGATCGAATGTCCACCTTCATGCACCATTGTTACCAAATCACGCAAAGCTCCGACAGCATTCATAAAAATAAATGGAACACCGATTTCATAAAGCGGATAGTTGTAACCTCCAGGTGATTTTCCTTCTTTCGATTCTAAATCCAAATGACCCATTTCATCCATTGTTTTAATACAATCAGCGAAATAAGGATCAATGTTTTCGAACATTTTAACAGTACCTTCCAATAATTCTTGTCCACTTCCGAAAGGTTTTAGTGCTTTTCTCCCTAAGGGATCAACTTCTAAATTCCAAGGTTTTAATTTTTCAACCCCCAATAAATCAGCTTGTTTTTGTTGAATTTGTTTCACTAACGGAACAATGTGTTTTTTGATGGAATTGTGAAAATCGAAACAATCTTCTTTGGTGTAGTCAAATCTTCCAAGCGCGTGGAATTTGTAATCTCGGAAGTTTTTGAATCCGGCATTCAAAGCGATTTGATGTCTTTTGGCAATCAAAGAGGAAAATAATTCATCAAGTGCTTGATTGTCTTGTGCTCGTCGCTCTGAGATCAATAAAAATGCTTTTTTACGAATATTTTCATCCAAATCTTTGAGCAAAGTTGAGGCTTTTTGCATGGTCATTTTTTCACCATCAAACTCAATCATTTGGGCTGCTGAAATGGCGCCATATTGTTGTGATTCTTCGCTTATTTCTGCTTCGATAGCGATATTTTCTGTTCTAAAAAGATCTAATTCCTTTTGAACACTTCTGAAATAAATGAAATAATCTTTTTCATCTTTCAAAGTTTCCATGAAAGGAGAATGTAGCATTTTTTGGTTCAATTCATCTTCAAATGGAGCTAATTTTGGCTGAATTTCAGTCACAAAATAAGTGTATGCATCTGTCAAAGTTTGATCGCGTGTATCAATTGTCATTTTGATGTATCTCCATGCTGCATTTTCCTCTAGTACAGCATCAAGTTCACTTCGATTTTGCAACCACAAAATGTAATCTTCTTTGGTAACGATTTCTCGTTGTTTTAGATCGATAAAATAGGATTCAATATCTTCCCAAGTTTGGATAGAAAGGTCTTTTGCAATAAATTTTCTTTCTGGAGCCGAAATATTCATATCTAGATTTTGAGTAAAAAAAAACGAGGATTGTAAAAGAGCTAACTCAATTTTCAATCCTCGTTTACATTTTGTAAGTATTTAATTATTTTCCTCTGCTTGTTCCTGATTTAGGTGCAGCAACTTTTTTAGTTCCGGCTGATTTTGCAGTAACTTTAGGTGTTGCTGGTTTTTCAGTCGTTTTCTTTGCCGGTGCTTTTTTTGCTGGAGCTTTCTTTTCTTTAGCTTCAGGTGTTGCTTCTTTTTCTGTTGTTTCAACAGTTTCAGTAGCAGTATCTTTCACTTCTTCCGCTTTGTTTAATTCGCCAGCTTTGTGAAGTAAATTGTACCACTGAAAAAGTTTTTTGATATCAGAGATATAAACTCTTTCTTGATCGTAATTAGGTAGAATTTCTAACAAATAATTTTCAAGTACATTTTTGTCTTCTTTGTGAGAAGGCGCCATTCCAGCATTTTCCTTAGAATAAATAGAATCAAAAATAACTTTCAAAGCAACATCCTCATCGTATGCATAGATACTGATATCTTCAAGTGCTGAAATTCTGTCAGAAGCATATGCTGGAAAACGTTTTTTATCTTCCAAAGATTCAACAATTAAATTGTTTTTTCCTTGAGCTACTACTTTGTATAGGCCTGCACGACCTGAAATTGCAATTATCCCTGTTAAATTCATTCTTTTAATTTATTTGCGCCAAAAATAAGAAGTTCTAGACGTTTTACAATCAATTTCTGATTATTTTAAAATAATATTGTTTTTCGTTTCTGATAATACTTAGGAAATACACCCCATTTTCAACGTTTGAAAGGTTGATTTCATTGTTGTTAGTTGGATTTATTTGAATTGATTTTCCTTGCATGTCATACATTTTCAGTGCGTCGGTGCTAAATAATCCGTCAATTTTTACGATTCCAGAAGTTGGATTTGGATAAACGTAAACATTTTCTAACTCAGTCATTTCAACACCTAAATATGAGTTGTAAGGATTAGAAGTTACAACACACCCATTTGTTCCAGTTGTTGAAACAGTATAAACACCACCATTTACAATCGTTGTAGTTTGGGCAGTTTCTGAATTCAAAATATTTCCATTTAAATACCATTGGTAATTTGGAGAAGTTGAAGCAGTCAAAATGTTACCGTTTGCAGAAATTGTTGGTGTTGAAGGAATATTACCCAACGGGATATCAATGATTGCTTGCGTAATGCAATTTCCATTGTAGACAATATTCGTTGCTGTAAATTGACCTGATTGATTAACTAATACTGGATTTCCTGAAAATCCTGTCGACCAATCAGCAGAATTAACAACTGTTCCAGCGACGGCAGTTAAATTGTATGGAGTTCCGCAGTAGTAATTTGGACCTTGAATTTCAGCGTTGTATAATAAAGTATTTAATGCATTTGCTTTACCGTATCCATAAGCATAATTAGGAGTTGTTCCAGTCAAAGCATCAGTTGTAGCATTTTTTGTCAAATCCTTTTTAAAATCCGAATAAGTTGAAGAATTACATTTTTCTAAATAGAGTGCTGCGATACCAGCGATTACTGGAGAAGCCATCGAAGTTCCACCGTTAGCTGCATGCATTCCACCCAATTCAATTAAACCGTTGTATGCTGGATTTCCAAGCAACCATAGTGGGGCAGGGGAAAGCGTCACATCACCAGCTGCAGTGATATCAGGTTTCATAACTCCCAATCTTGACGGACCTTTACTTGAATTTACACTCAATTTACCAGGAGGAGTCAAGTCAGTTGGAACGTAAGGTGAATTGTTGTTGTTAGTGTAAGAAAAACGATTTCTCATGTTTCCAACGGTGATTACTTTTTCCGAACAAACCCATGAAGAAACCAATGTCTGCAAGGTATCTGGCATATTGTAATTTACAATTTGAGGAACTTGAGCTGCAGTAGGAATTACTGTTACAAAATCATTAACACCTTGCCAAGCTCCACTCCACATGTCATAACTACCAGTGCCAGTTGTAGCGAAACGGAAATTATAAGTTGTGGAATCTATATTCATAATAAACGCTTCCATGTGAAAAACTCCATTTACAATTTCTGAATAAGCTTGAATTGTTCCTAGTTTTTGTCCTGTTGGATTGTAAATTGTGTCAAGCACCGGTGAATTAACAGTTTCTGCGATTGTATGGAAATGAGAATAGCCTCTTAAGCCATAATTCGGAGCTGGTTTATCGGTACCAAAAGCATATTGAATATTTTGAAATTCACTTTCGTCTGCCCAAAGATCAAAATAAACTGAATTTGGCGCGATTTGACTAGAAGGATTGTTTTTCAGCCACACAAAAGATGTATCGCCATTCACAACGCCATGAGCATGGTATTTTCCTTTATTTCCTGAGTTTCCTGCTGCAGCGACAACAATTCTTCCTGGATGTTCGTCTAACAATGATTCAATCAAGATGGATGCTGGATCATTGCCGTCATGCGAACCAAAATAAGTACCTAAACTTAAATTAATCACCGCAGGTAATCCCAAAGTATCAGCAACTTTGAAAATATAGTCACAAGCATCAGCGATACTTAAGGTCCAGTTTTGTAAGTTAAAATTGGATTCAACAATAATGATTTTAGAATCTGGTGCCATTCCCTTGTTTTTGCCATTTGCTAAACCATTTCCAGAACCAGCACCTGCAACGGTTGTTCCATGCGCAGTAGTTGTCTCTCCACTAGTACAAATTCCATTGGCGATATCAGTTGAATCCCAAGCTTGTCCATATCCATAAGGTTGCGGAGTATTGGCAGCTACTGGAAGTGTATGATCCCAATATCTCAAAA
This sequence comes from Flavobacteriia bacterium, assembly GCA_947450325.1. Taxonomy (GTDB): domain Bacteria; phylum Bacteroidota; class Bacteroidia; order Flavobacteriales_D; family Crocinitomicaceae; genus JAQVCM01. Next base: position 115,291 of record CANFUT010000006.1, read on the forward strand.
CGCGTGTATGGCCATTTGCATCTCTGAAATCCAAATGATTGAAATCCAAACCTTGATCAACATATCCAATAATGACATCCTTTCCTGTGTAAGGTGCAGGCAAGCCGTTTGAGCCAGCGTGGACCTGATTCACAGAGTGATGCATTCTTGAAGTATCATTATCGTTTAGCGCGACAGGCTTTGAAAATTCATAATAGAAATGATTGATTTTACCTGAATTTTTAGCTTTTGCAATGCTTAACGGAGACATAGTCACATAAATCCACTCTTTAGTGATGTATTTTACTTTGACATCTGCTTTGAGAAGGTAATCCAAAACTGATTTGTCATCATTTTGAATGGCAAAACAAACAGGTGTATTTGGATCATTTACAAGCAATTGTTTAAATCTAAAATTTTCAGTTTGAGCGTATGACAATTGCGCTACAAACAAACAAATCAAAAGTAAGAATTTAGAATTCATCTATTTATTTTTAAAGATTATGTAAATATAAATTAATTTCCGATTCAAATGAATGAAAGGGATAAAAAGCAAAATGTTTTTATCAAAGTGCTATTTTAAATTACCATTTATCCATATTTCTCACCAAAATTCTATTGATATCAACCAAAAAGTACATTAATTTAAATTATCTCATTTTTTTATTGATATTTGTTGCAGAAATAGAAATTGTAATCTACAATAGATTCAAAGTAAAATATATGAAAAAATTAGTAGTTAGATTGTCCTTTTCCTTTTTCGCATTTGGTTTTTCAAGTGTCGTTTTTGGTCAAGTTGATAAAGATGTTTTGAATTGGTACAATGGTGGCGGTTCAGGGATGCAAACTGAAAAAGCGTACAAATCTTTAAAAAAGAAAAAATCTACCACTGTTATTGTGGCTGTGATTGATTCTGGAATCGATATTGAACATGAAGATTTGAAAGGTAAAATTTGGACAAACACAAAAGAAATTGCTGGAAACGGAATAGATGATGACAAAAATGGTTACATCGATGATATTCACGGATGGAATTTTTTAGGAAGTGCTGGTGGTGCAAATCAAAACCATGCAAGACTTGAAAAAACTAGAATCTACGCGAAACTGAAAGGGAAATATGAAAATATGGACGCTTCAAAAGTTTCAGCTGAGGACAAAGCAGAATATGATTTATTTCAAAAAGTAAAAAAAGAAATTACTGAAGATAAAGATAAATATTCTGAATATTTGCCTCAATTAGAGCAACTTCCAATGATTTTGCAAATGGTTCCAGGAATGGTCTCAAATGCACTTGGTAAAACGGAATACACTAAAAAAGATTTGGAAGCTTGGAAACCAGATAATGAACAAATGGTTCAAATCAAAGCGGTTGCATTGGCGATGGTGTCTGGAGAATTGACCGAAGAAGTTATCAAAGAGCAGTTAGATCAAATTAAAGGAATGATTGACTATAATTTGAATGCAGATTATGATGATCGTCAATTTATTGGAGACAATCCATATGATTTCAACGATGTGAAATACGGAAACAACGACGTTGAAGGTCCTGATGCTTTGCATGGTACTCACGTTGGTGGAATTATAGGTGCTGTTAGAGGAAATAATCTTGGTGGTGACGGTGTTGCAAACGATGTGTTGTTGATGTCTGTTAGAGCTGTTCCAGATGGAGACGAAGCTGACAAAGACATTGCTTTGGCTATTCGTTATGCCGTTGATAATGGTGCGCAAGTAATCAATATGTCTTTTGGAAAAGGATATTCTCCAAACCAAAAAGAAGTATACGAAGCTTTTAAATATGCTGATTCTAAGGGTGTATTATTGGTTCATGCCGCTGGAAATGACAATGCAGATGTCGATGTGAATGACAACTACCCAACTTCTATGTATTCTTTCCAAAAAGAAAAATTGGATTTATTTTTGACAATTGGTGCTTCTACACGTTTCCCGAAAGAAAAATTACCAGCTGATTTTTCTAATTATGGTCAAACTAAAGTAGATGTTTTTGCTCCAGGTCATGATATTTACAATTCAGTACCACAAAGTGCTTACAAAAAATTGAACGGTACTTCGATGGCTGCTCCGATGGTTGCAGGTGTTGCTGCTTTGTTGAAATCATATTTCCCAAGTTTGACAATGAATGAAATCAAAAGTGTTATTTTGACAACAGCAAAATCTTACAAAGGAACACAACAGATGAAACCAGGTACAGAAGATAAAGTTGATTTCGCGACTTTAAGTGTTACAGGATCTGTAGTTGATGTTAATGCTGCAGTTAAAAAATGTATTGCTTTAGAGAAATCTAAAAAATAACAAATAAATAGTTTATTTTTAAAGGCTGGTTCATCACGAATCAGCCTTTTTAATTATAAAAAATATGGTTTTAAAATCACTCATTTTAATGCTTTCATTGTTTATTTTGGGAAAACCAAATAAAACAGAATTGGATAAATTAGTAGATCAATGGCATGTATCTGCTTCAACCAATGATTTTAAAGCGTATTTTGATTTTATGGATGATGGCTTTATTTTCATTGGAACGGCACCCAATGAGCGCTGGAACAAATCAGATTTTGCAACATTCTCGAAACCATATTTCGATAAAGGAAAAGCATGGGATTTTAAACCCAAAAACAGAAAATGGAATTTCTCCATGGATGGAAAAACAGCGTGGTTTGATGAAGAATTAGACACATGGATGGACGGTTGCAGAGCTACAGGAATCTTGGTTAAAGTCAAAAAATCATGGAAAATAATTCATTACGATTTGCATGTGCTGATTGAAAATGAAAAAATGGTTGATTTTCTTGAGTTGAGAAAGAAGTAAGAAGCTCAATTTGATTATCTCTATTAATATTTTATTGATTATTAAGTCTTTATTTCATTTGAATACTTTACTAAGATTAAGCGATAAACTACCTCTTACTTGTTCACGCAAAGGCACCTGTTGCCATGGAAATCAAGTGATGTTAAATCCATGGGAATTGCATCGTTTGGCGTTTGAAAAACAAATTTCTGCCCGTGAATTTCGAGATTTATATTGCGATTGGAATGGAATTCTGCTCAAATTTAATGGAGAAAAAGATCATCGTGGAAAATCAGCTTGTAGTCAGTACATCGCCAATTTTGGTTGTTCTTTACACGATGGTAGACCTTTGGCTTGTCGTCTGTTTCCGATTGGACGACAAATTCAAAATGAAACGATACACTATATTTTCCAAGGTCAAACTTTTCCTTGTTTGAATGGATGCCCTGAAGTAGAAGATTTACCGCAAGTTACTGTTGCAGATTATCTAATTGGACAGCAAACAGAACTTTTTGAGCACGCTCAAGACGCATATTTAGAATTGATGCAAAACTTAGCGGAAATTGCGTTAATGTTATTACTTGATACGGGTTTGGATTCAACTTTTGACGTTTATATTCGACAGGAGTGGCAAAAAGTAGGAGTGGAATCTCCAGGCTTGATCGCAAAAAGAATAGACGAGAAGTGGCTTGATTATCTGATTCTACCAGCGATTCAGTTCGATAGCAAAAATCCTAAGAGTTTTATTGCAGCTCACGAATTGTTATTACAAGAACAAGCACAATTTCAGATTGATAAGTTCACCACGAAGAAAGAAATTGCCGAATTTTCTATCCAAATGATGTCAATGGCACTTTTTGTTGGCAAATCTATCGGTGCAGATATCGATGCGTTGTCGAAAATGTGGAGTGAGGTAGCAGAATAGAACCCAATTTTCAATATTTCCTTATTTAAATTGATGAATATCATTCATTGATTTGCTATTATTTAATTTTTTATAAAAAAAATATCATTCATATATAATTAATTAACAGTTATTTATGTGTTTAAAGTTTTGTTTGTCTAAAAATATTTAGTACTATGTAATACATAATACCATTTATTATATATATCTTTGTTTAACAAAACGAGAAATTATGAGTTTAGAAAATACCAAAGCCCAAATGCGCAAAGGAATTTTGGAGTTTTGCATTTTATCTATTTTGAAAAATAAGGAAGCTTATCCCTCTGAGATTATTGAAACGTTGAAATCAGCGAAATTGATTGTGGTTGAAGGGACGCTTTATCCATTGTTGACAAGATTGAAAAATGAGGAATTGCTTACATATCGTTGGGAAGAATCAAATGCTGGTCCGCCCAGAAAATATTATTCTTTGACCAAAATTGGAAAAGCTTTTTTAGAGGAATTAGATGCTACTTGGGATGAATTACAAATGGCTGTAAATAAAATTGTTAAAAATTAAGATTATGAAAAAGACAATCAGTATTCACTTGTTAGGTTCTAATTTTTTGGTGGAAGAAGACGCCTATGAATTGGTGAAAAATTATTTGGATAGATTAAATGATTCGCTAAGGAATTCTCCGGATAGAAAAGAGATTTGTGAAGATGTTGAATTAAGAATCGCAGAACTTGCAACTGCCTATTTATCAGAAAAAAAGCAAGTTGTTACTTTTGAGGAAATGTCAACAATCATCAATACTTTGGGACAGCCAGAAGATTTTTTAGAAGATGAGATAGCTGGTGAAAAAGAGGATAAAACGAATGAAAAAAGTTCGGAAAAAAAATTCAGCAAAAAAGAAAGACGATTGTTTCGAGACACTGAAAATTCTGTGATTGCTGGAGTATGCTCAGGTTTAGCTGCTTATTTTAAAATAGATACAGTTGTTTTGAGGATTATTTTTATCCTTTTAGGATTCGCAGGTGGTTTTATTATTCCATTTTACATCATCATGTGGTTTATCGTGCTGAGTGCAAAAACCAACATCGATCGTTTGCAAATGCAGGGAAAACCAATCAATTTAGAGAATTTGAAGGAAGAATTTCAAGAAGCGACCTATAGATTCTCCAAATCATCCAAAAAATTCGAAAGAGAAATTTCAGACAAAGACAGTCCATTGCGACAAAAAATCACACATTTGAGTTCGTTTTTTACCAAAATTATCGGCGCAGCATTTCTTGTTTTCGGTAGTATTTTATTAATCGGATTATTAACTTTTACTTTCGTTGATTGGGAAGTTTTGCACATAGAAAAAAACGGTTTTCAATTGAATTTCAATCAGTTTTGCGAGCTGTTTATTGTTAATAAATCAAGTGCTTTTTACCTATGGATTGGAATTTTGGTAGCTGGACTTGGTATTGTTTCACTTATGTTTATTCAAGGAGCAAAATTGATTTTTCGCCTAGAATCAAAATGGATCAAAATTGTGAAAATTGCACTTTTTATTGTTGCTTTTGTCGGAATTGGAATAATTATTTTGGAAGGAAGTCAAACTGGTGCTGATTTTACTAATCGAGGAGAATTTGAACAAGTTATTGGACCTGATTCAACCAATGTGTTGACAGTTGAAATTTTAAATAAAAATATTCCAGACAATATACACAATGACGAAGATTTTGACTTTGAAGGCTTTCAAATTTTAGAAAATGAAATTATTCAATCGGGAATAAGTATCAATTACGCACTTTCTGAAGATTCTTTGTTTCATGTTTATGTGGAATATAGCGCTTTTGGAAAAACGAATTCAATTGCAAATCAACGAAGTAAAAATATTAAACACATTATTTCGCTCGAGAATCATCACTTAAAAATATCACCGAATTATTCTTATTCTGTGAAAGATAAGATCAGAGGTCAAACTGTGATGTTGAAAATTGCCATTCCTGCCGGAAAATCGGTACAATTCAGAAATACCATTGTGCGTTCAGAAGATATCAAAGACAGCGGTTTTATCAATCGCTATGGTGAATATGAACATTATGTACACGAAGACTAGTAGATTCAAAACAGGATTGGGAAAAGATTCTTTTTTTTCTCATTCCTGTTACTTTTCATTGAAATTGAATTTTAACTTTGTAACATAAAGAAAAAGCCATGGAAATTTTAGCACAAATTGCATTGATTGTATTGCCTGCAGGTGCAGTTTTATTCACTGTCGTTCTATTTTTAAGAAAACAAAGTGAAAAGGATTTGAGAAATATGCAAATTGAATTGAAGAAAGAGCGACAATCTTTTTTCTTGCCGAATAGGGTAGAGGCTTATCAAAGGGCTGTTTTGCTGATGGAAAGAATTTCACCTAATTCTTTGGTGATGAGATTACACAATCCTGGTTTACCTGCCAAAATGATGCAAGCTGAATTATTGAAAGCTATTAGAGAAGAATACGACCACAATGTGGCTCAACAAATTTTTATCTCACCAAAAGCTTGGGAAATGGTTCGAAATTCTAAAGAAGAAACCATTAAAATCATCAATATCGCTGGCGGACAAATGTCGGATGTTTCTATGGCACTAGATCTAAGCGCAAAGATTTTCGAAGTTACAGCTGAAGTCGGACAATTACCTACAGAAATCACGATAGAATTTTTGAAACGAGAATTGCAAGAGCTTTTTTAGAATTTCAGATTATTGGATTTTTAGAAGATTGACTAAGTCGGTGCTTCGCGCTCACTTTTTGGCTAAAGTCATCGGTTTTAAATTGAAAATGTTATTTTTGAGATAATTATTCAATTTAAGATATTATGCAACAAGGAATCGATTACTTATTTTACAACGATATCAAAATGATGTCCTCAGAATCGCCATTGAAACAAGTGGATGGTGTTTTTATTGGAACAAAAAATTATGTTTTCATCATCCCGAAAAAATCTGTCGGTTTTTATTATTTGGTGACAACTTTCAAAACACACCAATATTTTGCAGATAGTTCAGTTGAAGAGGGTTGCGCCAAATTACTTGCGGAAGCAGAATCAGTTGAAAGTTTGGAAAATACTTTCATTGAATTATTGGAAGGCGAACCAAAAAACGTGCACAAGATTTCGGAAAAAGTTTGGTTTAAATTGAATAAATTCTTCAGTACCTTCAACTTCCGTTTTGGAAAATCTAAAATGAATTGGTCAGCTTGTGTCATCAAAGGAAAAGACAAAGGCAATGAGCTAAAAGCATTTTACGGACATTTATTTCAATAAAATGAACACAAACTATAGATATGTAGCAACCTACCCTGAAAAGGTAAGTTCTACATGTCGCGTTTGCAAAAAAGAATCAGAGAAGCAATTTCAATTGTACCAAACTTATTTTTCGTTGTTTGGATTGCCACTTTTTCCGATGCGCAAAATTGTTTATTGGACTTGCAGTTCGTGTTCTGTTAGAAAAGAATTGAAGGTATTGACGAACAACACACTTGATGGTTTTGAGCAAGATATCGTTGTCAGTTTGAGAGAAAATAACAGCAGTCACACCCATTTTCGATATTATTGGGGAAGTGTTTTAATCTTGCTGATACTGTGTTTTATCGGATACGCGATTTCTTCGATTCGCTAATAAAAAAAAACTACTTTCTTTTCAAATAAAGCGATTCATATTGATCAATCCATTGTTGAACTGTCATTTTGCGCATCAATTCAGCAATTAAATCGTAAGGAATTTGGTCCATTTTTTTGAATCGCATACAGCTTTTTCCCATGTCTAGTTTGGCTTTGGTGTGTTTTGGATATTCTTCTTGAAACCAAGCTAATAATTCAGGACTTCCGTAAATTCCCATGTGATACAAAGCAATATTGTTTTTTTGCGACGCCAAATTTGTAAAAGGCAAGGGCAAAGCTGGCGTACAATGATAACCAGCTGGATAAGTGCTGTGTGGCACAACATATCCAATCATTCCGTAACTCATTGTTTCTTGAAATCCATCAGGAATATTTTCCAGAATGACCGCCCTTAATTTTTTCATTGCCTCTTTTCTGTCTTCTGGTAATTCTTCCATGTAAGCGTCAACGGTTGCTGCTTTGCTTTGCATAATTTGAAAATTTTCGTTCGTTTTAGACAAATATAGTTTTAATACGCAAAAAAAATCCCAATACTGAAACAATATTGGGATTGAAATAAATTGAAAGCTTTTACGCTTTCGCTTTTCTTTTCTTCATATAATCTGTCACAACACCACCAACCAATAATAAGACGATGATAATTCCACCGATTCTAGCATAGGTATTTGACTTATCAAATTTCGGTAAATTGAAACTAAACACGATTTTGTTATTTCCAGCTGGAAGTTCAATTCCTCTCAACAAATAGTTTGTTTTGCGAATTTCAACTTCTTTTCCGTTGACAGTTGCAGTCCAACCTTCTGGGTAATAAACTTCAGAGAAAACTGCAAATTGCTTGCTGCTACTATTAGATTGATAAGTGATTTTATTCGGAGCATAAGAAGTCATTTGAATCGTTCCTTCTCCTGAATAAGTCAAAGAAGACAATTTTTGCGCTTCTGATTTCAACATTACTGCTTCTTCATTTGGTTTGAATTCATCTGAGATCGACATTTCAACCATTTTCAAGAAAGATTTTGCTGTGTCTAATTGTAATGCAGAAGCCATGATCCAATTGGTTTTACCGTTTACATCCATCACAAAACAAGCTTTCACACCTTCTGGCAAACCATTTTGTAGACGAACTTCAATTGTATCGCCTTGCAAAACATAGTTGATTTCTTCAGAACCATACGCTTTTCCATTTTTGATTGGTGCTTTGTTGACCAATAAACTTCCAATTCCAATATTCTTCAAATCAAATTGATTTCCCAGAGCCCTGATTTCGTCATCAGGTGTAGCAAAAGTGGCAATTTTTCTAACCATCCAAGCATTTCCTAAAGCGGTTGGATTTGGATTAGTTGATACAATTCCCTGTTTATCCTGCTGCATGAAATATTTCACATTCAACATGTCGTAAACTTTGTTATTCATTTTCATCAAATGATAATCAAAAACATTTTGAATATTTCTCAATTTCGCTCCGTGATAACCACCCAAAGATTTGTGGAAATAGGCTGCATTTGAACTATTGAAACCGCCACTCAAGTCAAAAACCCTGAAATTTGTATTTCTATTTAAAGCGGCAAATTTGTAAGCATTTTCAACGCGTCTTCTGTCCTCACCTTCATATCCTAATTCGTCAGCTTTCGCTTTTCCTTCTCTTAATCCTGCATCAACTTTTGCTTTCAATGCTGGACTTTCAGCCAATTCATTGTCTAAAATTGTCAAATCTGCAGGCGTTTCAGCAATGGGATACAATATTTTTGCTTTATCATCCCAATATTTATATCCAGAACCTTCCTCTTGAGAGCCTAGATAATTTCTATCGACTGGAACTAAATCCATTAAGATGAAGAAAGCCAATATTATCACTGGAACTTCATTTGGCAATTGGGTGTAAAAGAAAATGGCAATTGCTCCAATAGCCAAGACCAAAAATAGAATAGAGCGATTCATGCTAGAATCAAAAATTCCTTTTCTAGCAACTTGTAAATTCTCAAAACGCTTTTGTGCTGGCTGAACTTGCGCATCTATAAATGCATTCACTTGTGCCGTATTTTTGGGATCGATTTGATACTGTGCCATTTGCTCAGGAGTCAAACTCATCACCTGATTTCTCATGTAAGCAGGTAAATTCGCCATTTGATCTTTTTCAGCTTTAGAAGTATAACCATCGCCTAAACCAACGAATTTCATTCCTAATAAGAAAATAAACATCACTGCTGAAGTAATCAAAAACAATTTCTTTTTCTCTTTCAGTGCTTCTTTTTCTTTGTATAGCAAGTTCAAAAATAGAACACCTAAAATTGGAAGACATAATTCTACTACCACAATGATAATCGTTGGCGCTCTGAATTTGTTGTATCCAGGCACATTATCTAAGAAGAAATCTGTCAATCCCATGAAGTTTTTACCCCAAGAAAGTGCAAGTGCTAATAATGTAACTCCTAAAATTGCCCATTTTACTGGTGTTTTCAAGAAAACCAATCCTAAAAGCGCTAAGAAAATGACGATAATTCCAATGTATGCTGGACCAGAAACTTGTGGTTGATCTCCCCAATAAGAAGGACTGCTATTCAACAAATCGTTGATTTCAGCGCTTGATAAATCCATGTTTTCAACTTGCTCTGAAAAGTGCGTGTTTGCAATGGCACCAGGCGCTGAGCCTTTGATGTATGGAGAAAGAATAGTAAAAGATTCATCAATTCCATTACTATATTGCGTTACATAATCTTTGTCTAAACCTGTTGTGGCATTGGATTTATTCGAAGTTCCATCAGGGTTCATTGTAATATCGTTGGCTCCACGAATAGAATGCGTTGCATAATCATTTGTTAGCGCGATATTTCCGTAGTTAATCATCAAAGCTAGCGCGTATGCACCAATAATTCCTGCAGTTGCAATGAAAAAATGCTTGAAATTTTTCTTTAAAAAAGCATCTACAAAAAGTGCTAATCCCAATCCAATCAATAAAATTCCTAAATAGTAAGTGACTTGCAAGTGATTGACGGACATTTCCAATGTCATAAAAAGTGCTGAAAGTATGGCGCCCCATTTTATATTCCGCTGGTAAGCTAGGAAAAAACTTCCAACAACAGGAGCCATAAATGCTACTGCCAAAGCCTTTGTGTTGTGCCCTGCTTGAATGATAATGATATCATAACTTGCAAATCCAAATGCAATTGCACCCAAAAATCCTACCCAAGGATTGATTCGTAAACAAATTGCCAATACATAGAACCCTAGCATATAAAGCAAAGTGATTCCTGCTGGAGGAGGCAACAAAGTCAAAAATTGATCTAAACCACTTTTGATAAAATTCCCTGCATACACAACTGAAATCTGAATCGATGGCATTCCACCAAACATGGAATTGGTCCACAAAGTCTCTTCACCTGTTTTTTCTCTGTAATCAGCAATCTCATGCGCTGCACCACTGAATTGTTCGATATCGTGTTGTTTCAATCCATAGTCTGAAAACTGTAAACTGAAATAACTACAAGTTATCACGGTCATTAAAGCAACAATGGCAAAATGAGGCCAATACTTAGTGAAAAATTGTTTTAAATTCATAATTTATTTTGAATTTGGAAAACATAAATGATTCAAAATCAAATATATTTAACCGGTTAATTAACGCTATTGTCTTAATTTATTTTTTCAAATTTTGGTATGAAGATAATGATTGCAGTCAAGGTAACGAAACGAAAACAAAAAAATCCATGAAAATACAATTCCATGGATTCATTATGATTTTATTTCTAGTTCTTTACTTCTTCATAATCAACGTCTTCAAAAGGCTCACTTGATTTAGCTGTTTTACCAACCAAAGTTGTTTTTCCTTTGTTTTTTTCAACGTGTCGTCTTTGCTTTTCCAATTGGTCTCGCTCAGCTTTACTCTTATTTTGTTCTTCAATGTTTCTTTTGGCAATCATCAATTGACCCATGAATCGAAGCACAACAATTACTCCGATGATGATTAATATCATTCTGAGTACGCCCATTTTCTAACGAGATAAGTGCATGTTTCTTTCTGAATATATCTTGGTGAAGAAAGGATCTTTCAATGTTTTGATAAAACGAATTCCTTCTCCCGTCGATTTCATCTCAGGTCCCAATTCTTTTTTCACATCAGGGAATTTCTCGTATGAAAACACTGGAATTTTAATTGCGTATCCTTCTTTTCGAGGTTGGAAATTGAAATCTTTCACTTTTGAATGACCCAACATCACTTTTGTAGCGTAATTTACATACGGTTCGTCATACGCTTTTGCAATAAAAGGAACTGTTCTTGAAGCTCTTGGATTCGCTTCAATAACATACACTTTATCGTCTTTAATCGCGAATTGAATATTAATCAATCCGACTGTTTTCAAAGCCAAGGCAACTTTTTTCGTGATTTCTTCAATTTGAAGTAAAACGAAATCTCCTAAATTGTAAGGAGGAAGTACCGCATACGAATCTCCTGAGTGAATTCCCGCAGGTTCAATGTGTTGCATGATTCCAATGATGTAAACATCTTCGCCGTCACAAATCGCATCTGCTTCAGCTTCAATGGCTCCACCGATAAAATGGTCTAACAAAATTTGATTTTGTCCCATTTCTCCGATGATGTCCACCACATGATGTTCCAATTCTTCTTCGTTGATGACAATTTTCATTTTTTGTCCACCCAAAACGTACGAAGGGCGCACTAATAATGGGAAACCTAAATCTTTCGAAAGTTCAATCGCTTGTTCAGCATCTTGTACAATTCCATATTTAGGGAATAAAATATTGTTTTCTTCTAAGACTTTAGAGAAACGACCTCTATCTTCCGCTAAATCTAGCGCTTCGAAGCTAGTTCCTAAAATCTTGATTCCGAATCTTTCTAATTTTTGCGCTAATTTCAAAGCAGTTTGTCCACCTAATTGCACAATCACACCCTCAGGTTTTTCATGCTTGATGATGTCGTAAATGTGCTCCCAGAAAACTGGCTCAAAGTATAATTTATCAGCAGTATCAAAATCTGTAGAAACAGTTTCAGGATTACAATTGATCATAATCGTTTCGTAACCACATTCTTTTGCGGCCAAAACACCATGCACACAACTGTAGTCAAATTCAATTCCTTGTCCAATTCTGTTTGGTCCTGAACCCAACACAATTACTTTTTTGCGATCTGAAGCGACACTTTCATTTTCGTACTCGAAAGTACTGTAATAATAAGGCGTTTGTGCTTCAAATTCAGCTGCACAAGTATCAACCAATTTGTAAACGCGTTGAATTCCCATTTCAGTACGTTTGTTGTAAACTTCTGATTCTAAGCAACGCAACAAATGAGCGATTTGTCTGTCCGCGTAGCCTTTTTGTTTGGCTGTGAACAATAAATCTTTGGGTAAATTTCCTAAATGGAATTTCTCAATTTTTCTCTCAAGTTTGATTAAATCCTCAATTTGTTTCAAGAACCAAACATCAATGCGCGTTTTCTCATGGATCGTTTTAAAGGGAATTCCCAATTTAATCGCATCATAAACATGAAATAAACGATTCCAGCTTGCATTTTCCAATGAGTAGAGAATCGCAGCTTGATCTGTCAATTCTTTGCCGTCAGCACCTAAACCATTTCTGTTGATTTCTAGTGACTGACAAGCTTTTTGCAATGCTTCTTGGAAAGATCTTCCAATTCCCATTACTTCTCCCACAGATTTCATTTGAAGACCTAATCTTCTGTCTGTTCCTGGGAATTTATTGAAATTCCAACGCGGAATTTTCACTATTACATAGTCCAACGTTGGTTCAAACAACGCCGATGTATTTTTAGTAATTTGATTGCTTAATTCATCCAAGTGGTAGCCAATCGCCAATTTTGAGGCAATTTTCGCAATCGGGTAACCTGTTGCTTTCGAAGCCAAAGCTGACGAACGAGAAACACGAGGATTGATTTCAATTGCGATGATATCTTCTGCATCGTCTGGAGAAACAGCAAATTGAACGTTACAACCTCCCGCAAAATTTCCGATGGAACGCATCATTTTGATGGCCATGTCTCGCATTTTTTGGTAAGTTGAGTCTGACAAGGTCATTGCAGGAGCTACTGTAATTGAATCTCCTGTGTGAATTCCCATCGGATCAAAATTTTCAATCGAACAGATAATTACTACATTGTCATTTGAATCACGCAATAATTCTAACTCAAATTCTTTCCATCCCAACAATGCTTTGTCGATCATTACTTCGTGGATAGGAGAGAGTTGTAATCCACGCTCTAGTAAACCGTCAAATTCTTTAGGGTCGTGAACAATCGATGCACCAGCTCCACCTAAGGTGTAAGATGCTCTGATACAAAGTGGAAAACCAAATTTTTGCGCAATTTCTTTTCCTTCAAGGAATGATTTTGCTGTTTGTTGCGGCGCCATTGGAACGTCGATTCTTCCCATCAATTCACGGAAAGCTTCTCTGTTTTCGGTAATTTCAATCGCTTTGATATCTACACCAATCATTTCTACGCCGTATTCTTCCCAAATACCCATTTCGTCACATTGAATCGCTAAATTCAAAGCGGTTTGTCCGCCCATCGTTGGCAAAACTGCGTCGATTTGGTGTTTTTGGAGAATTTCAATGATACTTTCTGGTTCCAAAGGCAACAAATAAACATTATCCGCAACGACTTTATCTGTCATAATGGTTGCTGGATTTGAATTTATTAATGTTACTTCGATTCCTTCTTCTCTCAAAGAACGTGCGGCTTGCGAACCTGCATAATCAAATTCACATGCTTGACCGATAACTATTGGACCGCTACCGATAATTAAAACTGACTTAATTGATTGATTTTTTGGCATTTTATGCGCTTTATGGATTCAATTTGACAATACTTACCTACAAATTGAGCGCAAATTTACTGCAAAATTTAGGGTTTCGCACTATAAAATCATGTGCAGTTTTTAACAATTTTAAAATGATTGTTAATAGCGGTTTTTGGAGTGAAAAAACGGTTGTTTTTTATGGGGAAGTGTGAAAAAAATTAGACAGTGAACATTGAAAAAATGAGTTCTTGTATGCGGTGATGTCGTACCTACGGCACTTTTTTTTGCCTCGTGTATATTTTTTACCCATATATCGTACCTACGGTACTTTTGGTTTCTGATCACGGATGGTTTAACAGAGATGTTGTACCTACGGCACTCGCGTTTATTTGTGGGGCTTAGTTTCTACCCATATTTCGTGCTTAGCAGCACAAAAGGATTTATTGCTAAATTAATTTTGGCGCATTTTCATGCTTAACAGTATAAATTTCATTCTGCTTGAAAATAAATTCTGTGCCTTTAAGGAGAAACATTCAGTAAGGATTAAATAAGGGTAAAATTAATAACGCAACAATTCAATTAGTCACAGGGACGAAATTTTTTATGGATGAAAAAGAATGCCGTACCTCCGGCACTTTTTTTTCCTCGTGTATATTTTTTACCCAGATATCGTACCTACGGTACTTTCTGTTTCTACCCATATTTCGTGCCAAGTCGCACAAATTTCTTTCTTTTGGAGAATAATTGCTCTTCTTTGTTTATAAACATCCTGTAAGGATGAAATATGGGTAGAAAAAAAGACATAAAATTTTAATTCGTCGCGTAGGGACGAAATTATGCTCATCATAAGTTGTAGCTTATTTCCACATTTGTTCGTCTTCGTCGATGTATTCTAGCTCCGCGTCTTTTTCCCAGATTTCCATTTCGCAAGGTTTACAGTTGAACTTCAACTTGTAAATATTTTCACCATGCGTCAAAGTCAAAGGTTCAACTACCTTTTCTCCCATCGTTGCTCTTTGGAAACGAGCGCATTTACCTAATTCGTATTTGACGCAATATTTGGTTGTCATTACACGTGATTTTCCTGGATCCCACTGGATTTCAAATGCTTTTTCAATTTCTGTTACGCCATGACGTTTGTAAAAATCACGTGCCATTTTGTTGGAAACATTGTACGTGAAATCCAATTCAGTTACCGGATACGGATGATCTGTTTTTGTAATTTGGTATTCTTCTCTGTGATATTCGTTTACACGCACATCAATCAAGTTTTCTAAGACTTCTCTGCGGATTTCATTCACTTTTGAAGTAGGTAAAAACCAAAAATCAGCGAAATTCACTTCGATTTCATCCACCACAAACGGCGTATTTCCGGTTTTGGCCAAGTTTTTCTTGATTTCTTCTAAACTTTGAGCGCCTTTGTTAGACGGATTTTTTTCAAATTCAAAACTTGATGTCGTTGTGTGACCGTCTTCATCCATCACTTGCAAAGCAAAACCTGTTTCGGTTTCAGAGAAAATCATTTTCACGCCAATCTTGCGAATCGTAGCATCTTCACGTTCTACCAAACGGTTGAAAGCAGCATCTGAATTTCGGTAAATTTCGGTTCCAACTTCTATTTCTTTGTAGTTATTTGGAATTACCAAACTGTTTAAAATCACGTTGACCTGCACGCCATCGCCTTCTCCAGCTGGATTGACGAAATACAAACCATCACCATTGTTCAATTCTTCCGCGTTTTCGATGAAATAACCTTTTGGCGTCACTTCAGTAACTTTTCCAATGTATTGTCCTTTCGATTTCGGACTTTCCCACGAACCGATTTTTTCCTTGCGTTTGTTGACAAAATAGTCGGTGTAACCGCGGTTAAAACTGCGATCCATTTGCGGTTCAAAATTGAAAATCGTTCTTCCAGAAGAAGCTTTGACAAAGTTTTCGTTTTTTTCTAAAAATGCATCCAAACGTTGACGCAAGTATGAAACGTTGTTTTTCACGTACACCAAATCTTTCAATCGACCTTCGATTTTAAACGAAGTAATTCCCACTTCAATCAAATTCGGCAGTTGATCGCTCAAATCCAAGTCTTTGATTGACAATAAGTGACTGCTTGAAAGCAAAGTTGCGCCCGTTCCATCAGTCAAATTATACGGCAAACGACAATTTTGAGCACAAGAACCTCGATTGGCACTGCGTTCTCCGCCTGCGATGCTCATGTAGCAATTTCCGCTAAACGAAACACATAAAGCGCCTGAAACGAAAAATTCAAGTTCTACATCGGTCGCATCATGAATATCTTTGATTTGGTCTAAATTCAATTCACGAGCCAATACTACACGTTGAATTCCAGCGTCTTTCAAGAATTTGACGTGTTTTGGATCGCGGTTGTTGGCTTGGGTACTCGCATGCAACACAATTGGTGGTAAATCCATCTCCAAAATCGCCATGTCCTGAATTATGAGTGCATCGACACCAATGTCGTAAAGTTGATAAATCATCTTTTTGCAATCCGCCAATTCGTGGTCGTACAAAATGGTATTTACCACCACAAAAACCTGTGCTTTAAACAAATGGGCATATTTCACTAACTCAGCAATATCCTCAATTGAATTGGTTGCATTGGTGCGCGCTCCATACAACGGAGCACCGATATACACCGCATCAGCACCTGCATTGATGGCAAACATTCCCTGATATAGATTTTTTGCCGGAGCAAGAATTTCAACTTTTGTCTTCATACGTAGTGCAAAATTCTGCATTTAATTTGGGGTGTGCAATATTTTTTGGGATAGAATACCGAATAAATACTTTCTATTTTTGTTTTTTGATGAAGAAATTTTAATCGAAGGAGTAAATTACAATAAAGTTACTATTTTAGATAATAAATTGCTTTAGAATGTTTAAAAATCAAAAATAAATTAGAAAGACGATGAATGGATTAACTACTGATCAAAGAAATTTCTTAAAAGAGCAGGGAATTCACTTAAAACATGTTTTTAATGCTGAAGGACTTAAGAAATCCGAGTACAGATTGATAATGAAGGAACTTAATATGTTGATTGCATACAATGTATCTCCTTGTCAACAAGAGGGACATACCTTGAGAACTAGAAGTGGGCATTGCTGTCAATGCAATACTGCAACGATTGGATTTCAAAGGAGAAACGATTCAGCAGGAGTAGTTTACATAGCAGGAAGTATAGTAGGTGAGACAATAAAAATTGGATTTACAAAAGCAGAAGAAATTCGATCTGAGTCTTTAAATCGCACCAAATATGCTGGTTTTAATGATTGGCAAATACTTTTTACACTAAGTAGTGAAAATGCTGGTCGAATTGAGACTAAAGCTAATTCGCTTTTGCGAGGTTATTCCTTTTCAACTGAATATCGTCATGATGATCATTGGGTAGAATCTCATGAAACTTATCGTTGTGCATATTCAAAAGCAAAGGAGTTTGTTGAATTAGCATATACCAGAGAAAGTTATAAAGTTAAGATTGAAAAAAATAATCCAAGTAATAATTATGAATTTCGAAATTTGAAGAAGTGCTAATTCAAAAAGGTTGTTTTCAAAAATAGTTAGTAGATACAATTAAATTAGTAAGTTTACTTTCTAATTTAATTAATCTAAAGTAATGACCAAATTTTATTTTTTAATTGTAGCTATAATTTTTACATCTTGTTCTGCAACAAATTACTATCAAGTTTATAAGACAAGTAATGAAAACGGAACGTTAGTTAACAATAAAGTAGTTTTTGAAGATAATAATTGTTCAGTTTCTTATAATCTATGGAAAGAGGGAGGAAATGTCGGTTTTAGTATTTACAACAAAACAGAAAACGACTTAATTATACACCTTGACAAAACTTTTTTTGTATTGAATGGGCTTGCTTTCGAGTATTTTCAAAATAGGACTTTTACAAATTCTTCGAATTTAGGAACTTCTGTCGCCTTGTATTCATCTGCTAGTAATCTTAAAAAAAATATGGCAAAAATAGAAGGGTCAAATTCAACATCTGTATCTACCACTTATATCGAAAAACCGTGTATGACAATTCCTCCTAATACTTCTATAAATATTTCTGAATTCAAAATTTCCAATGCTTATCATGTTGATTGTGATCTTCCCAAACAACCAACTTCAAAGAAAATAAAAACGATAAATTACTCAAAAGACAACACTCCATTTTCGTTTTACAATCGAATAACCTATTCTACAAAAAATGACACCTTAAGAATTGAAAATAATTTTTTTGTGAGTGAAATAACAAATTATCCGGCGAACCAACTACTAAAAACAATTGACACTAGTTTTTGTGGGAAAAAATTGGAAATTCCAGTTCAAAGATTTAAAGACGTAAGTCCAGATAAGTTTTATATAAAATATTGAAGTAAATCAAAAATAGGATAATTATACATGAAATCAACCCATTTTTTTACTTATATATGAGACTGTTAATAGTTCTAATTACCTTATTACTCGTAACTTTCAGTAGCTTTTCACAAAATATTATCGCCGGTCAATTTGATGCCAATGAATACTACTTTGATTTCAATCCTGATTACGTTTTAGCTGCTCCAGGAACGTCAAGTGATTCAACAGATTCACTGAGCATTGACTTAAACAATGATGGAACAAATGACATTCGCCTTGCGGTGATAAATCAAAATGGCGGAAATTGGTACAATAAAAAATATACTGAAATAATTCCTCTTAACAACAATCAAATTGTTTTGGGGAAAATCGATACTTGTTTTGCTAATTGTGCACCACCAGATTATGTTTCTTTTGAAGCCATCACTCAAGCATATGATTCACTTGCATTGATTGATTACTCAGCGAATTGGATTGATTCTAGTTCTCATTTGGCTTTCTTTAAACAAGAATCAAATATCCCAAACGCTTGTGGTTATGCGTGCAGTGGTGGATTATTTGATGCGTCTTTTAAGTATCTTGGAGTTCGTGTTTTAACTGGCAGTGATACCTTATATAGATGGGTGAAATTGAAATTTGAAGTTCTAAATTCTATTGATTACACGCTTACAGTTGAATCATTTGCATGTAACCAGTATCAAACATCTGGTTTAATGGAATTGGAAAAAGCGAACAAAAAGTTAGTGCAAATCGTCGATTTACTTGGACGAGAAGTATACGATGAATCGAATAACGTGTTGATTTACATTTACAGTGATGGAACGACAGAAAAAGTGGTTCGAATTGAGTAAAATCATTCGATTAAGATGTCTATATTTTGTAAAATCGGTTCATTCAGGTTGCAATTTAAAAATTAATCCAATTTTTATAAACTGTTTCTGATAAAATCAAAAACACGCGACTATTACAATTAGGTTCTTTTAAAACCCTCTATAGCTCTGCCAATTGATATTCAATGAAAATCTGTATTTCACACCTGCTCCGATAATAAATGCACTGTTTGCATTTACGGTTTGACTATAATTGTTGTAAATTGTACCGATTTTTTGTTCATATGCTAGTCTTGTTTGAAGGATGAGTCCAGATTCAAAGGAATATTGATAACCAGCGCCAATAAAAGCTCCATAGTTAATTTGGAAACCTCCGTGCCATATTTCAGTGGGTAGAACATAAGATGATTCAGGATCATAGATATTATACTGAACAAGTAATCCCCCATCTAAATGGAAATTGTGTCCGTCTTCATGAACATCCTTAAAATAATACCTTGCACCTAAGTTCACTGAAATATATCTAAAGAACAGTTCGTATGGAACCGTCATTGAATTAAAATCAGAATAAACCATGTAATCTCCAATTTTTGTCTTGAACGGGGAAAAATTACCTATTACTTCAAATTTCCATTTTTCACCCTGACCAAATTCAGTTCCGCCGTAAAATCCAAAGTTTGGACCTATATTTTTTACTGTTATCAACGCCAGGCCTACATGCGAACCTTTGCTATAGTCAAATTGCGACCAAATCGAACTGATTATTGAAGTCATAAAAAATAATAAGAATAGTTTCTTCATATAAAGTAGTAAATTAATTTTCAGTAAATTATAGATTTATTAGTTTCAGTCAATTGTAAAAACAAAATATTTCGTTTAATCGTAGCTTCGTTCGTTTCTTTAGTTGTACTTAGTTTTTTAATTTAGTTGTGACTAGTCCTAAATAAGCGATACAGATTATTAAAGACTAAATTAATAAATTATATCCCAGTAAACACGTGTTTACTGGGATATTTGTTTTTATAGGTTTTTATTTTGATTTTATTTTGGTTGTGCATTTGACAAGGAGTCTTGTAAAA
>CANFUT010000007.1 GCA_947450325.1 Flavobacteriia bacterium
CCAGCTACTATTAACGCTGGAATCGACCAAACAATTTGCGGCACTTCAACAGTTACACTAGCAGGAACGCAAGGTGGTTCAACCACTTCAGCAACTTGGAGCGGAGGAACAGGAACTTTTAGTCCAAATTCGACGACTTTGAATGCATTTTACACGCCAAGTGTGGCTGAAGTAAATGCAGGAAGTGTTACACTTACCTTGACATCGAACGATCCGACTGGACCATGTGGCGCTGTTTCAGATCAAGTTTTAATTACAATAAATCAACCAGCAGCAGTTAACGCAGGAATCGACCAAACGATTTGTGGAACATCTACAGTCTCACTCGCAGGAACGCAGGGTGGCACAGCGACAACTATTACTTGGAGTGGTGGAGCAGGTACTTTTAGTCCAAGTGCAACTGTATTGAATGCAACTTACACGCCAAATGCAGCAGATTTGGCAGCGGGCTCTGTAACATTGACCATCACCTCTAATGAACCTGTTGGTCCGTGTGCAGCGGTTTCAGATCAAGTTTTGATCACGATGAACGCCTTGCCTATCATTTTGAGTCAAGATACGGCAATTCTTTGCTCAGGTGACAATTTGAATTATCCAATTATTACTGATGTCGTATCGAATGTTGCTTGGAATGCAACAGATAATCCAATTGTTACCGGTGAAACATTGACAGTTCAAAATTCTAATTTCATTGGTGATAATTTGGTCAATGCGACCAATAATATTGAATATGTGACTTATAATTTTGATTTGATATCATTGATAAACGGCTGTCAAAGTGAAAATCAAATATTGCTTGTTCAAGTGAATCCTTTGCCAATAATCGACTCAATTGGAGATTTATTTTATTGCGACGGTGTATTGACAGATCCAATAGTTTTTGGGTCTAATTTATCAAACACCAATTTTTCGTGGACCAACTCAAATCCTTTGATTGGATTGGCAGCAAATGGATTGGGAAATATCCCTTCTTTTACTCCAAATAATAATTCCACATCTAATATCACAGCAATCATAACTGTTTTTCCAGAAAATGCTGGTTGCCAAAGTAGCAGTTTTGATTTCACGATAACAGTTGGACCAATTCCAAACGTAAATGTTTCGCCAGCTGGGCCTTATTGTGTGAGTAGTCCGAGTGAGAATATGATGGCAGATGCAGGGAACGGATTTTGGTCTGGACCAGGAATTGTCAATGCTGTGACAGGAGAATTTGATCCTTCGTTTGCTAATATTGGAGTAAACATCATTACTTACACATTGAATGGAGTTTGTGGTGGCGGCAGTTCGATAGATATATTGGTTTATCCGAATCCGGAAGCTTCGTTTACCGCAGATAATTTTTCAACAACTGTTTTAGATCCCGTTTTTCATTTTGAAAACACATCAGTAAACGCGACAACTTACATTTGGAATTTTGGCGACGGATCGAGTTCAACATTGGAAAATCCGACTCAAACTTATCCAGAAGTTATCGGTTATTATTTAGTAGAATTGATTGCGACCAACAATTCTGGTTGTGTGGATACAGCTACTAATTTTGTCTATGTTGAAGAAGAAACGATTTTTTATGTCCCTAACGCGTTTTCTCCAGATGGAAATGAGGTGAACAATGTTTTTCAACCGGTATTTTCGGACGGTTACGATCCAGATAATTATATCTTGAGAATATTCAACCGCTGGGGAGAAGTGATTTTTGAAACCAGCAATGTAACAGAAGGTTGGGATGGAACTTACAAAGGAGAAATGTGTCAAGACGATACCTACGTTTGGTCGATATTATTTAAAGTCGCCAATTCCGATTTGATGTATCGCTATGAGGGACACGTTACCTTGATTAGGTAAAACAAATTTTCAATTTTATTTTTTCATTTTCTCAATTAAAGAGGTTGTTGAAAATCCTTGTTCCAACTCCACTACTTGAACAGTTCCATTATTTTTACGAACAAAATCAGAACCCACAATGTATTTTTTATTGTTTGGGTCGGTTTCATTGGCATCGTAATCAGCTCCTTTGACCAGCACATCAGGATTCAAAAACTCAATAATTTCCTTTGGCGTTTCAGCATCGAAAATGACGACTAAATCAATGAATCCCAAACCTGCCAAAACGATGGCTCTCGAATCTTCTGGATTGATTGGTCGCTCAGGACTTTTGTTTTGATTTCTAACAGATTGATCTGAATTCAAGGCAACTATCATTTTATTGCCCATTTCGGCAGCTTTCGCTAAATAGACGACGTGTCCTTGGTGCAGAATGTCGAAACAGCCGTTGGTGAAAACAACTTTATCGCCTTTAAATTTCCAGCTATTGATCAATAATTGCGCTTCTCGTGCATCAACTATTTTCGCTTTCAAGTAATTCAATCTCGACATCTTCTTTGTTGTAATTCTTTGGCAACATTACCAAAGACAATAATCCTAAAATAATCAATAGTAAAGTTTGCGAAATCCAAATAATCATGCCTAATGCTTTGCCTGTTGCACTTGCATTTGAATCATTTGCACCCAAGAAAAAAGTCACTGCAATCCCAACTAAAAGAGGGAACGAACCGATGCCGCCATTGGTGAAAGTGATTCCCAATGAACCCGCGATAAATGCCAGTAAAATTCCCTCCAATGGGAAATCTTTGGTTTGTTCCAAACTCAAAAACGGAATCGCAAAATAGACCACGTACAAAACCCAAATCGCCACTGTTTGACTAAAATAAGCCCAAGGATTTTTCGATTTAAAAATGGAGAACAATCCAGCGAAAACATCTTTGACAAATCCGATTATTTTATTTCTCAAGGCTTTTTTGAATGCCATTAAAGCAATTAGTCCGAGAAAACCAAGACCAAGAACACCATAAATGACTATTTTCCAAGGAAAACCGTTACTTACATTTTCCGATGGTGAAAAGGTGGTTTTGATTTCGTCGAAAATCTTCACGAAATTGTCATATCCCAAAATGGCTGTAAGCGCTGCGACAGATGCCAACATGATTAAATCAACGGCTCTTTCCGCTAAAATGGTACCAAACGATTTTGAAAAAGGAACGCCATCAGAACGAAAAAGCATGGCTGCGCGAGAAGCTTCACCAGCGCGAGGAATGGTAAGATTTACAATGTATCCAATCATCATCGCATGGTAGCGATTCCAAAATTTGGTTTTGTATCCCATCGGCTCGAGGACATATTTCCAGCGATATGCCCGCAAAAGAAATGCGCCAAAACTTAAAATCAACGAAAGGAAAATCCAGAAATAATTGGCGTTTTTGAGTGCCTTGTAAAAACCATCCAGTTCTTTTTCCGACATGTTATCGAAAAAATACCAAATCAAATAAACTCCCAATAAAAGTGGCAATACAATTTTTAGTAAACCAATTATTGAGAATTTTTTCATCAGTCGATTAGATTAGTTTCTTCATTTGGGAAAACCAAACAAGGTTTGAAAGATTTTGCTTCTTCAAATTCCATATATCCATAACCAATGATGATGATGATATCACCCATCGCCACACGTCTCGCAGCAGGACCATTCAAACAAATCGTACCAGATTTTCTGTCACCTTTGATTACATAAGTCTCAAAACGCTCTCCATTATTGATGTTCACGATTTGCACTTTCTCACCTTCAATGACATTGGCTGCTTCCATTAAATCTTCATCAATGGTAATGCTACCAATATAATTTAGATCTGCTTGCGTTACTTTAACTCGGTGAATTTTGGATTTTACTACTTGAATCAACATTGTTACTATAATATAGAGTGCAAAGTTAGGTAAAATAATATTTTAAATTGTTTTTTTTGAGAAGACATAAGATGAAAGACATTAGACCTAAGACGTTAGACCTAAGACATTAGATCTAAGATAATAGAAATCAGACTATAACTTTAAATTTTTTTCAAAAATCTAAAAGTTTCTTAGAAACAGCAATAATCTAGTCTAATAGTTGCATAGCAACGGTTCTAATGTCTATTGTCTAATAGCGAAGCGGGTCTTTTTTAGATTCATCTAACTTTTTGAGTTTTACGAACAATATTATGCTTATTTTTGTTTGCATTTCGCAAGATTTGATTTAATTTGAAAATTGATGAAAGAACTAGTTGCATTTTTTACGAGAATTGATCCTGTTTATGCTGCTTTGATTGCAACCACTTTTACATGGTTGGTTACTGCAGCTGGGGCGGCTTTGGTGTTTTTATTTAAGACGATGCACCGCGCCGTTTTGGATGGAATGTTAGGTTTTACAGGTGGGGTGATGGTAGCGGCGAGTTTTTGGTCCTTGCTGAATCCAGCGATTGAAATGTCTGAAAAAATGTATCCCACGATGTCGTGGATGCCCGCCGCAGTTGGATTTTTCTTAGGTGCCATGTTTCTTTTTGGTTTAGACAAAGTAATGCCACACTTGCACTTGAATTTTGCGGAAGACGAAAAAGAAGGCAAGAAAACGCAATTACATAAATCTACTTTGCTTGTTTTGGCCATCACATTGCACAACATTCCAGAAGGTTTGGCTGTGGGTGTTTTGTTTGGTGCCGCAGGTTTAGGTATTGATGGCGCAACCATTCCAGCGGCAATCGCTTTGGCAATTGGTATCGGAATTCAAAATTTCCCAGAAGGTTTTGCCGTTGCAATGCCTTTGAGACGCATTGGTTTCAGCAGAACAAAAAGTTTTTGGTACGGACAATTGTCTGCCGTCGTTGAGCCCATTGCAGGAGTAATTGGCGCTGTGGCCGTAATCTACATGCAACCCATTTTACCTTTCGCTCTTGCTTTCGCAGCCGGCGCCATGATTTTTGTGGTTGTCGAAGAAGTTGTGCCCGAAACCCAAAGAGACAAATACACAGACATCGCCGTACTCGGATTTATCGGTGGATTTTTGGTGATGATGATTTTGGATGTGGCTTTGGGGTAGGAGATTTTTCAAATCTTTAGTGATATGGTAAAATTTTCAGTTATTGATGTTTATTTAACTGAAATCAATATATTTATGGGAAAATTTTGGTGTATTATGGTACATTAAACCTTCGGAAAAGGCTAAATTGCTAAAATGAAATTTATAATCTTATTTTTTCTGTTTATATTATGTTCATCAAGATTACTTGGGCAATATGTTTTTGAGAAACAATTTTATAGCTCAACTAATAATTCAGAAAATGAATTTAGCAGAGCAAATGCTGTAATTCAAACATCAGATAGTAATTTTTTATTTGTTGGAACAGGAGCAAATACGTCTAAAATGTCAGCTATTAAATCGGACAAATATGGTAACATTATTTGGCAATATTCAGAAGATTTTAATGATTACAATATTCATTATTTTAATGACATTATCGAAAGTAATGATAATAATTTCATAATAGGTGCAACTGTAGCTGATTCAATAGTTGGTTTTTCAAATGCCGGGATTTTAAAGCTTGACAAAAATACAGGAGATACAATTTGGCTTAAAACTTATGGTATAAATACTTCATCTGAATACTGTTACAGTATCAAGAAAACGACAAACAATGGTTATGTTTTCAGTGGTGTACGTTACTCTATCGACAGTCTAAATGTCATGCAAAGTGATGTCTATCTTGTCAAAACTGACAGTTTAGGTAATCTTGAGTGGGAAAAAACTTTTGGTGGAGCAAAATATGAATGGGGACAATCTATAGAATTAACAGACGATGGAGGGTATATGATATTAGGTATAACTACAACCTTTGGTGCTGGAGGAGTAGATATGTATTGTATAAAAACAGATAGTGTTGGAAATCTTCTTTGGGAAAAAACTTTTGGCAGTTATTGGGATGATTACGGTTTATCCATTTGTAAATTACAAGATGGGAATTTCGCTCTAGTTGGAAATACTCATTTAAATTCCACAAAAATTGCAGCAAATATTATAAAAATAAACCCCGAAGGAGAAATAATTTGGCAAAAGAAATTCGTTGGAAATTATGATGCTCAGGAATTTACTGGGGTTAAACAATCAACAAATGGAGAGCTTGTTTTATGTGGAAATTCTCAATCAGACACTGTTAAAAGTAGCTACTATGGATTAGTAAAACTTTTAAATGAAAACGATGGAAGTGTTATTTGGGAACGTCAATACAGCTATATTGACAAAGATTCTACAGATCATTATTTTTATGGAATGGACTTGTGTAATGATGGAGGTTTTGTTTTTGCAGGTATGACTCGCAACTGGAATCAAGGCGAAGGTCCAGGAAACGCCATGTGGGTAGTCAAAACTGACTGCATGGGCAACGACAGCATTTGGGGCAATGCCGCTTGTCCGATAAAAACCGATACACCAGATACACCAATTCTTTTCAACCTCTACCCAAACCCTTCCACAGGCGCAGTAACTTTAGATTATTTCGTCCCGCAAAATTCCCAAAATCAAAGTATTTCTTTCTACGACGCCACAGGAAAATTGGTGCAGAAAGTTGATTTTACGGGCGAAGGTCAAATTCAGTTGAACATTGATTGCAGTGGGTTTTCGAATGGGGTTTATCAATGTGTGTTGGTTTCGGATGGGGAGGTGTTGCAGCAGGGGAAGTTGGTTGTGATAAAGTGATTACAATTTTCCTCCCCCTCAATCCCCCTCCAAAGGGGGAACTATATAAAACTTTCAATTTTTTTAAAATGTAAATTATTAACTATAAAATTAAATTCTAAATTTTGAGGTAATTCGTTTTCCCCCTTCGGAGGGGGACCAAGGGGGAGGACCTTTTCCGAAAAACTTAGAACCATTCTTCAGACCTCAAGACAATTAGAAAAGTCTTCGGTCTCGAGTCTAATGTCTCAAATAAAACACTTTTCTTAATTTTTTCCGTACGTTTGATAATCAAATCAATCATCAATGAGAGCAAATCATTTTACCTCCGTGAATTCGGAAATTTATTAATTGAAGGTGGAAGATAACAAGCGAACCGATAATAGCACTTTAAAAAAAGTTGTTGCCATTGTCAACGGTAGTAAAAAATTGTGCGCTGTGGTCAAGGAGACTTTTGCCTTTTTCGAAAAAAATCCAGATTATCAATTAGAAATTCAATTTTCGAACTACCAGAAACACGCGTCGATTTTGGCACGTGAAACACAAAATGTCAATACAGATATTGTGGTTGTTGCGGGCGGAGATGGTACTTTCCATGAAGTAATCAATGGTTTTGATTACGCGCAACCAATTCCCAAACTGATTTTAATTGCTGCAGGCACAGGAAATGATTTCCTCTTGGGCAAAAAGCAACAATTTTCAGTCGAAAAAATGGTTGATTGCTTGAAAAATGAAATTTGGCAAAAGAACGATTTGATTCAGATTCAAACCGATGATCAAACGCATTACAGTTTAAATATCGCTGATATTGGATTTGGTGGATATGTGATTCATTTGTTGAACAAACAAAGAAAAATCAAGATTACAGGTAAATTTTCCTACGCTTTGGCGATTTTACGGGCTTTTATCACTTTCAAAATACCAGTGTTGCGTTATCAATTTGGAGAAACAAAAAAGGAAGGAAAACACTTGATGATTGCCATTTGCAACGGTTCTGTTTTTGGCAATGGCTTGACAATTAATCCAGAAGCAAAAAGTACTGATGGCGTTTTACATATCACAACGATTGGAAATGTTTCGGTGATCGATTACTTAAAACAATTGCCAAAATTGAAATCAGCAACGAAAATTGTGCATCCAGAAGTAGCGTATCACCTTTGTGAAAAAGGAAGAATCGAAGTGCTTTCAGGCAAAGCCTATCTCGAAGCAGACGGCGAAATCATCGAAATCGGGAATCAAGTTGATTTTGAAATCAAGAAAAATGCGGTTGAGATTATGATTTTTTAGGTTTTTGGAAATCAATTACAAGTGCATTTGAAATTACTGTTGTGAAAACAATCTTCTTTTAAAATTCAATTTGTTCTTTCTTTTACCTTGATGTAAAAGAAAGAACCAAAGAAAACATCAAGGCTACGCAATCAAAGCTATAAAATTCAAATACTTGACTAAACAAAAGTAAACTCGCATTTGAGTTGATTGTTGGTCTTTGAGTTTTTCGTTTTGCTCAGACAGTACTTTTGTTTGGTCGTCAAGCATTGGGAATTTTATTTAACGCTTTTATTGCTGAGGCCGAGGAACGTGGTAATACATAGGATTTTCTCTCAATTCTAGAAGAAGATGATTGACGGTCAAAGTAAAAATTAGACTTGGAGACCACTAGAAAAGTCCATAGTCTAATGTCTAATGTCTGTAGTCTTAAGTCTACCTTGGAGCTTTGTATATCGGAACCGTCGAACAAGGTTCTCCATACATGATGCTTTTCGCAGTCGGCTGCAGTTTATTTGTCAATTCAACCATTGCAAATGCAGGAGATGCAATGTCGGCGCAACCTTTGATGATGAATTTTCCATCGGGATATTGCGTAGTGTCAAATTCGGTGATTTTTTTGAGAATCAACGCTTTTTGTAAATCGATTTCGTTTCCAACGACTGAAAAATGGCAAACATTCAAAAGTTTGACAGAAATAAGCATATAAGCCCAAGTAGGAACGATGGCGTCTGCAGAGCAATGAATGTAAACATCTTTTCCAGCATATCGCGACCAATCGTGTTCAGCGATAAAGGTTCTAAAATCTTTTTCTTTCAAAATCAAACCTTGCCAAAGCTGGGGCGCGATGTCAAATTCTACGATATTATTGGTATTCGGTTTAAAGTCTGCCAAGTCTAAGCTAATTAAACCACTTTCCTTTATTTTATTGCGTATTTCTTCCATATTGTTGTTGATTTAATTAGGTCAAATTTACTCAGATTTACGAATAGTTCCATGGATAGAATTTAGATTGATTAAAAATAATTTTTTTCCAGCTTGGTTGGCTAGAATAAAATTTACTATCTTGCACGCTTAAATTAAAAAAACATAAAGATGAAATTTGTAAGCGCATTATTTTTAGGATTAACTCTTTCTTTATTGGTTTCTTGTAGTGGAGATCCAATTTTAAAGACATGGAAATTGGACAATATGGACGTTGAAGCTCTTTTGAAAGAGATGCCTAAGGAAACTCAGGACATGATGAGAAAAGGCGCTAAAGAAAACATGGATAAAACCAGAGGTAAAGTTGTTTTTAAATTTGAAGAAGGTGGAAAATTCTCTGCTGAAAATCCAAACATGGATGGAACAACAATGAAACAAGCTGGAACTTGGAAAATGGCTGCTGATAAAAAATCTTTCACTGCAGATATTAAAGGTGAAAAACAAATTTTCACTATCCATGAATTGTCAAGTGATAAATTGGTAATTGAGCCAAAAGATCAAAAAATGAAATTGATTTTTATCCCAAAGAACTAAGATAAAAATTTCAAATATTTTAAATCCTTCATGTTAAATGAGGGATTTTTTTTGTCCTTTTTTTTGAAAATTAATTTAGTGATTTTACTTGTTTTCGTTAGAAAATTTACACGTTTGAGAATTAAACTTTGAATTTGCATATTTTCAAAATCCCTTAATTTATTGAGATTTATAAAAATTGATGAAAAAAACATGAAAAAAAAATAGTCAAATTTTTGTTTGTATTAAAATTTGATTTACATTTAAGGGTCATTTTGACACTAAGTTAAACTTTTTATTAATATTATTTAATTGAAAAAATTATGAAAAAAATCTTTACTATTTGTGCTGCGTTGTTCTTAGGAACTACTGCTTTTTCTCAAACTGTAGGTCTTATCGGACCATCTGTACCAGGAAATACTTGGGCTGCAGATACTACAATGAACTCAACTGATAATGAAAATTTCACATTGACTTTGGATTTATTAGCTGATCAAATCAAATTCAGACAAGATGATGCTTGGACTGTAGCTTGGGGTGATGGTGGTTTCCCTTCTGGAACAGGTGATGTTGCTGGTGGTTCACCAAACATTAACGTACCAGTTGCTGGAAATTATACAGTAACTTTCGTATTGTCTACAGCTGCTTACAATTTCCAATTGAACACTGCAAGTATTTCTGAAAATTCTGCAAACTTGAATTTGTCAGTTTACCCAAATCCATCTAACGAGTCTGTTAATTTCAGATTTGATGCATCTAACGAAGCTACAATCACTTTGTTTGATTTAGCTGGAAAACAAGTTTCTTCTAAAACTGAGACTGCACAAACAATCAACGTTAACACTGAAAACTTGAATGCTGGTATCTACATGTACCAAGTTAAAGTTGGAAACAACGTTACAACTGGAAAAATTTCTAAAAAATAATTAGAATCCATTTATTTGAAAGCCTAGGTTTTTGCCTAGGCTTTTTTTTCTCTAATAAACTACCTGTAAAAACTAATCTTATTTTAAACTATTAATTATGAAGAAGTTATTATTCATTTTCGGTTTTTTCGCCTTGCATTTTAGTACAGTTGCTCAAGTAATTAGTGTTTCACCTGCTTTTCCAACAGCAAGTGATGTTGTCACAATTACATACAAAGCAACAGAAGGAAACGCAGCATTGACAGGAGTTTCAACCATTTATGCACACATGGGTCTGATTACCAGCACCAGTACTTCAAATACTGATTGGCAATATGTTCAAGGTGTTTGGGGAACAGCGGATGCAAATGTTTTGATGACTAATATGGGTAATAACACGCATCAAATTACAGTTGATATTAGTACTTTTTACGGTTTTCCAGTCGGAACAGTTGTCAATAAATTAGCTTTTGTATTTAGAAATGCAGCAGGTACTATTGTTGGTAGAAATGCAGACGGAAGCGATATACTTTATGATGTTTATCCTTCAAATGCTGGTTTTCTCTCAAAAATATTTGAACCAACTTTGAATACAGTGGTCAATTTAAACGACCAATTGCCAATCGTTGGAAAAACGAATCAATCGGCAAACTTAACTTTAAAAGACAATGGAGTTGTTGTAAACTCAGTTAATAATTCCACAGTGTTAAATTATACAATTTCGGCTAACACTCCAGGAGATCATATTGTAGAATTTGTTGCTGATAATGGCAGTGAAATACAAATTGATACTGTGATGTATGTGGTAAATCCTACCATTAATTCGATAGATCCACCTGCAAATACAGTTGATGGCTTGAATAGAATAGATGATAATACCATTCTTATAAGACTTTTTGCTCCTGAAAAAAACAATGTTTATGTAATCGGAGATTTCAATGATTGGAGTCCAAGTATCACCAATCACATGAATCGTTCAATTGACGGAAACACTTGGTGGCTGCAAATTTCAGGATTAAGTCCAGATATTGTTTATGGTTATCAATTTTACATTGATGGCAATTTGAAATTGGCAGATCCATATTCGATGTTAGTGGCAGATAAATCAAATGATGTAAACATTCCTTTGGCTAATTATCCTGATCCCTATGTTTATCCAACAGATTTAACTTCAGGTTTTATCTCGCTTTTCAAGACAAATGATGTTGCTTTCAATTGGCAAAATGACGGTTTTACGAAGCCTGAGAAAAAGGAATTGGTTATTTATGAATTATTGGTAAGAGATTTTATTGCGTCGCACGACTATCAAACCTTGGCTGATACGATTCAATATTTAGCGAATATGGGAATCAATGCCATCGAATTGATGCCGGTGAATGAATATGAAAACAATGAAAGTTGGGGTTACAATCCAAGTTTTCACATGGCGTTGGATAAGTATTATGGAACACCAGAGCATTTTAAATCTTTCGTAGATATTTGTCATGAAAAAGGCATCGCGGTGATTATGGATATTGCACTAAATCATGCTTTTGGACAAAATCCAATGGTAAATATGTATTGGGACGCGGCAAATAATAGAACAGCGGCAAATAATCCTTGGTTCAACGCAGTTTGTCCGCACGATCCATATTGCTGGGGATACGATTTGAACCATGAAGCACAGGCTACCAAAAATTACATAGATAGAATCAATCACTACTGGTTAAATGAATTCCATGTCGATGGTTTTAGATTTGATTATACAAAAGGATTTGTAAATAGTGCTGCTTCTTATAGTAATACTAGAATTGACATTTTGAAAAGAATGGCTGATACAATTTGGGCGACTCATCCAGATGCATACATTATTTTGGAACATTGGGCTGATAACAGTGAAGAAAAAATTCTTTCTGATTATGGAATGATGCTTTGGGGAAATTTGACTTATGAGTATCACCAAGCAATGAAAGGAAGTGGTTCTAATTTTTCAAATGGAATTTATTCCGCAAGAGGATGGACAAATCCTTATTTGGTCACTTATATTGAAAGTCACGACGAAGAACGTGGCGTTTATGACGCAATGCAATTTGGAAGTGTTTCAAATTTAGATCATACAGTAAAAAATAATTTGCCAGTTTGTTTGTTACGTGCACAAACCGCTGCAGTATTGTTGTTGACTTCTCCTGGTCCAAAAATGATTTGGCAATTTGGAGAATTAGGGTATGATTATTCTATCGATTATGGTTGTAGAATTTGTAATAAACCAATTCTTTGGAATTATTTTTTACAAAACGATAAAAAGCAGTTGTATGATGTTTACAGTGCGACAATCAAATTGAAAACACAATATGAAGTGTTTAAATCAGGAACATTGCAGTATTCTTTGTCTTCAACAGTGAAAAGATTAACTTATACGCATCCAACAATGGATGCAATTGTTTTAGGAAACTTTGCGGTACAAAATTCACTTACTTCCGTTAGCTTCCCGCAATTAGGTTGGTGGTATGAATATTATACCGGTGATAGTTTGCAAATAACGCAAGCAACAACAGCCATTACCTTAAAACCTGGGGAATATAGAGTTTATACAACAACCAAATTGACAAAACCAGAGATACTTTCAACGGTTGGTTTAGAAGCCTTGTTAGAAAGTAGTTTTGATATGAACGTTTTTCCAAATCCAACGGTGAATGAAATTCAAGTACAGTTCGATTTGAAAGCTGCAGGAGATGTTAATCTAAAAGTGATTGATTTAAAAGGAAATTTGGTTTATGAAAAAGATTTAGCAAATAATAATGCAGGACTTTTTAAATATAAAATCGATGTTAACTCATTGGAAAAAGGAACTTATTTGATTTTGGTTCAAACAGATCAAGGTTTCACCAATGAAACTTTTGTAAAGGAATAGATAAAGGTTTAAATCAAAAAAAAACGGCTTCAAAAGAGCCGTTTTTTTTTGATGTTATTTGGTTCGATAAGCGAATACCGCTAAATCTATCAGTTTATTAGAATATCCCCACTCATTATCATACCAACTCACAATTTTCACAAAGTTCTCATTCAAGGAAATTCCTGCTTTTGCATCAAAAATGGAAGTTCTCGCATCTGATATAAAATCTGAAGAAACAACAGCCTCATCGGTATATCCCAATATGCCTTTTAAATCGCCTTCAGAAGCTTTTTTCATTGCTTGACAGATTTGTTCATAGGTTGCACTTTTCTCTAATCTTACAGTCAAGTCAACCACTGAAACGTCTGCCACTGGAACTCTAAAAGACATTCCTGTTAGCTTTCCTTTCAATTCCGGAATTACTAGGGCAACCGCTTTTGCTGCTCCTGTGGAAGATGGAATGATATTTTGAAATGCACCGCGACCACCTCGCCAATCTTTGTGCGAAGGTCCGTCAACTGTTTTTTGTGTTGCAGTAACTGCATGAATTGTACTCATCAATCCTTCTAAAATGCCAAATTCATCGTTCAATACTTTCGCAATGGGTGCCAAACAATTTGTTGTACAAGAAGCATTGGAAATAATATTTTGATCAGTTTTTAAATTCAAATGATTGACACCTATCACAAAGGTTGGTGTGTCATCGTTCGCAGGAGCTGATAAAATTACTTTTTTAGCACCAGCTTGTAGGTGTTTGGATGCATCTTCTTGCGTCAAAAATAAGCCAGTACATTCCAAAATGATTTCTGCTCCAACTTCATCCCATTTTAAATTTTCTGGATTTTTTTCGGAAGTAACTCTAATTTCTTTGTCGTTGATGAAAAGTTTGCTGCCAATCACTTCAACTTTGCCTTGAAATCGGCCGTGCGTTGAATCATATTTTAGCATGTATGCTATGTAGTCAATGTCTAACAAATCATTGATCGCTACTATTTCTATATCTTGTCTCATGGTTGCAACCCTGCAAGCCAATCTACCAATTCGTCCAAAACCGTTGATTCCAATTTTCATAATCTTTCAATTTAAATTGTTACTTGTATTCTAAACAAATATACAATATTAAATCAGTAAGTGTACATTTGACACTAAGTATTTTTGTTAAAAAATACCAATAAATGAAAGTATTTGAAATTCGACTTTTGTCACTCATTTTGATTTATTTGAGTGAACGAAATTTTCAGAAAAAGATGAATGTATTTAGAATTACAATTTTACAAATTGCTGACGTGAAATCGAGTTTCCTTGAGTTATTTCAATGAAGTAAACGCCTGATTTCAATTTTTCGGTTGACAATTGATAAGCATCATTTCCGCCATTCAATTCAAAATGATCCAAGACCCTACCGTCCATTCCAATGAAATTAATTTTGAGATTTTCTGAAATGATTTTTTCGAAAGTCACATTTAATAAGTCGTTGGTTGGATTTGGATAAATATTCGTAGTTAAAGTCTCGCTTTCTTCTATACCTACAAATGATACAGCACAAGCGCAATTGTTTTTCACAACTGTTGGATCAACAACTTCTGGAGCCATGTAATTCAATTTGACCCAACATTTTTGCCCTGTTTGGGTTGCTGTCGTATTTTTAATTTTAACAGTCATCCATCCAGTATACGCTGGCACAATTGAGTCTATGATTGTGCCTGCAGCGGAAATCGAATCAAAAACAGTACAATCTTTGTCAGCGTAGAGCACAGTAATAGAATTACTTGCATTTTCAGGATACAATTCGAGTTTTACTTGTTCACCCGCTTTGACAAAGATTTTTCCAACTACTCTGCATTGTTCGCTGTTGGTTGGAAGCGCTCCGCCTTGTTTAAGTGAAGAGTTGTGTCTATCTCCTAAATCATTTGCCATTTCCCATTCTTGGGTAATTCTTTTGTTTGGTTGAACGTAATTTGTCGTTATTCCAGCTGGTGCCCAAATTGAATAACCTCTTCTTCCCAAAAGCGCTGTTCCATCACATGGTGGAATAGAAATATCAACTTTTCCGCCACCGTAAACTGTGATTGTGTTTGTTCCATTTGCACCAGAATAATCTGTCAAAATAGTACCATCGCTCCAAGCAGTTTGAACGCCAACCAAATTTTGCCAAGTTGACCATTGATCATTCACCGCAACCAATGCTTTACCTTCTCTTTCAATCACTAATGCATCAGCAGCTTGCCATCTCACCAAGTAATTTCCTTCTTTAAAATGTAAATTTTGGTGACACCAAATCAAATTTTCCATGTCACTATATACTGGCAATTGCGCTTCGTCTGAAGGTGAGTGAGAAAAACGATTACTCAAATATCCAAGGTTAAAGACATCTTCAAAAAATAATTGTGGAGCACCATCAACTGCTAAGATAATCGCATGAACAACACTTTTTCTTCCATCATTTGGTTCAACATGAGGAGCCAATTCATTTCCGGTATCCCAACCAATATAATTTCCATCTACATCTTTTTCAGGTCTAAATGTGTCATGATTGTTTACAAAAGGAACTGTTTTATATCTATTTTGTTGTTGGTAACTTGGAACTGTTCCTAAATCAAATCCTCCATTTCCTGAAACAATTCCTGCCAATGCATTGCGCAAACCAAAATCAAATGTTCCAGCTCTACTTTGTACGTCCGAAACCCAAGTGTCTAATTCAGTCGTTCCACCAACCCATTCGCCTACAGCAAACATGTCTGCTCCGCCATTTGCCCACAATGAACCATATTGCAAGTTCCACAGGAAATCTTCTGCAGCGTATGTAGGAAAATGTTTCACAGCATCTAATCTCAAGCCTTCCCAACCTACTTGTTTTTTATACCAAATAATCCAATCTCTCATTCCATCTCGCATGTAGTTTTGAGCTTGTGTTGGATTGTAAGTTGCGTTTCCACTTCCACCAAATGCAGAAGATTCATAAGAAATATCTGGTCCCCAATATGGAGAATTGATAGGGTTTGAACAACAAGGATTACTGGCATTTGGATAGAAATTGGTCCAATTTTTAGGAAATCTACCTTTTCGATTCAAATATTCAGTACTTGATTCAGATGTTGCAGGAGTTTCGAAACAAGAATATCTAAAATTTTTGTATTTATTCGTACTTCCATCGTCCATTGCGCTTGGGTCTTGACCTCCTAGACCAGCATTTGAACCTGCTCCTGTGACATGATTCAAAACGATATCTTGAATCACATCAATTCCATTCGCTTTCAAAACAGCAACCATTCGCAGCAATTCATCTTTATCGCCCATTCTGGTTTTTACATTGCCTTTTTGATATTTATCTCCTAAATCATATTGATCAAAAGGGGCATATCCAACGCTGTTTGTACCGGTATTTTTTACTGTTGGTGGTATCCAAACAGCATCAATTCCTAAAGATTTGAGTCGAGGTGCAATTTCAACCAAATAATTTGACCATCCATTTGGGTAATTGCTGTTCCAATAGTCCCACCAAAAACCTTGTAAAACTATTTGGCGTCGTGTATTATTCGTTTGCGCTTGATTTATGTTTGAAGTAAAAATAGTTAGGACAAGAAAAACAATTATTCTTGCAATTTTTGTTTGAATGAACGAAATTCTCATACTTTAAAAATTAATCTTGTTAATATTCTACTTCATGCGCTTCTATGAAAGTACTTTTAAATTTGTTTCAATGCTTGAACTTGGCAAGATTTCAATAGATTGCCCTAAGATAATTGCATTTATTTTAATTTCTCCTTTGTTTTCTATAGAGATTGTTTCTTTTGAAATAGACAAACTCAATGGCTGATTTTGGTGGAAAATATTAAATTCATATTTTGTCCATTGATCAGGAGTAATTGGATTCAAAATCAAGTTCTCACCTTGAACTCTAACTCCTGCGAGTCCTTCAACTATACTCATCCAAGTTCCAGCCATACTGGTAATGTGCAATCCTTCTGCAACTTCTCTGTTGTAATCGTCAAGATCCAATCTTGAAGTTCTCAAATACATTTTGTAAGCAGTTGATTTATCTCCAATTTTCGCAGCCAAAATCGAGTGAATACAAGGCGAAAGCGATGATTCGTGCACTGTTTTTGGTTCGTAGAAATTGAAATTATCTTTGATTTCATCCATTGAAAAATCATCTTCAAAGAGATAAATTCCTTGTAAAACATCTGCTTGTTTGATAAAAACAGAACGCAAAATTCTGTCCCACGACCAATGTTGGTTGATTGGTCTTTCATTTTCAGGAAGATCTGATGCGTTCATCAAAACCTTATCCAAAAAGTTATCTTGTTGCAAAAAGATATTTGAATCTTTCATTTTTGGCAAATAGATATTTGCAATCAAATGTTTCCAAGATTCACTTTCTCCTTCGCGTAAAATTTGTCTTTTATCTGCAAGTTTTTCTTCCACTTCAAGTGCGTAAGTCAAACACCATTTTGCGATGTAATTCGTGTACCAATTGTTATTCACATTGTTTTCATATTCATTTGGTCCAGTAACACCTAACATGACAAATTGTTTTTTGTCATCAGACCAATTGAATCTTTGCGCCCAAAATCTGGCAATTCCGATTAGAACGTCGCGTCCAAATTCACGCACGTATTCCCAATCGTTTGTATGTCTTTCGTAATTGTGAATTGCAAAAGCAATCGCACCATTTCTGTGAATTTCTTCGAATGTAATTTCCCATTCATTGTGACATTCTTCACCGTTCATCGTCACCATTGGATACAATGCTGCGCCGTCAGTGAATCCTAATTTCGCAGCATTTTCAATTGCTTTATCCAATTGATTGTAGCGGTATTTTAAAAGTTGTCTTGAAACTTTCTGCGGCGCAGTTTTTAGGAAAAAAGGAATGCAATATGCTTCAGTATCCCAATAAGTTGCACCTCCATATTTTTCGCCAGTAAAACCTTTTGGTCCGATATTCAATTTGGAATTATTTCCAGTATATGTTTGATATAAATGGAAAATATTGAATCTAATCGCTTGTTGCGCCGATTTATCGCCTTCAATTTTTACATCAGCATTGACCCAAATTTGTTTCCAAGCTTCTTTGTGCGCTTCATGTAAGGCATCAAATCCACTTCTGTATGCTTCGGTAACTTGATTAATTGCTGCTGCAACCGTATTAAATTCCGAATGATTGATTGTAGAAGTTATCGAAACATATTTTTTCAAGGTGTATTTTTTTCCTTGCTCTAAAAAATGCTCGAAATGATTGTCGATATATAAATCGTTTTGTTTGACATTAGGATGAATATCAAGCAAATTTTCTTCCTCCCAAAACGAGAAACGCATAGCAGTCGCAACCAAATAGTTGGTTTTTTTAGTTCGCATACTTACCACACCTTTTTTTACACCAACTCTTTCAGTATCTCGCAACCAGAAAAATTCATCGTAATTTGAATCTGAATTGTTGACATTTCCATCCAAGTAAGGAGTGAATTTTACATTTCCAGAAAAATTCAAGGGAGTGATGGTATATTTAATCGCAGCAATTTCTTCGTTGTGCATGGAGCAAAAACGAGTAGAAACGATTTCAAATTCTTTGTTTTCAGCAGTTACACATCGAAACTTACGTGTCAATGTGCCAGTAAACATATCTAATTCACGGTAAAAAGACTTGATTTCAGCATTGAAAAGGTCTAATTCCTTACCGTCGATTTCAATTTTAATTCCAATCCAATTGCATGAATTGATGACTTTTGCAAAATATTCAGGATAACCGTTTTTCCACCAACCAACACGCGTTTTGTCTGGGTAATAAACACCACCAACATAACTTCCTTGTAAACTTTTCCCTGAATAGGTTTCTTCAAAATTGGCTCTTTGACCAAAACTACCGTTTCCGATAGCAAAAATGCTTTCAGCTTGTTCTTGTTTGTTTGCATCGAATTTGTTTTCGATGATTTTCCATTCGTCTATTTCAAACAAATTGTTCATGCTTAAATTAATTTAAATTCTGTTAAATCGTTTAAATATACGTCTCCAAGTTCAGCAATTTCTGGATTTCCGACAGCAATTGAATAAAATCCTCCATCTTTTGCAGCTTTGATTCCACTTTCAGCATCTTCAAAAACAACACATTCTTCGGGAGCAAAACCCATCGCTTCGGCACCTTTCAAAAATACTTCTGGATTTGGTTTTGGATTGTCAACCATATTTCCGTCCACGATAATATGAAAAGCGTCAATTAAATTCAATCGCTCTAAAATGAACTTCGCATTTTTACTTGAAGAACCAACAGCCAAAAGAATTCCTTTTTCTTTCGCCTTGTTAAGTAAATCAGCAACGCCTTTCAGCATGTTTTCAGCTGTGATTGACGCGATGGAATCCAAATAAAATTTGTTTTTGGAAACTAAATAATCATTGAAAGTTTCATCACTGATTTCGATGTTTCCCATTTCTAAAATGGTTTTCAATGAATCAACACGACTCAATCCTTTTAATTTTTCATTGTCTTTTTCAGTAAAAGGAACGCCCAAACTATCAGCTGTTCTTTTCCAAGCAACAAAATGATTGTGTTCTGTGTTGACAATTACGCCATCCAAATCAAATATTAATCCTTTAATTTCCATCTTAATTAATCGTTATCTTCTACTTTTAAAGTTAAAAGCCCTGCCAAAATCATTGTAAATCCACCAAACATAATTGTGTAAAGCGTATTTGCGCCAAATAGTTTCATGGTTAAGAATCCTAAGATCGTTGCTGCCACAATTTGCGGAATCACAATGAAAAAATTGAAAACGCCCATAAAATATCCCATTCTTTCCGGCGGTAATGAACTAGATAAGATCGCATAAGGCATAGATAAAATACTTGCCCAGGCGATTCCAACCATTCCCATTGAAACGGCTAAAAATACTGGATTAGTGATGAAATAAATGCTGATCAAACCGATTCCACCAATGATTAGCGAAATCATGTGCGTTTTTCTTCTATTTGTTTTGTAGGCAATCCACGGGATAATAAAAGCAAAAATCGCAGCTATACCATTTCTGATAGATGAACAAATACTCAACCAATCTGCGCCATCGTTGTATTCTTGTTTTACTCGTTGCAATTTTTTGATGTCCGCCTTTTCAGAAACAGGATGAATTGTGTCGCTGAAATAGTTGGCCAAATTTAAAGAAACTGCCACTGGATTTTCATTGGCTCTAAATTCCTTGATTTCATTGATGTCAGCTTGCAAAGATTTGAATTGCTGTTTGACTTTTAAATCCAAGCTTTTGTTTGAAAGCGTATCTTGAATGTGGTTTTCCATTTTTTCAACCAAAGATCTTTCAACCTTCATGTTGTATAAATTGCTTGTGACAGCATTTGTACTGTAAATCCACATTGCGAATAAAGAAAACCAAGTAAAGAATTGCACCCAAGCCAATTGTTTCATCGCTTTTGGCATTTGGAAAATTCCTCCAAAAGTTTCTTTGACTCCCATCATGAAAGTCGTTTTCTTTTTCTCTTCCTTGAATTTTTCTAAATCTTCAGGAGGCATTTCCTTGGTTGTAAACACCGTGTACATTACAGATGCTAGAAAAGCAACTCCTCCTATATAAAAGCTCCATTTTACTGAATCAGGAATTGTTCCTGTTTCGGATTGATTCGAAAAGTGCATCACATTTGTGAAAAACCAAGGAAGCATAGCAGCAATTACAGATCCAACTCCGATGAAAAAACTTTGCATTGCAAAACCTTTTGTTCTTTGTGCAGCAGGCAATTTATCGCCTACAAATGCACGGAAAGGTTCCATCGAAATATTGATAGAAGCATCCATGATCCACAGCATACTTCCAGCAATCCACAAAGTAGGGGAGTTGGGAAGGATAAAAAGTGCAATGGTCGCTAAAATAGCACCGATGAAGAAAAATGGTCTTCTTCTTCCCCAATACGGATGCCAAGTTCGATCACTTAAATAACCAATGATTGGCTGTATCAACAAACCTGTCAATGGCGCAGCAATCCATAAAATTGGAATTTCGTCTTTGTTTGCACCAAGGGTTTCAAAAATTCTACTGACGTTTGAGTTTTGTAGTTCAAATCCAAATTGAATTCCTAGAAATCCAAAACTCATGTTCCAGATTTGCCAAAACGACAAAAATGGTTTATCCTCTTTCGGTGTTTTTTGCGCTTCCATAGTCAGAAGGGTTATTTAGAATAAACGATGTAACTCCAAGCTTCCAATTCTTCATTCAAACTTGTAGAAATTGATTTTTTCTTGCCTGTAAAAAGATTGGTGTATTTACCTTTCAAACTATTGTTTTCAATTTTGATGCTTTGTTTTTCAGCAGAAAGATTCAAAACTACTATTACTTTTTGACCATTTTTTTCTCTGGTGTAAACCAACACATTTTTGTTGCTTTCTGGACTGATGATTTGTAAATCACCACCAAAATTTCCGTTCCAAAGTGCTTGATTTTTTTCTTTAAGATTATCGATTCTGGTGTAGAAATCAACCAAGTCCATTTTGCTCCAGTTGATGCTGTCCTTTTCGAAAAACAATAAACGTCTGTCTAAACTGGTTTCTTGTCCATTGTAAATCAAATTCATTCCTTCAATTGTGGCTGCTAATACTGCCATAGCAAATCTTGCATCACCCATTCTTTCCATTTCAGTACCATTCCAGGAATTTTCATCGTGGTTGGAAGTGAAATTCATTCTGTAGGCATTGGTTGGAAATTTGGTTCTGTCTTTAATATACCTTCTGATTTCATCTACATTTTTCTTCCCTTGAGCAATTTGATTCATGATGCTATGAAACTCCCAACCGTAAGACATATCGAAAGCAGCAGTATGGTGCGCAGGATTTTCCGCTTCAGCAAGCATAAAAACTGGTTTGATTGCATCCAATTCTTTGCGTGCGTCATTCCAAAAGTCAACAGGTACCCAATCAGCAACATCGCATCTAAATCCGTCAATTTCTGAAGTTTTTACCCAATATTTCATGGATTCAATCATCGCTTTGCGCATGTCTTTGTTGTCGTAATTTAAATCAGCAACATCCCACCAATCAGTACCAATTGTTGGTTGAAGATTTCCTGTAGAATCAAGAGTGTACCAATCTTTGTGTCCTTGTTCAACCCAAATGTTGTCTGGAGAAGTGTGGTTTGCAACCCAGTCAATAATGATTTTCAAATTCAAAGCATGTGCAGCTTTCACCAATTGATCAAAGTCTGATTTCGTTCCAAATTCTGGATTTACCGCCATATAATCTTTCACGGCATAGTAACTTCCTAAAGAACCTTTTCTGTTTTTTACTCCAATTGGATTAATCGGCATCAACCATAGAATATCAACGCCCATGGCCTTCAATCGTGGTAATTCTTTTTCAAGTGCTTTGAAAGTTCCTTCTTTGGAAAATTGTCTAACATTTACTTCATAGATAGATGCGTTTTTAGACCATTCAACCGTTTTTAAAGGAGTTGTAAATGGTTGATTTTGACTAGATGCACCAAAGTGAATCGACAATATAATCGCAATGAGTTTTAAAGTTTTCATAGTTTTTTAGTTTTAGATTACATTCTTTTGATTTTCAAGAATGTATTTAACGTGATAGTTAATTAAACCGTCAATAGGTTTTTGAATCGTTTGTCCA
The DNA here is from genome assembly GCA_947450325.1 of Flavobacteriia bacterium. Classification (GTDB taxonomy): domain Bacteria; phylum Bacteroidota; class Bacteroidia; order Flavobacteriales_D; family Crocinitomicaceae; genus JAQVCM01. The sequence continues at coordinate 22,683 of CANFUT010000007.1, forward strand.
AGCGTTACCTGATAGTACTTACAAGCTTTATCAAGTTCATTTCTGAAAAGGTGCGCTATAGAACCTACAAAATGTACTTTAATTTGTTTGTGGTTTTCATAGCAAGCCACGTGGATTTGAATAAACTTTTTGAATCCTTCAAAAATCATTTCTTTCACAAACGGATCGTTTGAAAATTGAACAATAAATTTCATGAATGAAGCCAAATATACATTTGCATTTGGTTGCATATAGACATTGTCAACAATTATATCTTTTGTCAAACCAGTCTGACTTTCAAATGCTTCATGTATGTGTTTTGGAAGTAACTTATACAAATACATTGATAGTAATTGTTTCCCAAAATAAGTTCCACTTCCTTCATCGCCTAAAATATAGCCCAATGCAGGGACTTCTTCGTAGATGTGTTTTCCGTCGAAGTAACATGAGTTTGAACCAGTTCCAATGATGCAAGAAATAGATGGTTCGCCTTCATAAGTAGCGTACGCACAAGCTTTCAAATCGTGATCAATGTGAACTTTTGCGTTTGTAAAAACTCTTTGAAGCCCGTTTTCGATGACTTTGTTTAACTCTTTGGAGGAGCATCCAGCGCCATAAAAGAAAACCAAACTTATTTGAGATTTGATATAATTCAAACCTTCATTTTCACAAACAGTGTTGTACACTAACTCTTCAGAGTGAAAATATGGATTCAAACCGATGGTTGAAAAAGATTCGTTTCCTGAATCTTTTAAAAGAACCCAATCACTCTTTGTAGAACCGCTATCTATAATTAAAATCATAACTAAAAAAATGGAAAAAAATGCCTTTGTGTCAAAAGTACACTTTGCGAATATATAAATTTCTTTTTTACATTTGTATATGCAAATTAAAAATAAGCATCAAATTAACCATCGAATTTCTACAGATTGTGTGATTTTCGGTTTTGATTTCAATCAATTGCGCGTGCTTTTGATTGAACGTCAGCCTGTTGAAGGTGTTCCGCAGATGATGGCACTTCCAGGCGATTTGATTTTTGAGGAAGAAAACTTAGACATGGCTGCAGGTCGAGTTTTGAAAGAATTAACTGGATTGGAAGATATTTTTCTAGAACAAGTTGGTGCTTTTGGTGATCCAAATCGTGTTAATAAACCCAATGATAAAAAATGGTTGCAAGCTGTTCGTCAAGACCCAGATGCAAGGGTAATTACTGTTGCCTATTACACTTTGGTAAATATGAATGATTATGAACCACAACCTTCTTCCTTCGCTAAATCAGCTTCTTGGATTTTAGTGGATGACATCACAGAATTGGCATTTGACCACTTTGAAATTTTTCAATCAGCTTTGAAAAAACTGAAAGATAAAATCAATACACAACCTATCGGATTCAATCTTCTTCCTGAAAAATTTACTTTTTCACAATTACACAAATTGTATGAGTCAATTTTGGGTAATGAATTGGACAAGAGGAATTTTCGTAGAAAAATGTTGAAGCTAAATATCGTCGAAAGTTTGGATGAAAAGCAAGAAGGTGTGCCTCATAAACCTTCCCAATATTTCAAATTTAACGAAGAAAATTACTTAAAATTACTTGAAAAAGGTTTCAATAATTTTGGTTTTTAATCTACTTATGGTAAAAAATACATTAATTAATTGTTAATTTTTTTGCGTACTTAGTGTAAAATTGACGTAAAGGTTGTATATTTGATTTTTCAATGCAATATTGATAATACAATTTTTATGGCTCAAACAAAAAAAGCACCCATTATAAAACCATTCAACGCCGTTATTTTTGGCGGTGATGGTGACTTGGCAGTTCGAAAAATTTATCCCGCACTTTTTCATCGATTTGTTGATAAGCAATTAAATGTTGACTTCAATATTTATGCAATTACACGTTCGAATGATAAACATGTTGCTTTCAATGAGCGTTTAAGAAAATTTATCACTGAATCGACTGATTATGCTGTAGATCAGAAAACGGTTGAGACGTTTTTGAAAAAAATAATTGTTCTAACACTTCCTGGTCATTCAATCGAAGATTATCAACCTTTGAAAATCGAATTAGATAAAAATCCTATTTTTCAGAATGTTTATTATTTATCCACTCCATCTGATGCGTTTGGAGAAATTGGTGATGCGTTAAATGCATGTGGATTAATCAATGAAAGTAGCAAAGTTGTACTTGAAAAACCACTGGGAAACAGTTTGGCTTCTTCGAGACATATACACGCAACCATTAGTAGGTCTTTTACTGAGAAACAAATTTATAGAATCGACCATTATTTAGGAAAGGAAACAGTTCAAAATTTAATGGTTTTGAGGTTTGCAAACCATCTTTTTGAAAGTGCTTGGAATTCGGAACATATTGAATCGATTCAAATCACTGTTGCTGAAGGTTTAGGCGTTGAAAAGCGCGGAGAGTATTATGATAACAGCGGAGCGTTGTTAGATATGGTTCAAAATCACTTGCTTCAATTGTTGTGCTTGGTTGCGATGGAACCACCAGCTCAATTGGATGCTGATTCTGTGAGAAATGAAAAGTTGAAGGTTTTGAAGTCTTTGCGATTGTTGGATGATAAAACCGTTTTAACAGACACAGCTAAAGGTCAATATACAAGAGGAAAAGTTGATGGTCATTCATTGAATTCTTATTTGGAAGACATAAGTAAATATGAGTCTTCAACAGAAACTTTTGTGGCAATCAAGGCACACATCGACAATTGGAGATGGAAAAATACACCTTTCTACTTGAGAACAGGAAAAAGAATGACCAAAAGATATTCTGAAATCGTTATCAATTTCAAAAGTGTGAAACACAATGTTTTTCATGCACAAGGAGATATCCCTGGAAACAAGTTGATTATGCGTTTGCAACCAGAAGAAAGAATCGAATTGGTTCAAATGACCAAATTGCCTGGACCTGGTGGATATAGATATCGTCCAATTTCATTGAAGTTAGATTACATGGATTCATTCAACGAGCGTTTTCCTGAAGCGTATGAAAGATTAATTGTTGATATTTTGAGAGGTGAACAAACGCTTTTCATGCGTCAAGATGAATTGGAAGCGGCTTGGATTTGGATTGAATCAGTTGTAAATGGTTGGAAAAAAGCCAATCAAAAAAATATTCTCTACGAAGCGGGGACTTGGGGGCCTGGAGAGCAAATCATGGAGGAAAATCATACATGGTCAACTAATCCAAAGTTCAATGAAGGAGTTTAGTTCAAAAGATCAGTTGGATCAAGCATTGTGTGGTGATTTGGTAAAAATCATTCAGCAAGCTATTTCGGAAAATGGATCTGCCAATATTTTATTATCTGGCGGTTCATCACCGATTCACTTGTATGAATTGATGTCAAACTTAAATTTGGATTGGTCAAAAGTGAAAGTTGGTCTTGTTGATGAAAGATTTGTTGATGCAAGCAATGAATTTAGTAACGAGAAAATGATTCGTGAAAAGTTAATTCAAAATTATGCCTCAAAAGCGACAATTTTCGGAATGGTTGACAATAGCATTGACCAGATGGAAAATCTGAAAACGATCACTTCGAAATATAAAGATTTTTACAATCAATTGGATTTAGTTCTTTTGGGAATGGGCGAGGATGGTCACACTGCGTCACTTTTCCCGAATGATGAGGTTTCAGAACAATTGCTTAGATCTTCTGAAATTGGAATTTACAACACGATTTCTCCAAATTACCCTAACAACAGAATCACTTGTAGCGCTGCGATGTTGCTGCAAGCAAAAAATATTATTTTGATGTTATCAGGCGAGAAGAAATTACATGTTTTTGAAACTTCCTCAGATAGTCAATTGCCGATATCATTTTTTAAAGATAAACTACAAGTTTATTATTCAATCTAATTGAAATGAAAGAAATTATTCAAGAAGTTACCAATAGAATTATCGAAAGAAGTTCAGTAACTAGAAAAAAATATTTGGAACAAATGCAAGCTCAATTCAGAACTGAATATGTTAGAGGTTCATTGCATTGTGGGAATTTAGCACACGCTTTTGCAGGTTGCGGAAGTCATGATAAATCTGTTTTGGCTGAAAATTACCAACCAAATTTGGGGATTGTAACAGCTTATAACGACATGCTTTCTGCACACAAAACGTATGAAGATTATCCAAAACACATCAGAGAATACGCCAATAAATACAATGCTGTAGCGCAAGTTGCGGGCGGCGTTCCTGCGATGTGTGATGGCGTAACACAAGGCCAAGACGGAATGGAATTATCTCTTTTTAGTAGAGATGTAATTGCGATGTCTTCAGTGATTTCACTTTCACACAATGTTTTTGATGGTGTCATCAATCTGGGAATTTGCGACAAAATAATTCCGGGTTTAATGATGGGTTCTTTGAAATTTGGGTATTTGCCAGCGGTTTTTTTACCAGGCGGACCAATGGAAACAGGAATTAGCAATGACGAAAAAGCAAAAATTCGCCAAGATTTCGCTGAAGGAAAAATTGATAGAGTAGCTTTGTTGAAAGGTGAATCAGATTCGTATCATTCTCCTGGAACTTGCACTTTTTATGGAACAGCCAACAGCAATCAAATGTTGATGGAAATCATGGGACTTCAACTTCCTGGTTCGAGTTTTGTGAATCCTGGAACGCAATTGCGTGAAAAATTGAATGAAGAAGGTGTGAAGACTTTGATTAATTTGATTCATCAAAAATCATTTGACAGTTCATTGGCTTCGATTATCAGCGAAAAAACAATCGTGAATGGAATCATTGGTTTGCTTGCAACTGGAGGTTCTACCAATCATACAATTCATTTAATTGCCATTGCAAGAGCAGCTGGAATTATTATCAATTGGGAAGATTTTTCAGATTTGTCTAAAATCGTTCCTTTGCTGACTAGAATTTACCCAAATGGAGCTGCAGATGTAAATCATTTTCACGCTGCAGGTGGTATGGGATTTGTGATCAGAACTTTGCTTGAAAATGATTTGTTACACCAAGATGTTTACACCATTTTAGGTTTTGGACTAGATAAATACACGAAAGAACCAAGAATTGAAAATGGTGAAATCGTTTGGGTTGAAGGTTCCAAAAATACTTTAAATGAATCGATTTTAAGAAGTGCTTTGAATCCGTTTCATTTTGAAGGTGGTATTAGAATAATGAAAGGAAATATTGGTCGATCAGTGATCAAAACATCAGCGGTTGCCACTGAACATTTATTTATCGAAGCACCTGCCATTGTTTTTGAAGAGCAGGAAGATTTGATTAAAGCTTTCAAAAATGATGAATTAAACAAGGATTTCATCGCTGTAATCCCATTTCAAGGACCAAAGCAAAATGGAATGCCTGAATTACATCAATTGACTCCCACGTTGACGATTATCCAAAAAAGAGGACATAAAGTTGCTTTGGTGACAGACGGAAGAATGTCTGGAGCATCAGGTAAAGTGCCATCTGCAATTCACGTTGTACCAGAAGCAAGAGACGGTGGTTTGATTGGCAAAATTCAAACTGGCGATATGATTCAATTTGATGCGATTCATGGAGTTTTAACTTGCTTAACTCCAGATGTTGAATTGAGAGCAACTAGAACAAAAGACAATTCAGAAGTTTTTGGATTGGGAAGAGAAATGTTTGCCAATATGAGAACCATCGTAACTTCTAGTGAAGAGGGTGCAAGTTTTATTTAATCGAAGTGATATGATACAAAATAACATTCAAAATATTTTAGCAAAACATTCCATCGTGCCAGTTGTGACAATTCATTCAGCTGATGAAATTGATGGAATAATTGAATCTTTGATTTCAAAAAATATTTTTTGCATTGAGGTGACCTTGAGAACCGATTTTGCCTTTGAAGCGCTAGAGATTATCAAATCTAAATATGGAAATCAAATTTCGATTGGGGTAGGAACAGTTGTGAATAAAAGTCAAATTCAAAAAGTAAAAGAGATTGGCGTTGACTTTATTGTTAGCCCAGGAATTAGTCCATTATTGGCTGATGATTTAATCAATTCTGGAATTGCTTTTATTCCAGGAGTAGCTACACCGAGTGATATCATCGCTGGAATGCAATTAGGTTGGAATGTATTTAAGTTTTTCCCAGCCAATCTATTTGGTGGAATTGGTGCTTTGAAAACGTATGGACAAGTTTTTCCTTCTGTCACTTTTTGTCCAACAGGAGGGATTGATGGAAACACTTATGAAGAATATTTACAATTACAAAACGTGATAAGCGTTGGAGGATCTTGGATGATGAAATAGTCTGGTAGATAATGTGAAAATGGTTGATTTCGTGACATTTTCACAAGGATGTTTTACTTTGTTTCCCACATATACTCGTAAGAGTTTAGGTAAATCATCAACAACTACAAAGAAGTTTTTTGATCTAGGTTAAAGTGTAAAAAAAAGGGGCGGTTGAAATTTCAACCGCCCCTTTTATGTTTATGAGAAAATTTATTTATTAATATCCAGGATTCTGAATTAGATTTGGATTCAATACGATGTCTGCTGTTGGAATTGGGTACAAATTGTAATTCGAAGAAACTCCAATACCTACTAAATCACCTCCTTTAAATGGCCAAACATACGTTGAAGTTGTAAACAAATTGAAACGAATCAAATCTGTTCTTCTTGTACATTCCCAACTTAATTCTCTTGCTCTTTCGTCGATGATATCATCTAAAGTAACAGAAGTAAAATTGAAGCTTGAATTACCGTATGCTCTTTGACGCAATTGATTTACATAACCCAAACCTTGGCTCACGTCACCTCCACCTCTTAATGCAGCTTCAGCATACATCAAATAAGCATCTGCCAATCTGAACATTGGAAAATCAATATCCGTTTGTGCACTCAATGCATTTCCTGAACCGTTAGCTCCAGTAGTTGTTTTGTTTTTATATTTTGGAAAAGCATATCCTTCAGCGAACGTTGACAAATTCGTAATGTCTTTTGATTGTCCATCTCTGTAGAACAAAAATCTACCATCTAAAGTAGAATCTGGAAATTTATTTACAAAAGTTGAAGTTGTTCTTAAACCACCCCAAGCGCCATTCACACCATAATCTGCAGGAACCATTGTTCCACCGATTGCTGCATTTACTAAGAAAGTAGTACCTCCCCAACTTTGCGCATAAACTCCATCATAAATAACAGGGAAAATAATTTCTGGTGACGTATTATTGTCAGCTAAGAAAATATCTTGGTAATTATCATCTAATGAATAAGAACCTGAATTGATTACTTTTAAACTGTAAGTAGCACATTCAGTATTTTTTGGAATACCTGTGTAAACTTCTGCATTCAAGTACAATTTAGCTAATAAAAATTGATCAGCAACTTTATTTGCTCTACCGTATGGAGCAGCACTTGGAGCTAACAATTCATTTTCGATAGCCAATAATTCAGACTCAACATAAGAAAACAATTCAGAACGCGTAATTCTTTTTGGTTGAAAAGCACCTACTTCGTCTTCTTCAGTAACGAAAGGAACATTACCAAATAAATCCATTGCATGGTAGTAACTCAACGCTCTTAAAAAGCGTGCTTCACTTCTGTAAACTCTGATGGTTGCTTTTTGTGATTCAGAAAATCCTCTATCACTCATTTTTGTTTCAGAAGTTTCTCTTATGAATTCATTACACAAAGTGATTTGGTAAAAGATTCTATAGTACATTCCTTTGACGAATGAAGTTTCTGGAGACCAGTTGATTTTATTCATTTCAGGAATTCCTGGATCGTTCCATCCACAAACAACTTCGTCAGTTGGTAATTCTTGTAGATTAAACAATACACGAACGTACGCAGAAAATCCTTCATCAATACCTGCAATGTCTCCATTCCCAGCAGGCCCTTGTAATCCAGTCATTGATAAACCAGAATAAAGTTTTGCAACAACATGAATATAGTTGTCTGGATTTCCGTAAACAGTTTCAGTGTTTAATCCATATTTTGGTTTTAGATTGAGTTGTTTTTTACAAGAATTCAATCCAACAATCCCACCAAGTGTGACTGCAACCAATAAAATTTGTGTGATTTTTTTCATTATTCTAAGTATTAAAAATCAAATGTTAAATTCAATGAGTAAACTCTTGGTCTTGGATAAAGATTGTTATCAATTCCACCATTTACCTCAGGATCTTGACCTGAATATTTGGTAATAACAAATACGTTTTGAACTGTTAAAGCTGTGTTCAAACCAATTTTGTTTTTAGTCCATTTCATTTTTCCAAATTTATATCCAATATTGATGTAATCCATTCTGAAGAAATTTGCTTTTTCCAAATAATGGTCGCTCAATAATTGGCGCTCAGTTGTTTTTTGCATTTCTTCTTCGAAATATAAATTTGAAATGTTACTCAAATATCCTTGTGTTCCATTGATCGCTTGGAAAGTTCCGTTATTAGAATGGATATTGTTGTAATTGTATCCACCTGTTTCAGCGCGTCCAGAAAGTCCAAGGAACCATTTTTTGTAAGTCAAATTTAAAGATAATCCAAAGAACATATTTGGTGCAGCTTTGTGGAATAAATATCTATCATCGATATTGATGATTCCATCGCCGTTTCTGTCAACAAAAGCGTCAGTGTCTTTGTATTTTCCTAAAGAAGTATTTGATGGATCTTTGTAAGCACCAACTTCAATAGGTTTACCATTTGCATCATAAATTTGCTCATATACAAAATAAGAGAAAGTTGGGTTACCTACTTTATTTGTTTGAACATTGTTACCAATACCACCTTGAATACCACCAGCTAAGATTCCTGGAGAATTTGGATCGTCAATTTGAGACAGTTTAGTGATTTTATTTTGGTTGTATGTTGCATTCGCACTCAAATCTAATCTCAAGTCTTTTTTAGCAATCAACCCAAAGTTACCACTGATTTCAATACCGCGGTTTCTCATTCCACCTACGTTAGTTAAAATTTGATTGGTAAAGTTTGTACCAGCAGGAACAGGAACAACCGCCAACAAGTCATAAGTCGATTTTTGATATACATCAATTGCTCCACTGATTCTGTCATTTTTAAATCCAAAATCAACTCCTAAATTGATACTTTTTGTTTCTTCCCATTTCAATTTACTATCAAATCCACTTGGTCTGTACACTGTGTAATATTGTCCACCGAAAGCATATTGAGCGGTTGTTGCTCCTTCAAAATAGTTTGAGATATATGCGTAATCACCGATTCCGTCTTGTTGTCCAACAACACCATAACCAGCACGTACTTTCAACATATTTAACCATTTTGCTTTTTGCATGAATTTTTCATTTGAAACAATCCAAGCTGCCGAAACTGATGGGAAAAATCCCCAACGCGTATCAGGACCAAATCTAGAAGAACCATCTCTTCTCAATGTAGCATTAAATACATATTTATTATTGTAAGTGTAAATTCCACGTCCGTAGAAAGACAACAATGCATTTTCTGTGAAAGAAGGATTAGCAGCAGGAATTCCAATGATAGAATCTTTTGCTAAGTTGTAAGTTGCATTGTTTGGGCTTGAACTTTGCCAGTGTTGGTATGTGTAACCACCTGTAATGTCAATGTAGTGTTTTGATTTTTTGTCCGCGTTATTGTAATTCAAATATGCATCAATCACATTGTTTGATTTACTTGATCTGTAAACACTGTAGCTACCACCCGAATAATATCCAGCAGCAGAATTAGCATTTACTCTCACTTCACCGCTTCCTTCTGAGTAGTCAGCACCTACGTTTACAACCGCTTTGATTTGAGGGAAGAAATGCAATTTGTAAGTCAATTTTAGGTTTCCGATGTAACGATTTACTTTACTTTCGTCATCTCTTTGATTTATTAATCCTAACGGATTTTTTGGAGCCAATGTGTTTGGTTTACCTGCTTTCATCCATTCAAAATATCCACCTACTGCATCATCACCTGTCCTAACTTGTTGTGTTGGATCAAAATATGCTGCTCCTAGTGCACCTCTGTCAGCGAAAAAAGAACTTGTTTGAACGATACGATTGTTGAATTCAAGTTGTAAATGTTTATCGAAAAATGAAGGAGTCAAGTTCAATGCAACAGATGTTCTATTGAATTTATCTCGTAACAATAATCCATTTTCCAATCTAGATCCGAATGACAAACGATAAGGTAGTTTTTTAATCCCTCCAGTAACTGAAACATTATTGTCAGTAACAAAAGCTGCTCTGAAAACTTCTTTTTGCCAGTTTGTATTTGCTGTTCCTAAAAGTGCTTTTTGTGCTGCAGTTCCTCTTGTGTTAACTAAGTCTCTGTATTCATCACCCGTCAAAACATCTGCATATTTTGCGATTGTTGAAATAGATTGTTTGGTGTCTAAAACAACGCTCAATTTACCAGTTCCTCCATCGCCTTTCTTAGTTGTAATCAAGATTACCCCATTTGCACCACGAGAACCATAGATGGCTGTTGCAGAAGCATCTTTTAAAATTACGAATGAAGCAATGTCATTTGGATTTATCAGAGAAAGTGGATTAGCAGCTCCAGAGATTCCTCCATTATCCAATGGCACACCATCTACTACGATTAATGGGTCATTACTTGCATTAATTGAAGTTCCACCTCGTAAACGGATTGTACTTCCTGATCCAGGTGCACCGTCATTCGAATTGATTTTTACTCCGGCAACTTTACCTCTAATCAATTGTTCAGGAGTAGCAACAGATCCAGAAGCGAATTCTTTTTCGCCAATAACGGTTGCTGAACCTGTTAAATCTTTGGTTCTTGTGGATCCATATCCGATCACAACCAGTTCTTCAACCTCCTCAACTTCTTCTTTCATGCTTGCATCAACTATCAAATCTTTACCAGCAACAACGGTAATTTTTTGAGTAACTGTAGCAAAACCTGCAGCTTTGAATACTAAATTGTATTCACCAGCTTCAACAGTTTTGATTTCGTAGAATCCAGTCGCATCCGACGTACCTCCTTTGAATTTTCCTTCAAGGGTTGCCTGTGCTTGATCAATCGGCTTTCCCCCCAAATCTCTAATCATCCCTTTTACCGTGGAAGTTTGACTAAAAGTCGTTCCAACTGAAAAAAGAATGAAAGAAAGAAAAAGCAAAGCATTTGTAACTTTTCTTTTCATAGCAATTTAATTATTAATTTATGGTTTTTTAACAAATCAACTGACCAAATTTATACAATTATTATTTAATGTCAAAATGACACTAAGAAAATTTACCAATTTATTTTTAAAGTTGAAACAGTTTGTTCTAAATTGGTAATGATAGTAAGGGTTTTAGATAATTTGTTGTATTGAAATTTAATTTCTTTATTATCTAATGTAATCGATTTTGGCTCATTTTCGATGTTATGAATCACCATTTCGTACCTTCTTTTGGCTGAAACTTGATTCTTTCCAGGTGATTTTTGTTCAAAATTGATTGTAAAATATTTTTCTTCTTTTTTGTATTTGAAATATTCAATTCTTGATTGATAATTCATATTTAAAGCAGGGGTTTTTCCATCATCTGTGAAATAGATTCCATTGCTCTGTGGTAATTCTTTCTTGTAATAAAAGTGAATAGAAATTTCATTTTCACTATAATCGTCCGTGTTTTTGAGTCCTTTGGTCATAGGAATAAAAGCACCTGCTCTCACGAAAGTCGGTATATATTCAATATTTGTTTTGATTTCAGCAGTGGAACCTCTTTTATGTAATTCTCCAGTGTAAAAATCAAACCAATCAGATGTCATTGGAAAATATACTTCTTGGCTTATTTTTCCTTTTTCTAAAATCGGTGCAACCAAAATTTCATTTCCCCATAAATAATTTTCCTTGTTGGTCAACAATTTTGGATTGTTATTTTCTTCAAACATTAATGGACGCATCAATGGCAATCCATACTTACTATTTAAATATGCCATCGTATAATTGTAAGGCAACAAATCATACCTTAATTGAATTGCATTTGTGACAATTCTCTTGGTGTTTTCATCTTTAAATACTGGCTCTGATGCTAATTGTTCTTGCGCATGAGGTCTGAAAATTGGTTGAAAAACGCCATATTGCAGCCATCTGATGTATAATTCATTGTCGTCATAAGTTCCTGCAAATCCTCCTAAATCTGAATGCATATAACCGATTCCTTGCATTCCCATTTGCAATGCAATTTCTGGTTGTGCTTGCAAACCACCCCAAGTTCTATTCACATCTCCTGACCATGGAATCATTCCAAATCTTTGTGATCCAGAGTAACCTGCACGCATCAAAATAAATGGTCGTTCATCTGGGTAATTTTTTTTGTAACCCTCATGAATCAATTTTGCCCAATCGTGTCCATAAATATTGTGAACAGTATTTGCTTTTCCTACCGCATGAATTAGATTGTTTGGATGTACTTCTGGTTCACCTAAATCTCCCCAAAAACCTTTTACACCTTGATCGTGCATTCCTTTGTAGATATTCCAAAACCAATCATTTCCTGATTTTGCATAAATATCAATCAAACCGGTATTTCCAAAATAGAAATTGTACACAAAAGGATTTCCTAGGCTATCTTTTGCTAAAATGTTTTTTTCTACTGCTTCTTTCCATCGATTCGAAGTATTCAAAATAAATGGCTCTGAAATCAACACGGTTTTGATTCCTTTTTGTTTGAAGTCTGAAATCATTTTCAATGGAGTAGGGAATGAATCTTTGTAAAATTCTAGATTTCCCATTGTTCCTTGAATTTCTTTTCCAAACCAGTATAGGTCCAAAATCACAGCATCTAATGGGATAGAATCTGAGATGAATTTATTGACCGTTTGCTCAGTTTCCTGTTGAGAATGATAACCAAATCTAGAAGAAAAATTTCCAAATGCCCATCTCGGAGGAAGCGGCTGTGTACCTGTTAGTTGTGTGTAGTTGAAAATGATTTCATTCCAACTGCCTCCAAAAATAATTTGATAAGTTTTATTACCACCAGTGGTTTCGTAAGCAATTGTATTGTCTTTTTTTGAATCTAAATCTAAAAATCCAGTTTGTGGATTGTCAAAGTGAATCAGGTATTTTTCAGATGACATTACAATTGGCATGCAAAAATTCATCAAAGCAGAAGTAGATTCGTACCCGTAGTTGGCTTTGTTATATAATTCCAAACGATTTCCTCTTCGGTTCATGCCCAATGCCCTCGCACCGCCACCATATAAAACTTCAGTTGGATTGATATTGAAATTAATTGCTTCATGTGTAGCCGTTTTGTAATAACCTATTTTTTCAGAGATCACTTGTTTTCCTCCCTGAAAGTATTGAACTTGAAAAGGCTTTTTTTGGATCTTTATGTCGATTCTTCCAATTGTAAGTTTTAATACAGAATCGCTGTCGATGCTTTTGAATTCTTCTCTTGAAAGTGGTTGAACAACTGCGTGCGATTTCGCCTCTACTGTTTCTCCTTTCGGAACAAAAGTTGTTTGAATCACCATCGGACGGTAGTTTGAAAAAATGTATTTTCCATCATTTGTTTCAACTTCTATTCCCTCGTCAGATTTCTTGTAACTAACAAATTTTCTAGTGCTATTTTGACTAAAAAATGATGTGTAAATTGCTAAAAAGCAAAATGTAATAATTGCGTTTTTTAATTTCATTTTCATTTGATTTCAATAATCATGGACGTTTTGGCGCCAATAATTAATTTTTCGTTTGCTAAATTAATATTGTTTCCAGTGATAATATCTTTACACATTTTTCCAGTTGAAATTACTTCTCTGAAGCGATTCAATGTAAGAATTTGTTGATCGTTAGAATTATTTACAATCACCATTACTTTCTCCGTTGGCAAAATTCTAAAAAAGACATACAGGTTATTTTCTGGAAGAAATTGAATCGTTTTTCCCTCTTGAACCGCTTTGCTATTTAAACGCCAATTTAGGATTTTTTTTGTAAAATTGAAATATTCATCTTGCGTTTGATTTCTACCAGATTGTGAATTTTCATTTTTTGAATCTTTTGAAACGAAAGCATTGTCTTTGTCTTCTTTCCAACCACCAGGAAAATCGTGTCTAATGTCTGCATCTCCCAAATTTTTGTTCCCTTTCATTCCGATTTCTGTTCCATAGTAGATCTGAGGAATTCCGCGGACAGTTGCCAAAATGGTCATAGCCAATTTATAGTCAGCAATATTAGCATAGATTTCATTGAAACGTTGTGTGTCGTGGTTTTCCAAAAATAATAAGATATTATTTGGATTGTCGTAAAGAAAATCGTTGACGAAATTTTCATAAACACGAACCATTCCTTGGTCCCAATTTTGATTTTTTTCATTAAATGCTTGATTCAATGCGTCTAATAAAGTAAAATCCATTACTGATGGCAAATGCGAATTGTAGGATTGAATGGCAGCTATTGGACTGTTTTTCTGCCAATATGATTGATGTGCTTGATCATGCATCCAAACTTCACCAACGATATTCGTATTTGGATATTCTTCCATGATTTTCTTTGTCCATTTTGCGATTCCTTCTTTGTCATTGTAACTATAGGTATCAACGCGCAATCCATCAAGATTTGCATATTCCATCCACCAAATGGTGTTTTGAACCAAATAATTTAACACCAAAGGATTACTCTGATTTAAGTCCGGCATTGATCTTACAAACCATCCATCAACACACATTTTTTGGTCTATTGCGGAAACATTTGGATCCATTTGTGTCGACATTCTGTAATTCGATTGAGCATATCCTGGAAATTGATGAATCCAAGTATAAGTCGGAAGGTCGTTCATCATCCAATGTCTAGAACCCCAATGATTTGGAACGACATCTTGAATTACTTTCAATGATTCTTTATGGGCTTCTGTAACAAAATTTTTGTATTCTTCATTGGTTCCATATCGTGGATCAACACGATACAAATCGCTTTGTCCGTAAGTATGGTAGCTGTAGGCAGAATCATTGTCTTCCAACAAAGGCGTTGGCCAAATCGTTGTCGCGCCTAAATCTTTGATGTAATCTAAATGATCAACAATTCCCTGAATATCACCTCCATGTCTTCCTCCAGGAAGCGAACGATTCATTTTTTCTACAACTGTTGGGTCATTGTCGTTGGAAATTTTTCCGTTGGCAAATCGATCGGGCATCAACAAATAAAGAACATCTGAATTATTGAAACCCATTCGTTCTTTTGAATTTTCAGCTCTTGTTTTGATTTCGTAATCAACCTGATACTTCACTTTTTTGTTTTCCAAAAGATGAAAAGTGTACGTTCCGGCTGCTATATTTTTCGTCTCAACGGTTACAAAAAGGTAATTTGGATTTTCAGTTTTTTGGACTCCAAGAATGGTTAATCCTTTTGCGTCAATAGTTAAATTACTGATGTTTTTTCCGTGTAACATGATTTCAACTTCATGATGTTCCATTCCTGCCCACCAATTTGGTGGTTCGATGTGGGCTAAAGTTTGATTTTTTTGTGCTAATGAGTATACACTTATAATTGAAAAAATAAGGATAAATACGTTTGATTTCATTTATGTGAGTTTTTAATGGGCGTAAACTTTGTGGTGATTTCCAAATTGATCTTCAACAATCATCCATTGATTCGTAGAATGGATATCAATCGATTGACCTAATAAATTGTATGCTTTTACGACTAGCATTTGATTGTCAGCGTTGATATTTTCAATTCCATTAAAACATGGGTTTTGAATTGCAGATGTATTTGTTTGTTGATCTGCAGCATTTCTTCTATCAATTAAAAAAGACTCAATTGAAGTAGTAATATGAGAACCCCAAGTGTCAGTAATTGCATATTGAAAATCAAAATTATTAAATCCGTAGTCTAATGTTCTGTAAGTATCATCGTAGGCAGCTTGTTCGATCATAGCTTGTTTTGCTTCCAAGGCTATTACCAAATTTGCTGGATTGTAAAAAGTGGAAATATAATTATCGATGTATAGAGAAAACTGATTCCTGTAATACGGAACATTGAGTATTTTGGTGTAAAGTGGTCTTGGATCATTATTGGAAGCCCAATTGTAAATATCTCGATTCGCCCAATCAATTCCAGACCAATCAATTCCGAAGGTATTGTCCATGTCATATTCTAAAAAAACAAATTTCTGATCTGAAGGACGTTGATACAAATAATAATTGTTTTTATTGTAGGCATAACCATCCCAATGTCCTGCAAGAACCTCTACTGCAAGGGTTCTTAAATACATATCAACATCAAAAACAGTTGCAATTTCACATGCAAAATCGGTTGAATTTGTATTGTTTAAAACCGCTAAAAAATGAATTAATCCACTGTAATCATTGGCGCTTTTATTGGTGCTTAATTCAAACAATGTTTCGTAAGGAGGTTGACTGGTTCCTGAATAAAGCATGTTAGCACCATAGTTGGCTTTATATAAATTTCCTGCGTCGTTTAATGGGAATCTTGTTTTGATGAAGTTTTCATCGATGTGTTCTGTATTTAAATACAAACCTTTGTATTCATTGTTGATGTATAGTTTTACATAGCTTTTTCGTGAAGCAGGTAGTTCAGCTGATTTCAATATGTCAAGCGCAAGGTAATTTCTCAAAATCGAAACATCGTTGTGTTGACCGTTCAGATTTAATTTTTCTAAACCTTGCCATTTTACCCCTGAAACAAAAGTATTGAACGAGATTTTAAAGGATTTTTTCTCAGCATATCTTGATGTATTTCCACGCAGTCTAAATCCAACATTTGTTATTATCGTTGTATCAATCGAGGTTCTATATTCAAAGTCGGCAGGATATTCATGATCTGAACTTAAGTTGGATTGCAATAACATACTCGCAATGCTATCTGGATCTATTGTAATGTAAACCGAAGCGACTTCAGTCTGTAAAAAAGCATGATTGTCCGCCGGGTGAACGGTTTGCGCAAAAAAAGATTGTATCAGTGTTACAAAGACAAAGAATACGACAAGTAGTTTTTTTATCATTTTCAGGATGTTAAAACCTTAGTGTTAATTTTACACTTAGATTCTCGAAAAGTATGTATTATTTTTCGTTTTTCAAAAATTAATTTCCACGGATGACAAATTAAAAAGTCATTTTTGTTTCAAATTTACATAAACTATTTTTTTTGTTTTCTGTCAGCTTGTCAGCTATTTGCATCAGGCACGTTGTTTGAAGAAATAGACGAGTGAAAAATAAAAATCAACATCAATTTGGAAATAATTTGGAGACTGTTTTGTATCCTGCTTTGTTGTTGGCATTGATGTGGTCGTTTTATTTGTTGGAGAGAATCACCACTTATGATTTTTACAAATGGGGCATTTTCCCCAAAGATTTGTTGGGATTGCGCGGAATAATTTTTTCACCACTTTTACATTCTCCTTCGGATCTTGGTCATATTTTAAATAATTCAGGACCTATCGCCATTCTTTTTGGCGCATTGATTTATTTCTACAGACAAATTGCTGCTGAAATATTTTTCTATTGTTGGTTATTAACTGGATTTTTTGTTTGGGTTTTTGCAATCAATACGGGTTCATATCACATTGGAATGAGCAGTGTGATTTATGCTTTAGCAGGATTTCTATTTGTAAGTGGAACAATTAGAAAATATCGGCCATTGCAAGGAATTTCGCTTTTTGTGATATTTGTTTATGGAAGTTTGATTTGGGGTATTTTCCCTATGCAAGCCAAAATTTCATGGGAAGGACATTTAGCTGGTTTGATTACAGGAGTCACCTTGGCTTTTCTCTACAAATCGAAAGGTCCTCAAGCGCCTAAATATCAATACGAAATTGAAAAAGAAATGGGCATTGAGCCACCAGACTTAGAGGGCCAATGGTTAGAAAACATCCGATTGGCTAATGAAAGAGCTGAAGAAATCAGACGCCAACAAGAAGATTTTAAAATTATTTACGACTACATTTCGAATCAAGAATCTACTCCAAAACCACCTTCGGACGAAAAGAATCTACCAAGCGACCCAAACTTTTAGAAGTGTTTTTCCAAGATTCAGCTTCAAATTCAATGCAACAGTAACCACACGTTTGTAAACCAATGTATTCATCTGTAAAATAAGATGCTAATTCGGAAATTCCGTCATTGTGTCCAATCAACAATACATCTTCTTTACCACCTAATTTCCAAATAAAGTCTAATAGCGACATTAAGTCAGCATGATAAAGTTGATCGGTTAATCTCAAATCACGAAATTCAAAGTTTTCTTGAACAATTTTTGCTGTTTGCTGGGTTCTTGCACTTGTAGAACAGTAGACTGTTATTTTTCTGGAAAGTTTTTCATTCAAATAAATTCCCATTTTTTTCGATTGTTCAATTCCTTTTGGAAGTAAAACGCGGTCAAAATCTTTTTGAGATGGTGCAATCACCTGTGTTTTGGCATGTCTTAAAATGTGCAATTTCATAGTTCGTATTTGTTGCTAATATCGCAATTTTTAATTGAATTTTTGCCAACCATTTAGTAAACGGTGTCGTTTGGTAAGTTAGATGAATTACGAAAAGTAATCAGTTAGAAAAAAAATTGTAACTTGCGCGAAAACGGAAACATCAGAAAGATTGGAATTGGCATGCACATAAATTCAGACATACTTAAAGCTTGTGCCAGCAACGATCGAAAAGCACAGAAGCAACTCTATGAGTATTGTTTCAAGTTTTTGATGCCATTATGTTTACGTTATCACAACAATGATGAAGACGCTCGATCTTCTCTAAATTTAGCTTTTCTTAAGATCATCAAGGGCATTGATACTATTGATGCGGAGTCGGTCAATTTTAATGCTTGGGTCAAAAAAATTACTACCAACACTTTAATTGATGAATATAGAAAGTCTAAAACTCATTTGACTCATTATCAAGGTAAAGAAACTGAAAGGGAATTGGATTTTCATGCAGAAGTAATTCAAAATGATGCTGAAAGCGATTTTGGATGTGCTTCAATCATGAAATTATTGACACAAATACCAGCGGTCAGTGCACATGTATTCAATTTGTATGTAATAGATGGATACAGTCACAAGGAAATTGGTGAGAAATTAGAGATTTCGGAGGGAACTTCGAAATGGCATTTATCTACAGCTAGAAAATTGCTGCGAGAAAAATTAGAAAAAATGAACGCGAGTTTACCACAAAAAATGGTTATATGAACTGGACGGAAGAAGATATAGATCAATTGTTTAAGGATTCAGCAAATCAGCTGAATGTTCCTTTTCAGGATTCCTATTGGACTGAAATGGAAGCCATGTTGCCTGAAACAAAAACGAAAAAAGGATTGGGTTGGATATTTGGTGGAACCATCGCTTGTTTGGCGTTGATTTCAACTTTCTTCTTCCCTGAAAGCGCTGTGAAATCTACAAATATTACACACAGAATTGCACACATAGAAAATAAAAATATACTTAAATCTCATTCAAATAATATTGAAGTATCAGTTAAAACTAATTTGGCAGAAATTTCAAGAAATAATGAAGGTCAAACTGGAAATCTAAAAACTAAATCAAATTTCAATCGTTTTGCTAAGTCAATTAAAACAAACGCTTCGAGCTCTTTAGATGCAACTATTCAAAATGGTAATTTTTCAAACAGTAATCAATTAACAGAGGTGAAAGTTGAAACGCCAAGTGTCATTGAAAAGCAAGAATTTCTTTCAATGCAAAAATTGCCTTTGTTGTCGTTTCCAAATCAAGAGAATTTCTTAGCTACATCAAATTTTAAGAACACGAAATTGAAACGCAAATCAAATAGTTTGTATGTGCAACTCGGCGCTGGTTTAGGTGAATCATTTATGCAAACAAGTAGTAATAATTGGATGCCTACATTTAATATCGGTGCTGGATATCAGTATAATCCGCAAGGATTTGGATTTACAGCAGGATTGAATCTGAACGCATCACTTTCTAATAATTTGGAAATTAACCGTAAATCGAAAGTCTATAATTTTGGATCAACGAATTACGAACAGAATTTCAGATACAAACAAATTTATTCGCTAGAATTGCCTGTTTCTATTGATTTCAGACGAAATAAACAAACTTTTTCAATTGGTATTGCACCAACTTACATCGTCAGTTCTTTGATGAGGTATTCACAACTCGAAGATGGAAATATTAGTGAAGACGAAATTTACATTGGACAAAAAGTTGGATTAGGTCAATTTGGATTAAAACCTAGTATATCCTATCAATTGGAAATCGCAAGTGGTTGGAATGTAGGGATTCAGTTGAGTACACAAATCATTCAGCAAGTAGATAATACGCAATTTATTGGAGCTTCAAGAAGCAATCCTTTAAATGGACAAATCACAGTGCGTAAAACAATCTTAAAATTTTAAAATGTTTAAATTAAAGTATATTTCAATTTTTTCGTTTGTAATATTTCTGCTTACAGTAGGCGGATGTAAAAAAAATGAAATTATCCCGCCTCCAGGTTCGTCTACACCTATATTTACTGCCGTAGGAACGTTTGGAAGTGAAGCCGTTGATCTTCATGCTGGAGATGATGGAGCGGTAATGAATACAGTAACTTCATTGTCACACGGAATCGATTTTTTTACAGGAAATTTAGGAAACGATTATTTTAATGTTGAAATTGGTCTTTACGGCGGAAATGTAGATATTCAAAATCCAACTTTGCCAGATTTTAATAGTCAAAATGATATTTCATTTGCTTATTTAGCTCCGCAACCCGCATTGTTAGTAATAAAAAAAGATTCTTTGCCAAATAGCGCTTCGATCATAAAGGTGGAATGGGAAGTAGATGGAGTTATGCAGCCTGTATTAAATGATTTAGAAATTCGTGAACCAGGAAGATACCAAGTATGCGCGCACATTACTTTTGATGATTATTCTGTAAGTACTCTCTGCAATGAAATCATCGTTGGATTTAAATCTAATGCTGCTTTTGAATTGGAATTTGTAATGGGACAAGACCAAAATTTAATGGCGTGGGTTGAACCTTCTATTGGTACCATTCAATCAGTGCATTGGTTTCAAGATGGTGTTCCAATAAGCAATTTGAATCAATTAAATAAATATATTCAGGACGGAAGTCATTTAATTCAAGCGGAAGTATTATTCACAAATGGAGTCAAACGATTAAGAAGTGTAATCGTTGATGCAGAATTGACTGGAAAAAATATTTTTGATTTTGCTGAACATTACAGCTATTCCAATTTGGAATGGGATTTTAAATCTAAATTGAAAGTTGTTAGTAATGGAATCGAATATTTTTCTCACCTGACGCCTAATTCAACAAATAAAATTGTTGTCAATGAAGTGAAATATTTTGGTTTAAATGCGCTTGGAAAAGCAGTATATATTATCAAAGGTCAAATTCATGCAAATTTAAAAAGCAATATTTCTTCCACCATTATTCCTTTGGATTTAGATGTATCATTTGGAATATCATTGAAATAAATTTTAAATGATTCATTTCTAAATGAATTGTATATTTGTATAAAACTAAAAAATCGAAAATATGAAAAAATGTCTACTACTCTCCATGATTAGCTTTTCATTTCTGGGGTTTTCTCAGATAACAATAACCTCAACCAATGTTCCTCAAACAAATGATACTTTAAGAGTTTCAGATGCTGTGATTGACAATACGATGGATTTCATTTCGACTGATACGAACTATACTTGGGATTTTTCAAATTTGCAATTCAATGGTCAAAAATTAAATGAATATCAGCCGGTTACTTCAGCTGGTTTGTATATTCAATTTGTTTTTGGTAGCTCAGTTCCTCAAAATTACCGTGCTTCTTATTATGTGGCAACAGCTGGTTCGCCATTGAACAATCTTCCAGCTCAATTGCCAATTACAATTTCAGACATCAGTCAATTTTATAAATTAAGAACGGATTCATTGACTATGGTCGGTATGAAATTATCTGTTAATGGTCAGGAAGTTCCTGCAAAATCGGATACAATCGAAACTAAATATAAGTTTCCACTTGATTATGGAAACACGCATTTTTCAAGAGGTTATACGAAGCTAGATTTAAATCCGATTTACGATGGAATTTGGATTCAACACAGAACGCGTCAAACTGATGTAGATGGTTGGGGACAAATTACAACGCCACTTGGTACTTTCAATGCCTTGAGAATTCACCACAGAATTACTGAATCAGATTCTTTCTATGTTTCTTTCAACGGTTTTGCATTTTGGGTTCCAATTCCAGTTCCAGAAAGTCATGAATATGAATGGAGAGCTTTGGAAGAAAAAGAACCGATTTTGTTGGTTAAAACAAATGTTACCCAAGGAACCGAGACTGTAACTTCGGTGGAATATAAAAATGTTTATACAGTTGGAATCAATGAAAATGAAATGACTTCTGTTTCAATTTATCCAAACCCTGTTCAAGATTGGATGGTGATTCAATCTCCAGCAAAGTTCGATGAGTACAGTGTTTTCTCTACTGATGGAAAATTGATTTTGAACGGAAAATTAGCCAATGGCGCGCAACAAATGGTTGATGTTTCAAGTTTGAAAAGTGGATCGTACATGATTCAACTCAACTCAAATTTAGGAACAGCAGTTAAAAATTTCGTGAAATAATTTTCTATCTTTTCATAAGATATTAAGGTCAACTTCGGTTGGCCTTTTTTTATTTTTGACATTAACACTTCAATTGCTTACAATAGTTGTATCTTTGGTAAAAGCCGACCAAAGCGAAAAACCTAAAATAAATAGAAAAACATGCAATCAAGTGAACTGATAAATAAATACCTCTCTGGATTTTTAATTTTTGTGATAGCCGCGTTTTTAGTTTTTGGCTTGTCTGAGTTTTTGAGTTCTTTTTTGGGTGCGATTATTTTCTATATTCTTTTTAGAAAATTCATGGCTTTTTTGGTTTTTCAAAAGAAATTTAAAAAGTCATTTGCAGCCATCATTATCATCATCATTTCATTTCTAATTGTTGTATTGCCTGTTGGAGTGCTCATTACAATGATTTTAGGTAAAGTTTCTAATTTGACTGCCAATACAGATTTAATCAAGGATTATGTCAGTGTTTTTTCTCAGAAATTAGAGCAGTTTCACATTCACGTTTCGTCTCAAAATCTGGTTTCTAACATCACCAAATTCGTTTCTCAGCATGCGGGTGATTTTTTGAGTTCCTCTCTCAGTGTCGCGGCTAGTTTATTGATGATGTATTTTCTATTGTATTTCTTGCTGGTCAATGTAAAAAAGCTTGAAATGAAGTTGAATTATTATTTGCCATTCGATGACGACAAAATCAGTTTGTTTGGAAAAGAATTGGTCGATCAAACATACGGAAATGCGATTGGTGTGCCCGCAGTTGCAGCGGCGCAAGGAATTGCGGCTTACATTGCTTTTTTAATTGCAGGAATTCCAGATGCAGGAATTTATGCGATTTTGACGGGATTTGCGTCCATCATTCCTTTGGTAGGAACAGCAGTCATTTGGATTCCGGTGGCGATTTATTTGTTTGCCATCAACCACAATTGGCAAGGAATTTTTGTCATTGTTTTTTGTCTTTTGGTTTTAACTAATTTGGATAATCTGGTGCGCATGTACGTTTCGAAGAAAATTGGGGATGTTCATCCGATTACAACCGTATTAGGCGTGATTTTCGGTCTCAAATTTTTCGGTTTACCAGGATTGGTTTTTGGACCTCTGTTGATTTCTTATTTTATTTTGCTGATTAAATTGTACCACGAAAATTACAAAACCAAAACACTTGCAGAAATTGAAGAAACGGAGGAAAACGATAAAAATGCCATGATGCAATTGTTGAATAAGATTTTCTTCTTTACTGACAATTTCAACAAGCCAACTTCCAAAGGAGATAAACCGGCTTAAACCCAAACTTTGGTTCCTTCAGAGCAATTCTGACAAATATCGATTTGATTTCTTTTGGTCAATACTGCCAATCTGAAATCGTTGTATTTTTTGGATTTCCAAAGTAGATCAAAATTTTCTGTCACGGCTGAGCCCAACACGTGTTTCGCGTCTTTATCGAAACAACAAGGCACCACTTGTGCGTCCCAAGTCAATACACACGATGACCACATGCGCCAGCAATGATTTCCTGTTTTGTATTTCAAGCGATACGTTCCGTCTTTTTGGCGTTTGTAGCGTGCATATTTTTCATTTTCAGGAATCAATTCGTGGCCGTTTTGGTAATCGTACACTTGCGCAGATTTCAGTCGCACTTCATCTATTTCCAACGTTTTCGCCAAATCAAAAACGCCATCAATTTCGTGTTCATTCGGTTTCACGACCAAGAATTGAAAAATCAAATGTGGAGTTGCTGAATTTGCTGCTTTTTTGGCTTCGACCAATAATTTGGCACCTTCAATCACTTTGCTCAACGTGCCGTGAACACGGTAGCTTTCATACGTTTTTTGCGTCAAACCATCAATGGAAATAATCAATCGATCCAAACCAGAAGCTACAATCTCCGTTGCCTTTTGTGGAGTAATGAAATGCGCGTTGGTGGAAGTAGCAGTATAAATTTGTTGTTTCTTCGCATCTTTGATCAAGTCTAAAAACTGCGGATGCAAAAATGGTTCGCCTTGAAAATAGTAATTGATGTAAAAAAGCTGTTTTCCCAATTGGTGAATCAATTGTCGGTTGAGTTCCAAGTCTAATTTTCCAGTGGGTCGCGTGAAATTTTTCAACCCACTCGGACATTCAGAACAGCCCAAATTGCAAGCGGTCGTTGGTTCGATACTCACTGTAAACGGTTTTCCCCAAACGACGCTGCGTTTTAAAATACGCGAAATGTGGTAGGAAAAACGCAACAATACCAAATTCGCCAAACGGGCAAACGTAAGGTGACGCAAAATTTGAAAATTGTCTTTGAAAGTCGCCATGAATTGGGATAAAGGTACGAGAAAAAGTAATTGATTGAAAATCGTTGTGCTCCTTGAAAGTTTTTGAATTGGGATTTGCACCTCATTTTTCCTTACATTTGAATCTAAATCAAAATTCATGGTGCGTCAATTTGCTTTTATTTTAGTTTGTTTGTTTTTGCATTCGAGTGTTTCAGCGCAGGTTAAGAAATCTTATTTTGGGAAATATGTCGGAACAATCGCGGCTTACGAAATGAGTGCCGGTGCTAGTGAGCGAATCCAAATCAGTATTGCAGCAATTGAAATTCAATTGTCAGCCAAAGAAATCGTCGTAGTAATTGGCACCAAAACCAACAAAGGAACTTGGACTTTAGTTTCAGAAAATAAAACCAACTTCGTCATCGAGGGAAAAATGGACAACACGGCTGCTACAGAACGCATTTTAATTTACAAGAAAGGAAAGAAAATCGTCAGAGAAGGCATTCGTCCCCAACCGGATGTGATGTTGAAGAAGAAGAGGAAATCTTAGAGTGTTGGATTATTGGATTATTGGATTGTTGGATTGTTTGAAAGCGCGGACAGCACTTTTCTGAAAATTCAACATTCTCACACTTCGATTATTAAGCTTGAGCTAAACGATTGTTAAAGGAATGGTAATTTCGTCCAACAATCCAAAGATCTATTGATCGAATAATCCAGCACAATCCGTGCATCCGTATCTATTTTAGATTGTTAGATTTTTGGATTTTTAGATTATTAGAAAGTGCGGACAATACTTTTCTGAAAATACAAAATTCTCACACATCGATTATTAGTTTGAAGTATACTATTGTTGTAGGAATGATAATTTCGTCCAATAATCCAAAGATCGAATGATCCAATAATCCAATAAAAAATCCGTGTATCCGTGGCTATTTAAGATTGTTAGATTTTTGGATTTTTAGATTGTTAGAATGCGTGATTGACGATTATTTTTAGACTAATTAATTCAATCCAATAATCCAAAAATCGAATGATCTAATAATCCAATCTCAAAACAAAATCCCCGCAATCGTTGCAGAAAGATACGACGCAAGTGTACCAGCCAACAATGCGCGCATTCCTAGTTTCGCTAGATCTGCTCGTCTTTCAGGAGCCAATGCACCAATTCCACCGATTTGCATACCAACACTGCTGAAATTTGCAAAACCACAAATCGCGATACTTGCAATTAAATTTGCTTTTTCACTGTAAATTGGAATGGCATCGCTTGTCAAATTTTTGAAAGCTACGAATTCATTGATCGTCAATTTTTGTCCTAAAAGCGTTGCTACATTGTTCACGTCTTGTGCAGGAACACCCATACTCCAAGCCATTGGATAGAAAATTTTGGCAAAAATCACGTCCAAGGTCAATCCTGGATTGATTAATCCAAACATCCAATTGATCATGGCAATCAAAGCTAAGAAACCAATCAACATGGCGATTACATTCATTGAAATTTTGAAACCGTCTGTAGCGCCGTGACTAATGGCATCAATTAAGTTTACATGTTCTTTTTTGACTTCCAGTTTCACCGTTCCCATGGTTTGAGATTCTTCCGTTTCAGGATAAATGATTTTGGAAATAATCAAAGCGCCAGGAGCAGCCATCAAACTTGCGGCAATTAAATATTCTGCCGGAGCGCCC
Organism: Flavobacteriia bacterium; assembly: GCA_947450325.1. Classification (GTDB taxonomy): domain Bacteria; phylum Bacteroidota; class Bacteroidia; order Flavobacteriales_D; family Crocinitomicaceae; genus JAQVCM01. The sequence continues at coordinate 49,070 of CANFUT010000007.1, forward strand.
ATCGTGGTATAAACTACTAAAATCCCTCCTGCAATACAAGCCAAACTTCCACTCATGGAAGCTAGTAACTCACTTTTGGTCATGCCTTTCAGGTAAGGACGAATCATTACTTGCGCTTCAACTTGACCAACGAATGCACTTGCAACGTTACTCAATGCTTCTGCACCACTCACACGCATGATTGTATTCATTGCCTTGGCAATTAGTGATACAATGCGTTGCATGAAACCAATGTGATACAAAATGGCAACTAGAATACATACCAAAATGATTGTTGCAGTGATATTAAATGCGAAAACGAAGCCGCTTCTTGCAAAATCACTTTGAATTTTTGGTACGCCTTGAACAAAATAAATTGGAATTTTTCCATTCGCTTTGTGCGTCTTTTCGTCAAACGTGACTAATTGGTAATTGTAATGAATTTTGGGTGAATCTGCTTTGTAAACCAAAGGCGTTAATTTGTCATCTTTTGGTCCACCATAAATCGCTGAAAGGTGAATTGTTTTTCTTCCATCTTCAGCAACGATTGTGTCAGATTTTAAAATTCTAGCATTGTAAACTTCATTTTCAGTTGAAATTCCGCTGTAAACAAATGCAGCTCCTGTTCTAGCGAACTCTTCAATGTGTTGCATTCCCTTTCCCAAAGTCTGGAAGAAACTTTTTACAGGAGGAACTTTGAGAACTAAAACAGCGATTAAGATTTGTAGAGCAAGACCACTGAAAACCAATCTTAGATTAATCCTTTTTCTGTTGTTTGAAACCAAAAATGCAATCCCAAGGATTACAAAAATTCCAATTATACCTGTAAAACGATCCATAGAATATTGATTATGTTTTAGTTTGTTTAGTTTTCGCTTCTTTTAGAGATCTCATCTCTGATTTTAGAAGCCAATTCATATTCTTCATTTTCGAGTGCGGCGTCGAGTTTTTGTTGCAATTCGTCAATACTCAAGCTGTTCAATGAATTTTCTGCTGGCTTTTTTTCGATTTCATCTTCAAAGTCAGAAGCAAAATCACTGTTTTCATCTAATTCAACTCCTGCACTTGCCAAAATATTTTCATAGGTATAAATTGGACATTTAAATCGAACTCCCAAGGCGATTGCATCTGATGTACGCGCATCTATTTCACTCAATTGACCTTCTTTTTCACAAATCAATTTGGCGTAGAAAATACCTTCGTTCAAATTGTAAATGACAATTTCTTTCACTTTGATACCGAAAGAAAGCGCAAAACTTTTAAATAAATCGTGTGTCAACGGTCGAGTAGGGGTCATTTTTTCTAATTCGATTGCAATTGCTTGCGCTTCGAATCCACCAATAATGATAGGTAAGCTTCTTTTTCCACCAACTTCAGCCAAAACCAAGGCATATGCCCCTGATTGTGTTTGACTGTAGGATAATCCAACGATTTCGAGTTTTACTTTGTCCATGCTTTTAGATGCTGTTTCTGAATAGTTTAGAAACAATTAGGGAAGCAATTGCTGCTTCCCTAATTTCTATATCGATGTAAAAGTAATGATTCTAAGCGAACTTACTAATGTGCAGCTTTGAATTTTTTAACAGCTTCGTTTAATTTTGGAATTACATCGAACGCATCTCCAATAATTCCGTAGTCAGCAGCTTTGAAAAATGGCGCTTCAGGATCTGTGTTTACAACCACAATCACTTTAGAACCGTTCACACCTGCTAAGTGTTGAATCGCACCAGAAATTCCAACCGCGATGTATAAATTTGGACGAATTGCTACTCCTGTTTGACCAACATGCTCATGGTGAGGTCTCCAGCCAATATCAGCTACTGGGCGAGAACAAGCTGTTGCAGCGCCTAAACTGTTTGCTAAATCTTCAATCATTCCCCAGTTTTCTGGTCCTTTCAATCCACGTCCAGCAGAAACTACCAATTCAGCTTCTGGCAAAGGAATGTTTCCTTCAGGAATTTTAGTATCGATAATTTTGATTGCAGCAGCACCAACGTTTCCGTTAAAATCTTCCACTGCACAATCGCTACCGTTTAATTCTGGTTGAATCGAATTAGGAAGCAAAGAAATGATTTTAGTAGCTGTTTTCACAGAAACCAAACCGAATGCTTTTCCAGAAAAAACGTTCACTTTGCAAGAGAAACCGTTTGAAGTGTCAGGCAAAGCAATCGCACCAGAAATCAAACCTGCTTTCAATCTTACAGAAAGTCGAGGAGCGACAGCTTTTGCTACTAAATCGTGAGAAAAAACAATAACTTCAGCGCCAGTTACTTCTGCAGCAGCAGCGATAAGTTTTGTAATTTGTTGCGCATCTCCATGATCTAATGATTTGTCAACCATTACTTTTGATGCACCATATTCGCCCAATTTGGCTAAATCACTTCCATTTCCAGAAGCAATTACAATCACCTCACCGCCTAATTTTTTAGCGTAAGTTACCGCCTCAAAGGATGCCTTAGCATGCGCATGATTGCCGTTTATGTATACTAATGTTTTCATATTTTTGTATTTTTTAGACTTTAAGATATTAAGATGTCAAGATTTTAGGATGTTAAGACTAAAGAATTTTGTCAAGTCTAACGTCTATTATCTTCTGTCTAATGTCTTTTGTCTATGAACTAAATAACTTTCGCTTCTGTGTGTAACAAATTAACCAATTCATCCATGTTGTTTGGATCAATCATTGTGCACGCTTTTTTCGCATCTGGAAGTGTATAACTTTCATAAACTGTAAAAGCGTCAACTGCAACAGCAGGAACAATTTGCAAAGGTTTTGTTCTAGCCGCCATGATTCCACGCATGTTTGGGATTCTTTGCTCAGCCATTCCTTTTGCGCAACTAACAACTAATGGTAAATTAGCTTCAACGATTTGTAAACCACCAACAATTTCTTGTTCTAAACGCAAAGTTGAACCGTTTACATCCAATTTTGTAGCCAAAGAAACGAAAGGAAGATCTAAATCTTCAGCAATCATTCCCGCAACTTGTGAACCGTTGTAATTGATGGTTTCTTTACCAGTTAAAATAAGATCAAAATTGTTTGCTTTTGCGTAAGCTGCAATTTGCGCAGCTGCAAAATAGGCATCCGTTGCTTCAGCGTCAATTCTCACTGCATCATCAGCTCCAATAGCCAAAGCTTTGCGAATCACTGCGTCATCAGCTGCGGTTCCAACCGTGATGATAGTTACATTTCCACCACTTGTTTCTTTAATCTCAAGTGCACGCACCAAAGCATACCACTCATCATAAGGATTCACAATGTATTGTACACCATTTTCATCAAATTTAGTGTTGCCATCTGTGAATGCAATTTTTGAAGTCGTGTCTGGTGACTTACTGATACATACTAATATCTTCATTTTATCAGGATTTTAATCTTAAATCGTTGCAAATTTACTAAACAAAACTGTTTTCTTAATGTTCAAAGGACTCTTTTTTTGAATATTTTATTATGCGTGCTTAGGATGTAATGGATTGACTTTGCTTGATATACTTAGTGTATTTATGACACAAAGTTAAAAATCACCAATTATTTAAAACTTTAATGGGTAAAAATGAAATTCAATTAACTTTTAATTTTGTATTTTTGGCATCCTTATCTTGATAATCGGTAAGTGAAATTAGAATTCAAGAAATTATCTACATATGAAAACAGTACAATTTAGAGAAGCACTTCGTGAAGCAATGTCTGAGGAAATGCGCAGAGATAAAAGTGTATTTCTTTTAGGTGAAGAAGTAGCGGAATATAACGGTGCTTACAAAGTTTCTCAAGGAATGTTGGATGAATTTGGTCCAAAACGAGTAATTGACACACCGATTGCAGAACTTGGTTTTGCTGGTATTGCGGTAGGAGCTTCGATGAATGGTTTGCGTCCGATTGTTGAATTTATGACTTGGAACTTTGCGATTTTGGCTGCAGACCAAATCATCAATAGTGCTGCGAAAATGTTGCAAATGTCTGGTGGTCAATATCACTGTCCAATCGTCTTCAGAGGTGGAAATGGTACAGCTGGTCAATTAGGTGCAACGCACTCTCAAAGTTTCGAAGCGTTTTATGCGCATGTTCCTGGTTTGAAAGTAATCACACCTTCAAATCCTTACGATGCGAAAGGTTTGTTGAAAGCGGCTATTCGTGACAATGACCCTGTTGTTTTCTTGGAATCAGAAAAAATGTACGGAGATAAAGGCGAAATTCCAGAAGGAGAATACATCATTCCAATCGGAGTGGCTGATATCAAAAGAGCCGGTACAGATGTAACAATTGTTTCTTTCGGAAAAATTTTGAAAGTAGCTTTCGAAGCAGCTGAATTGTTGGAAAAAGAAGGAATTTCTTGTGAAATCATCGATTTAAGAACTGTTCGTCCTATCGATTACGCTTGTGTAGTTGAATCAGTAAAGAAAACAAATCGTTGTGTAGTATTGGAAGAATCTTGGCCACTAGCTTCTATTTCATCTGAAATTTCTTACCACTTGCAACGTTATGCTTTTGACCATTTAGATGCTCCAGTTATGCGTGTAACTCAAACTGATACTCCATTCGCTTTTTCACCAACTTTGATAGATGAAGCGTTGCCAAATGTTGCTCGATTAATCAATGCGGTTAAAGCAACTTTATACAGAAATTAAAAAATTCAAATATCGATTTTCAAATCCCAGATTCAACTCGAATTTGGGATTTTTTTTGCATTCTAATTTTGAAAAATAACTTCAATTAACAATTTGACCTTAAAAAGTCAAAAGGATTGTATTGAAAGTGCCTGATTCTCTGTTGTATCTTTGCAACATGTTGAATATACAATCGGTTCAAGCGTTGATACAGCTCATAGACGATCCAGATGATCACGTTTATGCGCATGTTCATGACCAATTAAAATCGTACGGACCAGAAGCGATTCCATTTTTGGAAAATTCTTGGGAATCTAGAGATTTTGGATTGTTGTTTCAAAATAGAATCGAAAATTTGATTCATGAAATTCAATTTGATGATTTGAAATTTTTACTTCAAAGTTGGATTTCATCGGACGAAAAAGATTTATTGAAAGGCGCCATTATTATTGCCCGTTTTCAATATCCCGGATTAGATGAATCATTGATTCACGCGGAAATCGAAAAAATCAGAAAAGATGCTTGGTTGGAATTAAGTCCAAGTCAAACGGCGTTCGAAAAAATCATGACTTTTAACAAAGTGTTTTTCGAGCACCATCGTTTTCAAGGAAATGCCAAATCTTTTCATTCGCCGTTAAATTCTTACATCAATACAGTACTCGAAACACGCAAGGGAAATCCTTTGAGTTTGAGTTTGATTTACAGCGTTGTAGCGCAATCATTGAAAATTCCTGTTTACGGAGTCAATTTACCGAATCATTTTGTATTGGCATACATGGATGAATACCGAATCAATGTGATGACAGGAAATCCAAATCCGTATGGAGTTTTGTTTTACATCAATGCATTTTCAAAAGGAACGATTTTCCAAGAAAAAGACATTCATCAATTTTTAGAGCAAATCAAATTGCCTGCTGAACGTGGATTTTTTGAGCCTTGTCCGAATACCAAAATCATTCAACGCATGTTGACCAATTTAATTTCCGCTTTTCAACAAGTTGGAAATGTGGACAAAGTAAATGAATTGGTGATTTTGAGAAATTTATTTGGTTAAGCAGCATTTAAGTGCTTACTTTTGGATTTCAATTCAATCACATGAAAGTAAGTTTAATCGTCGCAACAGATTTAGAAAGAGGCATTGGTAAAAACAATGATTTGATGTGGAATTTGCCAGCCGACATGCAGTTTTTCAAAAATACTACCGCAGGACAAGTGGTGATCATGGGTAGAAAAAACTATGATTCCGTCCCAGAAAAATACAGACCACTTCCCAATCGATTGAATGTTATTTTGACTAGAAATACAGATTTCAAAGCGGAGAATTGTTTGGTTTTCCACAACATCAAAGATTGCTTAGAACATTTCAAAAATGAAACTGAACGCAAAATTTTCATTATCGGCGGCGGACAGATTTACAAAGAAGCTTTGGATGAAAACGTGGTCGATGAAATGTTTATCACCACTGTAAATCATACTTTTGATGCGGATACCTTTTTTCCTGAATTTGACAAAAATTCTTGGAACTCAGAAGAAATAATGAATAGATCAAAAGACGATAAGAATCCCTTTGATTTCGTTGTAAATCGATATGAGAAGAAATAAATCAATCTGTTGATATTTTTCTTGTTTTCGAATGATTTCTAATTTCCTTTTGTTACATTTTGACTATCTTTAGCCCTCTCAAAAATCGGGTGAAAATCGAATGAAAGTTTGTATAGCAGAAAAGCCAAGTGTGGCACGTGATATTGCCAAAGTAATCGGTGCTACGCAAGCGAAGGACGGTTATATGGAAGGAAACGGCTATCAAGTTACTTGGACTTTCGGACACCTTTGCACCCTCAAAGAACCACACGATTATACCGAAAAATGGAAATATTGGCGATTGGAAGATTTACCCATGATTCCATCCAGTTTTGGGGTGAAAGTGATGGAAGATTCTGGCGTTCAGAAACAATTTCATGTTATTTCAAGATTGGTTCAAGGTGCTGAAGAGGTAATCAATTGCGGGGATGCTGGACAAGAAGGAGAATTGATCCAACGCTGGGTTTTGTTGAAAGCAAAGTGTACAGCGCCCATCAAAAGATTGTGGATTTCATCCTTGACAGAGGAAGCGATTCGTGAAGGATTTCAAAAATTGAGAGACGGAAATCAATACAATAATTTATATGCCGCAGGCAGCGCGCGTGCAATTGGCGATTGGTTGTTGGGAATGAATGCAACCCGTTTGTTTACCAAAAAATTTGGTCAAGGAAAAGCAACATTGTCAATCGGTCGTGTGCAAACGCCAACCTTGGCAATGCTTGTGCAGCGCCAAAAAGAAATGGACGCTTTCAAATCAGATGATTATTGGGAGTTGAAAACGACGTACAAGGAAACTGAATTTTCCGCCACCATTGACAGATTGACTTCTCAAGATAAAGCAGAAAAAGGATTGGCTTATTTGAAAGAACATCCGTTTGAAATTACTTCATTTGAGCAGAAAGAAGGTAAAGAAGGAAATCCTCGATTGTTTGATTTGACCGGTTTGCAAGTTGAATCGAATCGAAAAAACGGTTATTCTGCAGATGAAACATTGAAGTTAATTCAACGTCTGTATGAAGGGAAATTAGTCACCTATCCGCGTGTTGATACAACTTATCTTTCCGAAGATTTACATCCAAAGATTCACGGAATTTTGAGCGGAATGAAATATTACAGTCAATTGACTGCGCCTTTGTTGGCAAAACCAATTCCGAAATCAAAAACGGTTTTTGACGATAAAAAAGTTACAGATCACCATGCGATTATTCCAACAGGAATTGTGCCGTCAGGAATTACGCCACAAGAACAACATATATACGATTTAATCGCAAAACGTTTTATTGCTGCATTTTATCCTGAATGCAAGGTTTCCAATACAACGGTTTTGGGAAAAGTGGGAACTTTAGAATTTAAAGCGACAGGAAAACAAATCATCGAACCAGGTTGGAGAGAAGTTTATGCTGGAGATGTTACAGCTAAAAAGGAAGGCGAAGAAGAGAAAGTAATGCCGCATTTTACTGAAGGTGAAAGTGGACCACATGAACCCAAAATTCACCAAGGAAAAACTTCACCACCGAAAGCATTTACCGAAGCAACTTTGCTACGCGCGATGGAAACCGCTGGTAAACAAGTGGAAGATGAAGAGATGCGCGAGTTGTTGAAAGACAATGGAATCGGTCGACCATCGACACGTGCAAATATCATTGAAACATTGTTTCGAAGAAGATATATTGAAAAGAAAAAGAAGAATTTATACGCGACCCAAACCGGAATGGATTTGATCGATACGATTCAAAATGAATTGCTTAAAAGTCCTGAATTGACGGGTGATTGGGAACGCAAATTGCGCTTAATCGAAAAGGGAGAATACGCCGCTGAAACTTTCAAAAAAGAATTGATTCAAATGGTGGTTGATTTGACCAATGAAGTGATTTTTAACACACAACGTGTCATTTCCATTGCACCAGAAAAACCAGTGGAGCAAGAAGTTGAAAAAGTACGTAAACCAAGAGAAGTCAAACCGAAAGAAGAAATCAACATTGAGGCAATGACTTGTCCAAAGTGCAAACAACATTTATTGAAAAAAGGAAATTCAGCCTACGGATGCTCCAATTTTGCGGTTTGTGGGTTCAAACTTCCATTTGAAATGTTGGGTAAAAAATTGACTGAAAAACAAGTGTTTGAATTGCTTTCCAAAGGAAAAACGGCTAAAATCAAAGGATTTATGATTCCAGGAAATCCAGTACCAGTGGACAAAAAATTGGTGATGGATGGAACTTTTAATTTGGGAATAGAAGATTGAATTTCACTTGTTGGTAGTTAATCTTCAATCACTCGCAACGGATTTAAGTCAGCAGTTTCAGCTTCTGTAAACATTCTTGATTCAGTCAAGAAACGCAATCCCATTGGAATTTCTAGTGAAAAACTAGAACCTCGACCTTCAGTGATATTGATATTAAGTTGCGTGTGTTGCCAATATTCAAATTGATCCTTGCTCATCCAAAATTCACAACCTTCGATTTCACCCAAACAAATATCGCTATTTCCCAATTTGAAATCTCCTTTTTCAAAGCACATGGGCTGTGAACCATCACAACATCCGCCACTTTGGTGAAACATCAATTCACCATATTTTGATTTCAATTGATTGATAACGGTTTTTGCATTTTCTGTAACTGTAACTCTTGGTGTCATCATTTAATTATTAGGCGATTCCGTTGTGTAATAATCTGTATTGAGTTGGAGAAATTTGCTCCAATTTTCTGAAAGTTCGGCAAAAATAATTCACATCTTCAAAACCAACTTCGTAAGCGATTTGATTGATGCTGACAGAAGTTTCGCGGATGAATTTTTTGGCAATTTTAATGCGTTCTAAAATCAAAAATTCATTCGGACTCATTCCTAATTCTCGTTTGAAAACCCTGTAAAAAGTCGCTTTACTCATGCAAGCCAATTTACATAATTCTTCAATGGTGATTTTATTCAGCACATTTTCCTTGATATAATTTACAGTATATGTTATCGCGTTTTTTCCATGATTTTCTTTGGCGTCCACCTCCAACATATTTCGGTGTTGCAATTGAATGAGTCGAACCAACAATTCTTGCAAGGTCAAATCAGCAATTACGTCTTTCATTTGGTTGTTGTCCATGCAAACAAACATCAGCTTATTGATTACTTCGGTCAATTCTGCTGTGTTGTAAAAGAAGTAGTCATTCATTTTCAATTCCCAAGAATTTTTGCCTTCTCGTGGATATTTGTAATTCAAAAATTCCAAGGTTCTTGCGATGTGTTCGTGATCAATTGCTAATGCGATGCACTGTGTAGGAGTGTAAAATGAAGCTTCCGGAAAATCGATTTTCATCGTTACGTTTGGAGGAACAATCACCGTTTCGCCAGGCAAATAAGTGAAGGATGGATCATCGTCTAGTTGCATAATCTTTTTGCCGCGAACCATACTGGTAACTACTAAATCCCCAAAAGTCAATGGCACTTGTGAAGCTGCTTGATGTGTTTCAAAAACATTTAACTCACACTTATCCAAAGCATAAAGCGTTCGGTTTTCGACCAAAGTTTTGAGTGATTTCTCTTTTGTTAACTGGGGTTTGATGATTGAATTCATAGTCCAAACAAATTTTCAGAATGTTAAGGTACATATAAAAATTCATTCAAAAAGCAGTCGAAAATGAGATTGAGAGAATTGTGCTATTGAATGACAAATTTGTGCTAGCGTCAAGAACTTAATCCAAATACCTTAGCCCCATAAATTATTTAAAGCTATTAATATGAAACGACCAGAATTTAAAAGTCACTATGACAATTTTATCGGCGGAAAATTTGTTGCCCCTGTAAATGGAGAATATTTCGACAATATTTCACCAATCGACGGAAAAGTATTTACCAAAGCTGCACGCTCTGGAAAAGAAGATATTGAATTGGCATTAGATGCTGCGCATGACGCATTTAAAACTTGGAGTAAAACATCGGTTACTGAAAGAAGTAACATTTTGTTGAAAATTGCTGATGCGATGGAAGCTAATTTAGAATATTTAGCAACTGTTGAAACCATCGACAATGGTAAAGCAATTCGTGAAACAAGAGCCGCTGATTTACCTTTATGTATCGATCATTTCCGTTATTTTGCGGGCGTTATTCGTGCTGAAGAAGGAACAATTTCAGAACATGACGAATTCACTACAAGTATTGTATTGCACGAACCATTGGGAGTAGTTGGACAAATTATTCCATGGAATTTCCCATTGTTGATGGCGACTTGGAAAATGGCTCCAGCGTTGGCAGCAGGTTGCTGTGTAGTTGTAAAACCAGCTGAACAAACGCCAACTTCAATTATGGTGTTGATGGAATTAATTGGAGATTTGCTTCCTGCAGGTGTTTTGAACGTAGTTTCAGGTTTCGGTTTAGAAACAGGAAAACCTTTAGCGCAATCTCCAAGAATTTCAAAGATTTCTTTCACAGGAGAAACGACAACAGGAAGATTGATTTTGCAATATGCATCTGAAAATATCATTCCTGCAACCATGGAATTAGGTGGAAAATCACCAAATATATTCTTCCCATCAATCGCAGATGCGGACGATGATTTCTTTGATAAAGCAATAGAAGGCGCTGTTTTGTTTGCATTGAATCAAGGTGAAGTTTGTACTTGTCCATCAAGAATTTTGGTACATGAATCGATTTATGATAAATTCATGGAACGAGTTATCGAACGCACAAAAGCAATCATCATGGGTGATCCTTTGGATGGAACAACGATGATGGGTGCGCAAGCTTCTAACGATCAATATGAAAAAATTCAGTCTTACTTGAAAATAGGAAAAGAAGAAGGTGCTGAAGTTTTGTTGGGTGGAGAAGTTTACCAACAAGAAGGAGATTTGGCTGGTGGATATTACATTCAACCAACGATTTTCAAAGGACACAACAAAATGCGTATTTTCCAAGAAGAAATTTTTGGACCAGTTGTTTGTGTGACAACTTTCAAAACGACAGAAGAAGCGATTGAAATTGCAAATGACACATTGTATGGTTTAGGAGCTGGAGTTTGGACGCGTGATGCGCATGAGTTGTATCAAGTGCCACGTGCAATCCAAGCAGGACGTGTTTGGGTGAATAATTACCATGCTTATCCAGCGCACGCGCCATTTGGAGGTTATAAAAAATCTGGATTCGGAAGAGAAAATCACAAAATGATGCTTGAACATTATCGTCAAACAAAAAACATGTTGATTTCTTACAACAAAAAGAAATTAGGTTTCTTTTAATCAAGTATTTTTATTCTATCAAGGAAAGTCGATCTGTTTCAGGTCGACTTTTTTTATAATTGTACTTTAAAGTATTTTAATTTTAGTTAAAAGTTATAATCGTAATGATAACTTTTGGTGTTTTCTGCAAATGTTATAATCATGATTTTAGTTTCTTTTTTTGCGTGAATTTTTAACTCAATAATCGCTTTTCCGTGTAACAATCGCTTTAGGCGCAAGTCTTAGCAACATTAATTGTATTTTTGAGCTATGAGATTAACTTTACTATTCGCTTTTTTATTGAGTTTCCTGACACTTTCCGCTCAAGAAAAATTCCAAATCAAAGACAATTCAACACAAGAATCCGTTCCTTTTGTGAAAGTGATTCCAGCTGGTAAACCAGCAATTTTGGCAGATTTAGATGGCTATTTTTCGTTGGACATAAATGCTATTTCAAGTTTTCAATTGAAATCTTTGGGATACAAAGACACAACGATTTTTACCGCCAATTTAGGAAATGAACGCACGATTTACATCCAAGCTGAAGTTGAAATGCTGGATGCAGTCGTTGTTCTTCCCGGCGAAAATCCTGCGCATCGCATCATGGATCAAGTGATTGCGAATAGAAAGAATAACAGTCCGACGGAAAACAATGCTTTTCAATATGAAAGTTACAGCAAGTTTTACTTTACGATGGATCCAAAAGCCTTGGAGAAAATTCCCGCGGATACCAAAGACAGTAATTTACTTTCCCTGAAAACTTTTTTCGGCAGTCAATATTTGTTCTTGTTGGAAAGTAGTTCAACGAGAAAATTTATGCCGCCAAGTCGCGACAAGGAAACGATTACTGCTTACAAAGTTTCTGGTTTCAAAGACCCGATGTTTTCGACTTTTGCCAATGAAATGCAGTCGTTTAGTTTTTACGAAAATCAATTTCAGTTGCTTGGAAAAACATACATTAATCCAATCGCTTTGGGCGGAACACGTCGCTATTTGTTTTTGTTGGAAGATACGACAGTTGTAGGAAATGATACCACTTTCACCATTTCATTTCGTCCGCGAAAAGGCAAAAATTTTGATGGTTTGAAAGGTCAATTGTTTATCAATACCAATGGATTTGCGGTTGAAAAAGTAATTTCTGAACCGTATGAAGTTTCTGATAATATTTCCATCAAAGTGATTCAAGAATACGCTTTCATCGAGGGAAAAAAATGGTTTCCTGTGAAATTGAGTTCAGAGTTGCAAATGCCAATCTTAAAACTGGATTCAAAATTGGACAATTCATCCATCGTTGGAAAAGGAAATACATATATCAGTAACATCATCTTAGATCCAGATTTGAAAAAACGAGAATTTGGAAGTATCGCCATTGAAACTGCATCGGATGCTGGCGAAAAAACAGAAAAAGATTGGGATACAACGCGTTTTTACGATTTGAACACGCAGGAAAGAAAGACGTATCAGGTGATTGATAGCATTTCCAAAGAAAATAAATTAGAACAAAAATTGATGTTGCTCACCGCTTTGGCTGATGGAAAAATTCCATTGGGAAATTTCAATTTGGATATCAAACGTTTGATGAATTTCAATTTGTACGAAGGTTATCGATTTGGATTGGGCTTGGAAACTTCCAAAAAAATGATGAAACGCGCCACTGTTGGAGGATATTTTGGTTGGGCAACCAAAGATAAAGCTTGGAAATATGGCGGATTTTCTGAGTTCAAATTGTATCCAAAAAAGGATTTTAAATTGCGTCTGGTTTATCAGCAAGATTTATTGCAACGCGGCGGAAATGAGTTTAGAGCGAACAGTAAATCATTTAACACGAATGATTTGTACCAGCAATTGTATGTGCGAAACATGGAAAAGCAGCGTTTGGCAGAAATCATTTTGTCAGGTTATGCGACACCTGCATTTAAAGTGGCTTTAATCGGAAATTATCAAAGAGTCACTTTCACTGAAGGTTATCGATTCATTCCATTTGACACCAATCAATTGTTACTCAGTTCAAGTTTAGATTTGACTGAAATAGGAGGGGAGTTCACTTGGCAATTGGGAGAAAAAGTGATGCAATTGGGCGATAATCGCGTTTCCATCGGATCAAAATATCCAAAATTGGCTGTCAAATTCACACAAGGCAAGTCGGTGAATTCAATTGACGATTACAAATATTCTCGCGTGTTGGCAGAAATTTCTCAAAACGTTTCTTTGCGTGGCGTCGGAAAATTTGTTTGGATGATTCGCGGTTCGAAAACCATTGGAAATACGCCTTTGTTTTTATTGCAAGCGGTAAATGGAACCGGCGGAAATTGGCGTTTGTCGGTACCAAATTCATTTGAAACGATTTTACCATCTGCATTTTTCAACGACCAACAAGTGAGTTTATTCACCAGAATGACTTTCCTAAATTGGAAAACCAAATTGAAATGGTTTGCTCCACAACTGTCTATTCACCACGCCATGGGAGTTGGTTCGATGCAAAATAGAACGCAACATCTTGCAGATTTTAAAACCATGGAAAAAGGCTATTACGAAAGCGGAATTATTTTGGATAAATTATTCATTTCAGGATTCTCAACCTTCGGTTTAGGCGTTTTCACCAACTACGGCGCTTATGCACAGCCTAGATTTGAGAAGAATTTGACTTTTAAGATTAGTTTAGGGTTTAATATTTAATTTAGAATGTAGAATTAAGAATGCAGAATTATTTCACTCTTCAGATTTAATTCTGCATGCTACATTCTTAATTTTCTTTATCTCTCAATCACATGCGAAGTCACAATCTCGCCATTTTTACTTTCAATTTTAAACAAATAAAATCCTTCATTGAGCGATTTTACGTCTAAGTCAAAACTTGGAGATTGGTCAATATTTGAAAAAGTTTGAATCAATTTTCCTGTCAAATCATACACTTTTATGTTTTCAACTTCGTGGTTCATTCCCAAGTCAAAAGTGATCTGGTCGTTCGCTGGATTTGGATAAATTTCTACGTTGTTTTTTGACAATTGATTTACACCCAATTCATTTAAGTTCCCTAATTGAATATTGTCGATGTATAAATTGTTGTTTCCTTTGTTTTTGAATCGGAAACGCACCATCAAATTTGAAGTCCAATAAGAAGTAGGTACTGAAGTGATAAAGGACTTTTTCCATTGAGTTTCATCTTCTGGTGTAAATGGACCTGTCACAAAATCGGTCACCGTTTTCAATGAACTTCCGCCTAAATAAGATTTTGCTGTGAACCAAGAATCTCCGCAATTGGAAGAAACTGCAACTTCCAACACATCTACCAAAGTACCTTCAATTCTTCCATAAGCCCAATCAAATGAAATCGCCAAGCTTGTCAAACCACTCGCATCCATCGGGTAACTTTGGAAATCATAAGTGGAAGTAATTGGATTGTCGAAATTATTCAATTTAAAAGAACGATTGCTTTGAAAACCAATGTTGGTAAAATCCCAGTTGTATGGCGCAGCACCTTCAACAGTAATCCAATTATCAAAATACGGTTGGTCGTTTTCAAAAGCTTGATCAATTCCTGCAATTGCTCCTTGCGCCGGTAAAACAGTAATGTAATCATTCATAACTACTTCAATGGTGTCGATTCCATTGCTTACTTTGAGTGTCACATCGTATTTTCCAACTTGGTTGTATACAGCCGAAGAAAGTGAATCTGCTGTGGTCATTGAATTTCCTCCTTGAAATGTCCAATTTCTAGCTGTGATTCCATGGTAAGAAACATCTGTGAAATGAATTGTGTCTCCAGCACAAATAATTCTTTTGTCAGCTTGAAATTTGGCACCGCATAAATAATTGGTCACATCATCCGTTCCGGTTGCGGTTAAATTTGCTGGTTGCCATAAATTATTTCGATTGGCAACAGGAGAATTCAATGCCGCATGCATCCTAGTTTTTTGTCCTTCGGTAAACATCAACGCGCAATAGGCATAATCCATGTAATTCTGCACATTGTCTAATTCTCCGCAAGTTTGACCGTTCAAGTTACAAGTTTGCCATCCGATGGTATTTGGTGTGTCTGTTACATCATCATCAAAAGCACAGTTCCCTGCATCGCCACAAGGTAAATAATAATAATTTGGAACATTGTTTCCTCCCCAAATGTGTTGCAAATTCAAGAAATGTCCGATTTCGTGCGATAAAACAGTTCTGTGAAAATACTGTGATGTTCCAATTGTTCCCACATAAGAATGTTGCATCACAATTCCATCCCATTCAGGAATTGTATCTGCTGCTGGTGGCATCATTGAATGTCCAGCTAATCCTGCAGCTTCAGCGCAAATGTATACGTTCAAATATTTGTTTGGTGGCCAATGAATCAAACTTTTCACTTGATGGTCTCCGATTAAAGTTAAATCTGAAACAGTTCTTGTGATTCCGCTGGTACAATTTCCATTTGGATCTAATTGTGCCAAACGAAATTCAATTCCACAATCAGCAGCGCGAGATTTAAAAAGTTGAACAATATCTGTTGTGTCATCATTCAATTTTCGGTATTGTATATTTAATTGTCTGATTGCATCATGCACTTGGTCATCATTGATGTTTTCTGGTCCATAATTATGGATGATATGAAAAACCACTGGAATGATATAAGGTCCAGTTTTCATCGGGGGATTTTGACTGAATGCTTGCGTAAATTCCTGCAATCTATTGTTTGCGTTGATTATACCTGCATTGTATTCAAGATGTTCCAAAAACAATTTTTGATGCATTTCATCGGTTCCACAATGAAGTTCATTTTGAGCAAAATTGATTGAATAAAGTCCAACGCAAAAAAAGAACGTAGTAATAAGTGATTTCATGGAAAATATTTTTGAAGTAAATATAATTGAAATGAAGTAAAAGTTAAAGAATTTGCTTGGTTTAATTTTAATTATGTTCAAAAATTATCAAAACAAAAAAAGACCGCCAGTTTACTGACAGTCTTTAAAATATGTTGAACGAAATCTTAGTGATTTATTTTCTCGTCTTCGAAAACTCTTTTTGGACGAATTTTGTCGAAAACTCCCAATGAAATCCAGAAAGGAACGATGAAAGTCAATAGGAATAAAAGCACCCAAAACGCCATTCCACCAATCAAAAGAAATATTGTTATACCTAAACCACTCATATCTTCGTTTTTTAAATTCTATTTACGTTGTAAAAGTAGTAAATAAATTATTAAATGAAACTTTTTGCACATTCATTTTTCTGTTTTTTCTTTTTTATAAACATTATTAATAAAAACGAACGAAAAAGCTTACCTTTTAGGATTGAATTCAATTGTTTTTCGATCGAGTTCAATCAAAATCAAATAATTCAAAACATGGAATTTAGAATTGAAAAAGATACAATGGGCGAAGTTAAAGTTCCCATTAATCGCTATTGGGGAGCACAAACTGAACGTTCAAGAAATAATTTTAAAATTGGAAAAAGTGCTTCGATGCCGATTGAAGTAATCCATGCTTTTGGACATTTAAAGAAATCTGCGGCGCGGGTAAATTGTGATTTGGGCATTCTTTCGGCTGAAAAAAACGAACTTGTCTCAAAGGTATGTGATGAAATTTTAGCTGGTACTTTGGACGACGAGTTTCCTTTAGTTATTTGGCAAACGGGTTCTGGAACGCAAACCAATATGAATGTCAATGAAGTGATTGCCAATCGAGGACAAGTGATTTTTGGAGGGAATTTGACAGATGAGGTAAAATTCTTAAATCCAAATGACGATGTAAACAAATCACAATCGTCTAATGATACATTTCCAACGGCGATGCATATTGCTTGTTATCAATTGGTTTCTGAAAATACACTAAAAGGATTAAAGTTGTTGAAGGATGCTTTTACAGAAAACTCAAATAAATTCAGAGATATCATAAAAACTGGACGAACGCATTTTATGGATGCAACGCCTTTGAGTTTAGGACAAGAATTTAGTGCGTATGTCACTCAAATTGAACACGCAATCCGCTCGATTGAAAATGCATTGGAATTTGTGAGTGAATTGGCTATTGGCGGAACAGCAGTCGGAACAGGATTAAATGCACCCAAAAATTACGCGGTTTTGGTTGCTGAGAAAATTGCAGAATCAACAGGTTTTCCATTTATAACTGCTAAAAATAAATTTGAAGCGTTGGCGACCAATGATGCAATGGTAGAACTTTCTGGCGCTTTGAAAAAAACGGCGGTGACCTTAATGAAAATCGGAAATGATATTCGCATGCTTTCTTCTGGTCCGCGAAGTGGAATTGGTGAAATTCATATTCCTGACAATGAACCTGGATCTTCGATTATGCCCGGGAAAGTTAATCCAACGCAACCTGAAGCGCTGACAATGGTTTGTGCGCAAGTGATGGGAAATGACGTAACAGCTTCAATTGCAGGCTCGAATGGACATTTTCAACTCAACGTTTTTAAACCTGTCATTGTGGCAAATGTGCTCGAATCAGCCAGATTGATTGGTGATGCTTGTGTTTCATTTACAGAGAATTGCGTCGTTGGAATCGAACCAAATTTGACGAATATCCAAAGAAATCTTGAAAATTCATTGATGTTGGTTACCGCGCTAAATCCTCACATTGGGTATAACAAAGCGGCTGAAATTGCCAAGTTTGCGCATAAAAATAATACGACTTTGAAAGATGCCGCAATTCATTTAGGACATGTTACCGGTGAAGAATACGATTTGTGGGTTGATCCAAAAAAGATGATTGGAAACTTATAGGTTGCCGATCAGTCAACAACTTCCAATTTGGCAAACTTCATCAAAAGCGTTTTTGAACCTTCTTTCGGGAAGAAAATAGTCGCTTTTTTGTCGTCGCCTGTTCCTTCGATTTTCATTACTTTCCCTTTGCCAAATCGCTCGTGCATGACATTGTAACCAACTTTCAATTCTAAGGCGCTTGAACCTTTTCCTTTTGATGAACCCAAATCTGAAAGTGAGCGCAGGTTTGTCGGTTGAGTTGGCATTCTATTCAATCCGCCGATGTATGCTTTTTCATTCATTCCTGGTCGGGCATTCAGCGATCTTCCGCCAGTTCTTTCTCCATAAGGATTTTCGTAGGTGATAAATTCTTTGCTGATTTCAGAAATAAATCGACTTGGTTCTGATGATTGTAAATTGCCGAAAACAAAACGAGAAACGGCGTAAGAAATGGTACAAGTTTGTTCCGCTCGAGTAATGGCAACATAAAACAAACGACGTTCTTCTTCCAACTCACTTCTTGAATGTAAAACCATTTGGGAAGGGAAAAGATTTTCTTCTAAACCAACCAAATAAACATGCTTAAATTCCAAACCTTTGCTAGAGTGAATGGTCATCAAAGTGACTTTGTTTTTGTCTTCATCTTTGGTCAAATCAGCATCGGTTAAAAGTGCAACATCAATCATGAATTCTGAAAGTGTTTTCAATTCCGTTGCTTCTTGATCACTTGAAAAAGCGCGAATTCCGCTCAAAAGTTCTTCGATGTTTTGATATCGTTCGACTTCCTCCGGACCTTTTTCCTTTTCATTGTAAAGATCTTTCAAAACACCAGAAGCTTTGGCGATGTGATGTGCCATTTCGTAGGCAGGCAAAGTTTCCAATTGAGCTGAAAAACTGCGAATCATCGTCACAAATTCAAACAATTTGGTTTTGGTCGGACCATTTAATGAAACTGAATATCGACCAAAATCAGAAATAATGTCCCACATGCTCACGCCGTGTTGATTGGCAGCGATGACAATATTTTCTATCGACGTTTTTCCGATTCCCCTTCGTGGATAATTGATAACTCTTTTGAGTGCTTCCTCGTCTTTTGGATTCGCGGTCAAACGAAAATAAGCCAATAAATCCTTGATTTCCTTGCGTTGATAGAATGAAAGACCACCGTAAATTTTATAAGGCATGTTTAATTTTCGCAATGCTTCCTCAAAAGCACGAGATTGTCTATTCGTACGATATAAAATGGCAAAATCATTGAAAGCCAATCCAGCACCTTGCTTTAAATCATAAATTTTGTTTGAAATTACTTTTCCTTCTTCATTGTCAGTCATCGTTTTGAGGATGGTAATTGGTTTTCCTAGTTCATTTTCGGTCCAAACATCTTTTTGAATTTGATCTTTGTTTCTCGCAATGACACTATTCGCCGCTTCAACAATGGATTTTGTGGAACGGTAATTTTGTTCCAGTTTGAAAAGTTGAAAATCAGGATAATCTTTTTTAAAATTCAAGATATTCTGAATGTTTGCTCCACGGAATGAATAGATACTCTGCGCATCGTCGCCAACTACGCAGATATTTTCATAAACAGCTGCTAACTTTTTGACAATCAGATATTGTGCGTAGTTTGTATCTTGGTACTCATCAACTAAAATGTACTTGAATTTATGTTGATAGTATTGCAAAGCTTCAGGGAAATCGCGCAATAGAACGTTTGTTTGATACAATAAATCATCAAAGTCCATGGCGCCAGCTTTAAAACAGCGATTGGCATAAGTCTTATAGATTCTTGCCATTTCTGGTCTTTTGCTCAAAGTATCTTCTGACATAATCTCCACATTTTGCGCATAGGCATCTGGAGAAATCAAGTTGTTTTTTGCTGAGGAAATACGTCCCAAAACCATGCTTGGCTTGTAAACTTTATCATCCAAACTCAATTCTTTGATGACATCTTTCAACAAACTTTTGGAATCTTGGGTGTCGTAAATGGTGAAATTTTGAGGATATCCAATTTTATCGGCATTGAATCTCAAAATGCGTGAAAATACCGAGTGAAACGTACCCATGGTGATGTTTTTCGATTCACCACCACCAACAATATTGTTGATTCTTTCGGTCATTTCTTTGGCAGCTTTGTTAGTAAAAGTCAAAGCCAAAATATTGAACGGATCAATTCCCAATCGCATCATGTGTGCAATCCGGTAGGTCAAAACCCTTGTTTTCCCTGAACCAGCGCCAGCAATTACCATTGTGGGTCCTTCGATATGTTCCACAGCAGCGCGCTGACTTTCATTCAGTCCGTTCAAATATTCCATAGATACAAAGTTAATCAGTATCTGTAAAGTTTCAGAATGTGTTTGCTATTTTTCATTGTCAATTTATGAACATTGAAATTAGCTTGAAAAAGCAAAGAAAAATATATTCTTTTTATTTGGAATCCAAGACAGTAACGAAACCTGTTTTTTTGAATTTCGTTATGTTGTCGTTTAAAACGCCTTCAATTTGATAGAAATAAACCCCATCATGACATTTTTCATTCCCATTGTCTGATCCATCCCAGATTAGCACTCCTGTTTGATTCGATTTTTTCCAAACAACATTTCCCCAGCGGTTTTGAATCACCACATCGAATGAATTGAAAATATCTTCAAAAATGACAAATTGATCGTTTGAATTGTCGCCGTTGGGTGTAAACACGTTTGGCATATCAAAGTCAGCATTGATAAAAATGGGTATCGTATACTTCGATTTACAGCCATCTTGATCAGTCACAATCAAAGTAGTGTTTTGATATCCGGTAGAATAAATTCCTTGCGAGACAGTTGAATTTGTGCTATTTGAAATCGTTGTATCAGTTCCGATTTGCCACGTCCAATTGACAATTGGTGAATTGTTGTAGGTTGAACCATCAATAAATGTGATTGCTTGTCCTAAATCTGCCGGATTTGGATTTGCTGTATAGTAAGCACTCAGACCGTTATCTAAAATGAATATGGTGTCTAAAGGATAAATAACCACACAATTATTTGAATCGGTTAGTGTTACATTAGGTATGAATGTACCAAAATCAGTGTAGTTGTAAACAAAATTCAATGAATCATTGAATGATTGACCATCGCCCATATTCCAAACGAGCGAAGCAGCATCAGTTACATTATCAATATCAAATTCAACAAACTGTCCGCAATATTGAGCTGATTGTATTAAAGTAGGATCTCCTGTTGGCCCAAAAATGGTCAAATAATTGAAGAGAGTAGTATCCGAATTACAACCATATTCATCGATTATATGCAAGGATGTGCTGTAAACTCCTGGGAAAACATAAATATTACTCGGATTTTCCGCAGTTGATAAATTGGCATTATCTCCAAAATTCCATTCCCAAAACAAAATATTTCCTAAACTTTCAGTTGCATCTTCAAAGTTAACAAATACAGGCGGGCAAGTATATTCTCCCAACGAGTTTACACTTCCTCCAGTCATGGTGTAATTGATTCCTGCAACAGGCATAGAAACAATTAATGTAACTGTACTTGTATCTTTACATCCATTTCCATCCGTGGCAATAAGTGTCAAAAAATGGTCTGCATGTGTTGAAGAATTACTTGGAACTTCATCAAAAAAACCATTTACATTGGTAGTTGTAGAATCGACATTTCCATCCAAATACCATTGATAGGAAAGCGGACCAACTCCCGTCGTAATGTTTTGTGTGACGTAAGTTTCTAAATCACAAATGATAGAATCTATTAAAAATTTCGCTTGTGGTTTAGTAACTAAAACAGGTGTAGTTGCAGGTACAGAATTACATCCAAAAATGTCTGTTGCAACTAAACTCACATTGAAATTTCCTTCAATTTGAAAAATATGATTTACTGAAGTATTGATGCTAGTAGTCGTTTGTGTCGTACTGTCGTCAGGAAATGACCAACTGTAATTATCCAAAGGTAAACTACTGCCTTGTGTCGTTGAAGAATTGAAAAAATTCACTAACAGCGGTGCACAACCAATATTAATATCTGAACTAATTTGAGCGATTGGTAATTCCAAAACCTGCAAAGGACTAAAAGTAACTGTGTCTGAGCAACCAACAGTATTTGTTGCAACTAAACTGACTGAATATGTACCTGGCAAAGTATATGAGTAACTTGTATCCTGTCCAACTGCATAGTCACCATTCCCCATATTGTAAATCCATGATCCGATGGTGTTTGTAGAGGTGCTTCCACTTCCATCAAGCTCGAGTAAACTGCTTTTACAAATAGAATCATTTACCAAACTTAGGGCTGCATTTATTTGAGAAATATGAATGGTAGTACTTGAGCTATCTGCACAACCAGTAGTATAATTGTAAATTACTTGCTTGACTAAATAAGACCCATAATTGGTATAGGTATGAGATGAAGTTCCTAAATCTGCGTCATCTAGCACTGGATCTTCTAATGTAATTTGATTTCCGTCTCCCCAATACCAAATCATTTTAACATCATCAGAAATTTTTCCGATCAATGAATTGTCATTCAATGTTACGTTTACAGGCAAAGAGCTTGGATTGCAAAACAAACTAGTTGACGGCAAAAATCTAGAAATAGGTGCTTTTATTCTTAATGCATTTACGTGGGTAACTGAATCTACACATCCACGAAAACTAACTGTCAATTTAACATCAAAGTAACCAGTATCAGAAACATACATGTGGTAAGGAGTGCCAACAACTGACGTTCCGCCATCACCAAAATCCCAAGTATAAGTTACTTCATCAGGAGTGTGAGGAGTAGTTATTGAAGTGAAATTATTAAATTGTATGTAAGTTTTGGCGCATTGTTGCGGTGGACTAGGCGAAAAGTTTATTAAATCAATGTTTCCAACTACAATGTAATCTGGTATTGTAAATGTTGAAGTACATCCAGATTGTGTTGTAACCGTTAGTATGACATCAAAACTTCCACTTGCATAATTGTGTACTGGTGGATTTTGACCTACATAAGTAGAATTATCTCCAAAGTCCCAAGTCCAACTAGTTATAGGATCTGTTGTAGGATTTTGCGCAATAGATGATTCAGTAAACTGCACTGCCAGAGGTGCGCAACCACTGGTCGTTAGTGTTGAAAATTGAACAACAGGATCTGATAAATGAATCAAATTCACCAAAGTTACAGAATCTTTACAACCATTCGTAGCGGTCATTACGAGTGTAACCGAATATGAACCATTTCCTTGAAATGCATGAGTTGGGGAGTTTTGTCCACTAAAAGTTGAACCATCTCCGTAATTCCAAACGAAAGTTCCAGTGCCTGTTGAGGTATTACTAAAACTTACTGGCAAAGGCGAACAACCTGTAGTTGTTGAAGTTGCTGTGAAAGAAGGTGTAGGCGAAGGAAGAATGGTAATTTGATGAGTGGTATTTGATGAGCATCCTGATGTAGTATTGGCGGTAGCTAAAGTCACCGTATATGTACCAGGAGTACCATAGGTAAAAACAGGATTAATTTGATTTGATGTTTGCGTATTACCAGCGTTCCAATTCCACGAGTTTGTTCCTACTGTAGAATTATTTTGGAAAGTTATCGGTGCTCCAACACAACCGGTTGTGGGAGCATTCATTGCTGCTGTGTAATTCGAAACAGTTATTGGTACGCTGAAGTTAGCATTACAACCAGAGTTTTGATTAGTAACGGTAAGCGAAGCGGTATAATTTCCAGGAGTATTGTAAATAATGGTATCTGGAGTTAACAAAGTTGAAGTTTGACTGTTGCCAAAATTCCAATTGTAAGTAATACCTGGTCCAGTAGTAGAAGTATTTGTAAAATGAACGCCAAAAGGAACCACGCATCCAATTCCTTGAATATTAAATGATGCTGATGGAAGCGGATTGATTACAATATATCCGACTTTTACTTCTGCATCTGCTTGACCATTTGCGGTTTGAACTGCAAGTGTTACTGTGTATGTTCCAGGTGCAGGATAAGTATATGATGGATTAATGTCAGTACTTGTTTGTCCGTTACCGAAATTCCATGAATAATTGGTAATTGTTGAATTTCCTGGGGTTGAAGTACTCATGAAATTAATTGTACCACCCAAACATACTGAAAGTGGTGACGCTGTAAAATCAGCATTGGGAGCTTGAGAAAAGCCGACAACGAATGAAAAAATAGTAAACAATAAAAAAAGAAACCTCATATCAGTACTTATGTTACATCAAAGCTATTAAAACAGACGTAATAATTCACTAAAAAGATTGATTATAAATAAAAATCAACCAAATATTTTTTTACTTTTTAGTGAATGACACTTCCTAACCAACGTTCCATTTCTTCTTTTGTTCGATTTTTTCTTTCAGCGATTGAAGCAACTTGTTCTTGTGTTATTTTTCCTAGTCCAAAATATTTCGCTTGTGCGTGTGCAAAATACCAACCACTTACGGCTGCTGTTGGAAACATGGCTAAACTTTCTGTCAATGTTACTCCAGTTATTGAAGTTGCATTTAACAATTCAAAAATGGTTTCTTTCTCCGTATGGTCCGGACAAGCTGGATAACCTGGTGCTGGTCTAATACCTTGATAGGTTTCTTTGATCAAATCAGCGTTACCCAAATTTTCATTTTGCGCATAGCCCCAAGTTTCTTTTCTGACAATTTCATGTAATTTTTCAGCAAAGGCTTCTGCTAATCTGTCTCCCAATGCTTTCAACATAATGGAATTGTAATCATCGTGATCTGCTTCGAATTGTTTTACTTTTTCGTCCAATCCAATTCCAGTTGTCACCACAAAAGCGCCGATATAATCCTGAATTCCAGTATTTTTAGGTGCGATAAAATCAGCTAACGCAATATTTGGAACTCCTTCAGCTTTTCTTGTTTGTTGTCTCAGAGTAAATTGTGTTGCGATAATCTCATTTCCTTCTGAATTTTTGATTTCAATGTCATCGCCATCGCTATTTGCAGGAAAAATTCCATAAACAGCTTTTGCGGTTAGCCATTTTTCTGAAACGATGGATTGCAACATACTTTGAGCATCTTCAAACAAACTTTTTGCTTCGCGGCCCACAATTTTATCTTCTAAAATTTGCGGAAATTTGCCATGTAATTCCCAAGTTTGGAAAAAAGGCGTCCAATCGATGTAATCAACTAAATTTTCTAAAGGGTAGTCAATCAATTGTTGGATTCCAAGTTGATTTGGTGTGTGAATGTCTTCGTTTTTCCATTCTATTTGGATTGCATTCTTTCTTGCGTCTTCGAGTGGAAGTAAAACTTTTGCATTTCTATGTTTTTCATGGTGTTCACGCAGTTTTTGATATTCAGTTTTGATTCCTGCTACAAAATCAGTTTTTCTTTGTCCCAACAAACTTTCAACCACTGTCACAGAACGTGAAGCATCCAATACATGAACTGTCTGACCTTTGGTATAATTTTGTTCAATTTTGACCGCTGTATGTACTTTGGAAGTTGTTGCTCCACCAATCATCAATGGAATAGACAAATTCGCTTTTTCCATTTCTTTAGCCAAATGAACCATTTCATCCAAAGACGGAGTAATTAATCCACTTAATCCAATGATATCCACTTTTTCGTCAATCGCGGCTTGAATGATTTTTTCGGCAGGAACCATGACGCCTAAATCTACTACTTCATAATTGTTGCAACCCAATACGACACCGACAATATTTTTCCCAATGTCGTGAACGTCTCCTTTGACAGTTGCCATTAAAACTTTTCCCGCTGAGGAACTTGCACCAGCTTTTTCCAATTCAATGTATGGCAACAAAACTGCAACAGCTTTTTTCATTACGCGGGCTGATTTCACCACTTGTGGAAGAAACATTTTTCCGCTTCCAAATAAATCGCCCACGATATTCATTCCGTCCATCAACGGACCTTCGATTACTTCAATGGGTCTTGGATAAAGCAGTCTGCAAGCTTCGGTGTCTTCATCTATAAATTCAACGATACCTTTTACCAAGGCATAGGAAAGTCTTTCTTGAACAGGTTTCTCTCGCCAACTTAAATCAACTTCTTTCTTTTTACCATCGCCTTTTACTGTTTCGGCTAATTCCAATAATCTTTCTGTGGCGTCAGGTCTGCGATTGAGAATTACATCTTCAACATGTTCCAATAATATCGGATCAATGTTGTCGTAAATTTCCAACATCGAAGGATTCACAATTCCCATGTCCATTCCATGTTTGATTCCATGGTAAAGGAAAACAGAATGCATCGCTTCACGCACTTTGTCGTTTCCTCGAAATGAAAATGAAACATTTGAAACACCACCACTAACATGTGCTCCTGGAAGATTTTCTCGGATCCATTTGGTTGCGTTGAAAAAATCTAATGCATTATTATTGTGTTCTTCCATTCCAGTAGCAACTGGAAAAATATTTGGGTCGAAAATGATGTCTTGCGCTGGAAATTTCACAACTTCTACCAAGATTTTGTACGAACGTTCACAAATTTGAATTCTTCTTTGGTAACTGTCTGCTTGTCCATTTTCATCAAATGCCATCACAATTACCGCCGCACCATAGCGTTTGATTTTTTTTGCTTGATCGATAAAATTTGCTTCGCCTTCCTTCAAAGAAATTGAATTGACAATTCCTTTTCCTTGGATGCATTTTAAACCAGCTTCAATGATTTCCCATTTCGAACTGTCAATCATCACTGGAATTTTAGAAATATCTGGTTCGGATGCCATCAAATTCAAAAATTTAATCATGGCAGCTTTACCATCAATCATTCCTTCGTCCATATTCACGTCGATAATCTGCGCACCTCCTTGCACTTGCTCTAGCGCAACGGACAATGCTTCTTCGTATTGACCTTCTTTGATCATTCTCAAAAATGCACGTGAACCAGTAACATTTGTTCGTTCTCCGATGTTGATAAAATTCGATTCTGGAGTTACGATTAATGGTTCTAGACCTGATAATTTTAATGGAGGAAGACTCATATTTTTATAGATGGTGAAGGAAAAACAGTGGCAAAATTATTTACCTAACAATTTAACATTCTATATTTTACAATTTTATTTCAATTTTTATTTCAAGAAAAATAATTTCAAAGCGAACTTGTTTTCAATCTTATAATCTTTTTCAATTTCCTGTAAACTGCACTTTTCTTGGCTCATATTCCTTTGCTAAATCTGCAATTACCTTGATGTGATCGGGAGTTGTACCACAGCACCCACCGATAATATTAACTAAATTTTCATCTAAGAAAGTTTTGATTTGGTCACCCATTAACGCAGGCGTTTCATCGTATTTTCCAAATTCATTTGGCAAACCTGCATTTGGATGGGCGCTAACTCCGAATGGAGCTTGCTTACTTAAAATCTGTAAATAGGGTCGCATCATCGAAGCACCAAGTGCGCAGTTTAATCCGATGCTCAGTAAAGGCATGTGTGAAACTGAAATCAAAAAGGCTTCAGTTGTTTGGCCTGTCAGCGTTCTACCACTTTGATCCGTGATTGTTCCTGAAACCATGATTGGCAATTGCACATTTTTATCTTCAAAGTATGAGTCGATTGCGAATAATGCTGCTTTTGCATTCAAGGTATCGAAAACTGTTTCAACCAATAGAATGTCAACTCCGCCATCAATCAATGCGCCAATTTGCTGATAATAGGCAGTTACCAGTTCATCAAATGTAATTCCTCTAAATCCAGGGTCATTTACATCTGGAGAAATACTCGCGGTTCGATTCGTAGGACCAATCGATCCAGCAACAAATCTTGGTTTATCAGGGTTTAGTGTAGTAAATTCATCAGCTACTTTTCTTGCAATTTTAGCAGAATGGTAATTGATTTCATAAACGAAATCTTCTAAATCGTAATCCGCTTGAGCGACCGTTGTTCCAGAAAAAGTATTTGTTTCAGCGATATCAGCACCTGCCTCAAAATATTGTCTGTGAATATCTTCGATAATTTCAGGCCTTGTCAAGGACAATAAATCGTTGTTTCCTTTCAAAGATTTATGGTGATTTTCAAACCAACCTTTGCGAAAATCTTCTTCTTCCAGTTTGTGCCTTTGAATCATCGTTCCCATTGCGCCATCCAGCACAAGGATTCTATTTTTGAGAATTTCTTGAATTTTATTCATGTTTTTCAAATGTAAATTCATTCATATTCAATCTAAGAGACTAAAAATGAAATAATAAATACATTAAGAAAGTTTGGAAAACAAACATGAACTTATCTTTTCAGCCATTGACTGATCGGATTTGGCACCTTTTCTCAATTTCTTGCGATAGGTTGCCAAGGTTTCGTAGGGCCTGTCCCTCCACCTTTCTTAATAAGTTATATATAAATGAACTGGCACAAAGGTAAACTAGAAATTTTGGTATTCAAAGAATTTTTCTTTAAAAAATGAAAATTCTAAAATGAATCGGTTGTCAATATTTTATAGCTGAAATTTTTATCAGAAAGAAGTTCGATTAGTGCTGGCAAAAGTGTTTTTTGTCGTTCAGTGATTTTTGGATTGTCGTGTAACACCAAAATATCACCTCCTTTGATCTGCTTTTTTCCTTTTTCTAGAATTTTTTCTATGGAAATTGTTTTGTCAAAATCATAAGAAAGCCAAGACCACATTACTATCGTGTATTTACTTCTGATTTTTTTTGCTAAAGTAGGAGTGAGTCGCCCATAAGGCGGTCTGAAAAGTTTGGATTGAATCACTTTTTGCGCTTCTTCTATAGATTTCAAATAATCTTTTGGTTTCACTTTGAGTGCATTGAGGTGATTCATTGTGTGATTTCCAACTGCGTGTCCTTCGTCAATGATGCGTTGATAAATTTCAGGATAACGTTTCACATTTTCACCCACACAAAAGAAGGTTGCAAGCAAGTTTTTTTCTTTCAAGAAATCCAAAATCCAGGGTGTGATATCTGGATGAGGTCCATCATCAAATGTCAAATAAATGGCATTTTTGTCCAAAGAAAAACCCCACGTTCTTCGCTTGAAAATCAAACGCAAAAAACGTGGGGTTTTATATAACTTCATTGGTTAATTTATTCTTGAGCTTGACCTTGTGCTTCCATCAATTGTTTGATTTGTTCTGGTGTCAAACCACTTGCTCCTCCTGCAGAAGGATTTGGAGCAGTTTCAATTGGTCTTTGAATGTAACCAAATTGCATACCGACAGCATCTAAATGACCTTTTAATTCAGTTAACATAGAACCATAACCAGTTCTTGAGCCTTCGCCGCTTTGAACTGACATATCTTTCAAGTCTCTGTATTTATTTTCAAATACATTTTGGTACAATTGTCTGATTTTTTTATTCATTCTAATTGCCAACGCACCATTTGGATTTCCAAGTTCAGGATCAGAAACGATCATTGCCATGGTCATATAGTTGCTCAATGCGGCAACCAAGTCACTTTTGTTTCTTGAAACAATTACAGCTGAACTGTTTTCAAAATAATTGAAAATCGTTTCAATTTCTCTGGCAATTTGAGTTCCTAATTTTTCTCCACCTACTTTGTCACCAGCTCTGTATAGAATACTAACATAATCATGTAAACTTCCATCAGCAAAACTTTGGTATGATGCACCATCTGTACCTTTCATTTCACGGCCATCAGGATTTGGTTCACCATAGTCGATTACCAATTCTACCGGCATCACTTTCAACGATTTTTGAATTAAAGCAATCGCTCTTTTGTTGTATTTAGCAGCTCTTTCGTCAGCTCCTGCGATTACATTTTTCAAAGAATCAGCCAATCTATTGTTTCCAGCCGCTTTGAATCTTGCAATTTGAGAAGTGTAATTTTCCTTTCTTGCCATTTCAAATTCAGCATCACGAACATATGTTTCAGCCAATTTCGCAAAGTTTGTTCTGAATTGACTTGTATGACGACGAGAATAGTAATCAGTTAAAACACCTTTTTGGTTCATTTTACCATAATCGTAAACCTCCATGATGTTTTTGTACATTTTCTCCACGTTCACGGGATTATTGTCTTTCGCTTTTACTGGTGACAATTCGTAAACGATACCATTTTGTTTCACAAATCCAGCTTGAAACAATGCAATTGAAACGCTTGATCCATATGGAGAAGAGAAGTAAATCGCACGTTTCCAATCATTGTTTGCCAAGATGTCCATCATCATTACTTGTTCTCTTGTCAAATATTGTTTATCAATACTGAATCTGATTTCCTTGGCGACTGCAGAAACTTCATTCGCCTCAATAATTCCTGATTTTAGAGCATTTGCTTTGTTAATTGGCAAGATGAATCCTTTACTTGGGAAAATACGCATTTTACTACCTCTTGTGGCAAACATGTTATCGTCATTTCTTGTAAATTCCATTGCTTCTTTGATAGGCATGAAATCCCAAGGTTTTTCCCAATCAACCAGTGAAGTTTGCAATTGTTGCAATGGTTCTTGCTCACCTTCAATTGTTCCTCCAGAATAGCTAGCGAAGATATCTAAAGCATAATTGATTGTTACTTCAATATCTGCTGCTGTTGGATTTTCAATCACAAGTCCCAAATTCGTTTTGATGGTATTTAATTTACCTTCTGTTTCAGGATCTTTGGCTTTCAATGTATTTGCTACAGCCAACATTCCTTTGCGTAACGTTTCGAAAGATTGTTTGAATTGATCTTTGTTGTATTTGATTTTAGTGTTGTAAATATTTTCAATACTTGTTTTTGGAACTCCAAAACGCATCATTTCAAACATCGACAAGAAGTATACTTGATCTGTACTACCAGCATACATCATAATCTGGTCTTCCGTAAATTTAATCGGAAGCGCATCTGAATCATATGCTTTCATTTTCATTTGATCTGTGTACCAGTCTGTTCCCATCAAAGAAAGGTTACAAACACGAACATCGGTGCGTTTTCCTTCAACTTCTTGCAAATACCACAATGGGAAAGTATCGTTGTCACCATTGGTGAAAAGGATACCATTTTTAGCACAAGATTGTAAATAGTTGTAAGCTAAATCTCTTGCGGAAGTTTTATCACTTCTGTCGTGATCATCCCAACCTTGGAAAGCCATTAAAAGCGGAATACCCATTGTTAAAATCACGGCCAACGAAGCGCCATTTGTTTCATTTCTTGATTTTTTACCCAAAGCAGCCATGATTCCAAGCGCAATAATTGCAATGAACGCCATAAATAGCCATGACATCACCACTGGATAACCTTCGCCTGCAGCAACATCAAAGATTAAACAAACTGGAATTCCAACACCAGCAATAATTCCAAAGCCAACAAATTCTTTCTTACCGAATGATTTGAAAGCTTCATAGAGGGCAAAAACTCCTAGTCCAATCCACATGGCAAAAGCATAGAACGAAGCTGCATAAGCGTAATCTCTTTCTCTTGGTTCGAATGGCTTCTGATTCAAATAAACTACAATTGCCATTCCTGTAAAGATAAATGTCAATAAGACAATAAATGCATCTTTCGGCGCTCTGTAGAAATGGAAGAACATTCCAATAAACCCTAAAATTAAAGGTAAAAAGAAGAATGTATTGTGACCTTCGTTGTTAGCTGTAAAAGTAGGAACACTTCCCACCTGATCGCCAACATAGTTTGAAGCATCAGAAGCTTGAGAGCCCAATCGGATTTCGTCAATGGCAGAAATACCTGACAACCAGTTTCCTCTCATTTGATCGCCGTGACCTTGAATGTCATTCTGACGACCAGCAAAATTCCACATGAAATATCGCCAATACATCCAATTTACTTGGTAACGTGCAAAATAAGTTAAGTTTTCCCCAAAAGTTGGCAGTCTTTTTCCGTCGACTCCAATTTCAGCGGTAGCTAAATCCACATCATTGTTGGCGCTGTATCCAGACCAATCTTTGTATCCATTGATTTTCGCTGCATCTGATTCTTGATTCCAAAACATCCTAGGGAAGAATGTATTTTGGATATAAACAGGTTCTTGGTGTTTTCTAAATTCTTCGTTTGTAACGTAATATTTCTCTACAACTTCATAATTTCTACCCAAGTTTCTTGCATATTTATTAGCAATTGCTTCGCTTTTGAATGCTTTAAGATCAGTGTCTGCTCTCGTTACAACAAAGCGACGTGCGTAAAATCTTGATTTATCGCCAAATTTTTCTGCATCATCCATGGCAGAATTCCAATATGGACCGTACAAAATTGGCCAGCTTCCGTATTGCTCACGTTTCAAATAAGCGTGCAATGTTACCAAGTTTTCAGGGTCATTTTCATCCAAAGGTGTATTTGCACTTGAACGGATAACGATGGTTGCAAATGAACCGTAACCAATCAAAAACACGATAAATCCAAGCCCAATCGCATTCAAAAGTGGTTTATTGTTTTTTCTACTCCAACGTACCAAGAAAACGCATCCAATTATTAACAGTAAGAAAAAGAACATTCCACCTAAATAAAAAGGCATGCCCATGCTGTTAACGAAAGCGATTTCGAATTTCGAAGCCAAGGAAATTGTTCCTGGAATAATTCCTTCTTGGATGAATCCTAAAGCGAAAATAGAAATGATTCCAGTTAAAAAGAATCCTTTCACATTAACTGTTTTCCACTGATTGAAATAAATTACATAAGCAATTGCGGGCACAGCCAACAATCCTAATAAATGCACTCCGATTGCCAAACCGAAAAGGAACATAATCAAAATCATCCACCGCATTGGACTGTGAGAACCGTCTAATTCACCGTGTTTGATAGCTTCCATTTCCTCGTCCCATTTCAGGATTGCCCAGAAAATCATCGCTGTAAACAAAGAAGACATGGCGTAAACCTCGCCCTCAACAGCTGAAAACCAGAAAGAATCAGTAAATGCGTAGGCCATAGCTCCAATAAATCCACTGCCTAAAACGGCAATCATATCACCTTTTGAGAAAGTTCTAGATTTTTGGTAAACCATTTTTTTAGCCAACATTGTAATCGACCAAAACATGAACAATATAGTCGCTGAACTCGACAAAGCAGACATTCTATTAATCCAAACAGCAACTCCTTCAGGATCGGCAAAGAAAGAAAACAATCTTCCCAACAACATGAATAATGGAGCACCTGGAGGGTGACCAACTTCAAGTTTATATGCAGCAGTGATGTACTCACCACAGTCCCATAAACTCACTGTATCTTCAATGGTGATAAAGTAAACAATGGTGGCAATTAAAAATACCAACCAACCTAAATAGACATTCAGCTTTTTGTAGTTCATTTGATTTTCTTTGGTGGAGATAACAGTTTTTTCAGTAAATTATTGTCTGTTTACACTGTTCAGTCCACAATTTAACGTGCGAATTTAAGAATATATCAAGACTTTCAATGATTGAAGATTTAAAAATCATAAATTTTCTTCGTAAATTAATGTAATGTAGTTTCTTATGATTTTTTTGTCTTCTAATTATTCATTACCAGTTGGGATTTAAGATGAGTCTGCACAAGAAAGTATCATTTTGTAAAATGAATTGATTCCACAAATGTTTGCTTATGCTGCTTGGGCAAAAAAAACTTTATAAATGCTGATTCCAAACTTGTTTTAAATAATTGAAAATCAATTTTTAATTAGAAATGTCACTTTTCCTTATTGTGAAATTTGAGTACTTTTTTTCATTTTTTTTGTAAATCACTTGTCAGAATAAAACAATTGTCTAAATTTGCACCCGTCAATGGCCCATGGTGTAACTGGCAACACGTCGGTTTTTGGTACCGAAGAGTCTAGGTTCGAGCCCTAGTGGGCCAACAAAGTGAGAAAAAACCCTCTGATTATTCAGGGGGTTTTTTTGTTGCACACATTCAAATGCTTAATTTTGAGGTATGAAATCTGATAATTTTTCCAAAAACGCATTGTTATTTATCTTGGTGACCATTTGTATAGATTCAATTGGTTTGGGAATAATCATTCCTTCTTTTCCCAGGTTGATTTCTGAAACGGCGCATGTCAGTTTGAAGCATTCATCCGCTTATTTTGGTTGGGTGATGGGCGCTTATGCGTTTATGCAATTCCTGTTTTCACCCATGATTGGAAGCTTGAGCGATCGTTTTGGACGAAGACCCATTTTGCTGGTCTCAGTTTTCGGAATGGGAATCGACTATTTATTCATGTTTTTCGCCCCAGATTTGTTTTGGTTGATTTTAGGTCGATCGGTAGCAGGGATTTTTGGTGCGAGTTATACATCTGCTGCTGCGTATATCGCTGATATTTCAACACCTGAAAACAGAGCCAAGAATTTTGGAATGATTGGAGCTGCATTCGGAATTGGATTTGTGTTAGGACCAGGAATTGGTGGATTATTAGCGGACTTTGGAACTCGTGCACCATTCATGGTTGCTGCGATTTTTTCTTTATTGAATTTTTGTTTCGGATTTTTCGTCCTAAAAGAATCATTGCCTGTTTCTGATCGCAGGGCATTTGATTGGAAACGTTCAAATCCGCTTGGTGCTTTCAAACAATTGCAAAGATTTAAAAAGACAAAGTATTTATTTGTTGTGGTGTTTTTAGTTTTGATGGCAAACATGGCAGTGCATACAGTTTGGAATTATTACACTATGGAAAAATTCGGCTGGACAGAAAAATATGTTGGTATTTCTTTGGCCGTTGTCGGCGTTTGTTTTGGTGTTGTGCAAGGTGGATTGTCCGGTTGGATTGTAGCCAAATTAGGAGAAAAAGGAACAGCAACTTTGGGATTAGTTACCTTAGTTTTAGTCACTGCTGGAATCGGATTGATACCTTATGGATGGATGATGTATGTAATGATTTTGCCTTATGCACTTTCTGGAATTGTAGATCCTGCGATTCGCTCAATTGTGTCTGGTCAAACCGAAAACAATGAACAAGGCGAGCTACAAGGTGTTTTTACGAGCTTGATGAGTTTGGCAGAAATCATCGGACCACCGTTAATGATGTACATTTATTCAACTTCAAAAGTTGTATGGGAAAAATCTCCCTTCGCTTATGGATCACCGTTTTTTGCTGGTGCTTTTTTCGCGTTTATTGCTTTTTTTGTTTTACGTTGGGCGTTGAAAAGGAAATCAGAACCTACAATTCCAAACTCATTTGACCAACATCTTTCACAGCAAATGTCAATCGATGAAATGGAGTAAAACCGTGAATTTTAATCGCATTTCTATGGTCTTCTGTAGGATATCCTTTGTTTTTTGACCAACGATATTGTGGATAGTCTTTGTCTAAAAGTTCCATGAACTCATCGCGATGCGTTTTTGCTAAAATGGAAGCTGCAGCAATGGATTTAAATCTTCCATCGCCTTTGATGAAACACTGATGCGGGATCGCGTGGTTTTTAAATCGATTTCCGTCGATTAGTAAAAAATCTGGTTTCACTTTAAGTTGGTCAACAGCTTCATGCATCGCCAAAATACTGGCGTTTAAAATATTTATTTGATCTATTTTTTCATGGTCAATGTACGAAACCGCCCACGCAATCGCTTCTTGCTCAATGATTGGCCTGAGAATTTGGCGTTTTTTTTCTGTCAATTGTTTTGAATCATTTAGCCAAGGATGTCTAAAATCTGGTGGTAAAATCACCGCAGAAGCAACAACTGGACCTGCCAAACAACCTCTTCCAGCTTCATCACAGCCAGCTTCTAACTGATTTAATTGATAAAATCCTGCTAATTCAAACTCAGTTTTCATATCTTTGGCAAAATAATTGTAAATTTCGAAAAAATTAGGACTGATACAACTTTTTGGTCTAATTACTCGTCAAAGAAACAACCATATTAAATTTGAAAGATGAAAAAAATCTTAACATTAGTAATTATAGCATTTATAGGTGGAACAGTTGTAGCGCAAGATGCTCCTTCTAAAGCTAAAATTGAAAATGCTGAAAAATTCACAGCATCTAAAGAAAAAGGTATTTATGTTTTTCAAATGCCTAGTTCAGTAACGGCTGAGCAAATTAAAAAAGCATCAAGCTATTATACACAATACTTTACAGTTAATTTTGATGCAAAATCTCATGATGCCAAAATTACAATGTTGAAAAATGATGATGTTTCTAAACACGTTATTGTTAGATTTTTGGTAACAAATGGCGTGAAAGACATCACAATGGGTGGTGAAGATTTTGACGTTGAAACATTTTTCCAAAAATATATTATATAAGGAATTACATTTAAAATACTTTGAAAGTTGATCATTTTGGTCAACTTTTTTTTTGCGATTTCTTTTTTTCTTTTTAGATTAAAAATTATTAAAAAACATTTGTTTATTCAAATACTATTGTATTACATTTGCTACGAAAATTAAGCAGCGCCGTTTAAGAGGAAAAACTTAAAATGGTCTGCTTTTTTTGTTTTTTATAAAATAATTTTTTGATGAAATCATCGAACAAATCTTTACATCAAACACCTTTGAGTTTTGCAGGTGTTATTATAACAATCGGAATCGTTTTTGGAGACATTGGTACTTCTCCATTATATGTTTTTCAAGCAATTACAGATGGTGGTAAGAATATCAATCCAGATATTATTTTGGGTGGATTGTCTTCTGTGATTTGGACATTGATTCTATTGGCAACAGTAAAGTACATTTATTTTGCACTTAATGCGGACAATAAAGGCGAAGGTGGAATTTTTGCATTGTACGCATTGTTGAAACAAAAACGAGCCAAATGGATTATTATCCCAGCGCTGATTGGTTGTGCTACGCTAATGGCTGATGGATTTATCACTCCAGCAATCTCTATATCTTCTGCTGTAGAAGGGCTTAATACACTTTATCCAGATATTCCAACGATTCCAATCGTAGTCGGAATTATTTTTGGACTTTTTGCCATTCAACAATTTGGTACTGTTTTAATTGGAAAAGCGTTTGGTCCAATTATGATGATTTGGTTCATGTTGCTTTTATATCTTGGTTTGTCCCAAATTGGTCACAATCCTTTTGTTTTGAAAGCGATAAATCCATATTACGCTTACAATATGGTGGTTAATACACCAGGTGGATTTTGGGTTTTAGGTGCGGTTTTTCTATGTACAACTGGAGCAGAAGCTTTGTATTCCGATTTAGGTCACTGTGGAAAATCAAATATCAGAATGAGCTGGGGTTTCATCAGTATAATTTTAGTTATCCATTATTTTGGTCAAGCTGCGATGACACTTACACCAGGATTTGCATTAGAGCCAAAACAAACTATTTTTTATGCAATGGTTCCACATGAGATTCTTCCTTATGTCATTGCGCTTGCGACAGCTGCCACAATTATTGCATCTCAAGCATTGATAACAGGCGTTTTTACTTTGATGAATGAAGCAGTTAAATTGAAAATTTGGACGAATTTGAAGGTAAAATATCCTACAGATCATCACGGTCAAATTTACATTCCTTCCATTAATTGGTTTTTAATGGTCGGTTGTTTGCTGGTAATTGCAGTATTCAGAAAAGCTGAAAACATGGAAGCTGCTTATGGAATGGCAATTACAATAAACATGGTGATGTCGTCCTATTTATTGTGTTATTGGTTGTTCCTGAAATATCCAAAAGCCAAAGCGTTTTACTTCACAATTTTCTTGATTTTAGTTTCAATCGAATCTTTATTCTTATTCTCGAACTTAGGGAAAATCGTTCACGGCGGATGGTTTACTTTGATGCTTTCAATCATTTTCTTCATCTTCCTTTACTTGTTCTACATGGCTAGAAAACTGAGAAGTAGGATTACAGAATATGTTCACATGAGCAAAGTAATTCCACTTTTGAATGCCGTTAGAAATGACAAAAATGTCGCTTATGAAGCTACTAATTTGGTATATCCAACAAGAAGTGACAAAGCGACAAAATTAGACGCAACTGTTTTCTATTCACTTTTTAGAAAAAAACCGAGAAAGGCAAATATTATATGGTTTTTGCATTTGGACATTAAAACTGAGCCATGGGGAATCAATTATTCGGTGAATGAAGTGATTGATAAACATTGCTATTACGTTTCACTTCAATTAGGATTCAAAGAAGAACACAGAATCGAATTTATGCTCAGAAAAATTCACCAAAATATGATTGAAAAAGGTGAATTAACTGGAGAAAGTGTTTTTGAAAGTGTGAGAGGGAAATTTGAAGAATCGGATTTTAAATTCATCATTCTGAACTCTCGTGTGGCTACCGATAATAAACTGACTGCTTTCCAAATCATCACAGTGAAAGTCTATAGATTTATTAAGAAATTGGGCTTGAAGTCTTCTGAAGATTTTGGATTGGACGAAACAAATGTAATCGAAGAATTTATTCCAATCAGTGTCACTCAACAGTTCGACCAAGAAATGTGCGAAGACTTTGAAAACTACTCAAGTAAAAGAAGAAGTTAATTGATTTCCTTGCGGTAAGTTTCTTCGTTAAATTCATTCTCACTTTTGGCAATCACAATGGTTGCAACGCCATTTCCAATGATGTTCGTAATTGCACGTGCTTCGCTCATAAATTTGTCAACTCCCCACAAAAATCCCAATCCTTCCAATGGAATGGTGTGCATGGATGACAATGTAGAAGCAAGCACGACAAATCCGCTTCCTGCAACGCCCGCGGCTCCTTTCGAAGTAAGCATCAAAATGCCAATCAGAATCATGATTTCAGTGAAACTCAGCGGAACATTGTACAATTGCGCCAAGAAAATCGCCGCCATAGAAAGATAAATGGAAGTTCCATCCAAATTGAAGGAATAACCAGTTGGAACAACCAATCCAACAACTGATTTGCTACAACCTGCCGTTTCAAGTTTATTCATCAAAGTTGGCAAGGCAGATTCTGAAGATGATGTTCCCAAAACAATCAATAATTCTTCTTTGATATATCTCAAAAATTTGAAAATATTTAAACCATAAAATTTCATAATTCCGCCCAAAATCAGGAAAATGAAAAGCGCCATGGTGATGTAAACGCACAACATCAATTTCCCTAGTGGAACAAGCGTATGCAAGCCAAATTTTCCAACTGTAAAAGCCATTGCTCCAAAAGCGGCAACTGGCGCCAAATACATGACATATTTCAACGCTTTGAAAACATAATGTGAAGCTTTTTCGAGAACCGTAATTACTTTTTCTTTCTTGGAATAGTAATTCAACAAAATGCCAAGCACAATCGCAATAATGAGAACTTGAATCGTAAAATTGGATTCAATAAAATGCAACCAACTGAAAGGTTCATCGGCTTTACTTGTGTATTTACTGACATCGCCAATGGTTAATTTTGATCGATCGATATTTCCTGGTTTTACTAATAGAGCAACGCTCACGCCAATTGCCAAAGATACCGTAGTCACAATTTCAAAATAAAGCAATGATTTGAATCCAATGCGACCCACTTTTTTCATGTTTCCCATCGAACTGATTCCCAAAATGATTGTCAAGAAAATAATGGGTCCAATGAAAACTTTGATGATATTAATAAAGTAAGTTCCAATTTTCTCCATTTTCAATCCTTGCTCTGGAAAGAAATGTCCCAATAAAATTCCGGCAACGATGGCAACTAAAACGTAGAAGGTTAAATGTTTGAATATTTTTTTGATTGAAAATGCCATACTGCAGAAATTGGAATGAATGTAAATATATTAAAATAGAACAAAAAAGAAGAAATCTCTTTAGCTAAGCGATTAAATCAGTTTCATTTTTTATCTCCGATAAAGCTTCGAAAAGTATGTCTAAATCAGCTTGCGAATTGAATACTTGAATGGAATATCTGAGGTAAACTGACTCATCTTGTCGCATTACAGGGATTTCTATTTTGTATTTATTGAAAAGCAATTTTTGTAATTTTTCAGGTTCTTTGGTCTGAATTGGGATACTAAATAGTTGACCGTAAAATTCATTTGTTAACGGAGCCAAGGGATTTGAATTGAATAACTCACAAAAGCGTTTCACATTTATTAATCCCAATTCGTGGCAAGCTTTTCGGACTGGTTTCCAATCGTTTTTTTCTAAAAATTCAATGGCTTTTGGAACGGTTAAAAAAGCAGAAAAATCTCGCGTTCCAGTCATTTGATGATGGTCTAAAAAAGTGGATTCACTTGGAAAAATACTTTTGTAACCCCAACTCACAACCAAGGGTTTTAATAGTTTTTGTGCTTCTTTGGTCGCGTATAAAAACGAACAGCCTTTCGGTGTCATCATCCATTTATGGCAAGCGCCGATGTAAAAATCAGCTTTCAATTCGGATAAATTCAAATCAATTTGAGCGGGAACATGCGCGCCATCGACGAACGTTAACAATCCTTTAGCTTTAGCTATTTCGCAAATTTCTTTTACGGGCAAAATCAAACCTGTTGAACTGGTAATTTGACTGATAAAAACGATTTTTGTTTTGGAAGTCAGACCTGCGAAAAAATCTTCGATGAACTGAGATTTGGATACCAAAGGCAATTGAATTTTTTGTCGAACGTATTTTGCGCCCGTTTCTTCACAAATAAAATCCCATGTTTTATCACAAGCGCCGTATTCAATATCTGTAGCTAAGATTTCATCTCCAGCTTGAAGGTTTAGACTTTTGGCAACGGTGTTCATCGCATAGGATGGATTGACAGTGAAAACCAAATCATCTGCTTCGCAAGTTAAAAATTTGCTTAATGCTTCAAGGGATTTTTTGAGGTATTCTAGACCAGTAACAGTAATAAATTGAACTGGTTCTTGCTCCAATTCCATTTGCCAGCGCTGATAATCTTCGAAAATCGGTTTTGGACAAGCGCCGAATGAACCAAAATTCAAGAAAGTCAAATCTTTGCGAATGTAGAATTGATCTATTAGGTGTTCAAAATTTTCCATGTGAAATGATTTGTCCAAAAGTAAACATTGAGTGGAGATTTTCAAATTTGATTTTCGCTTAGGTTCTAATAAAAAACTGTACATTTAGAATATATTTCAAAATCTGTATGGAATTTTGAACGTTTTGGCATCTTAGTTTTAAGGTACTATTGATTTAAATATTTAAATATTCATGAAAGTAACATTTGCATTTCTTTTCATTGCGTTTTCGTTGACTGCGCAAAAGGAAGTTAAACTGAATTCAAGCATCGAAAAAGTAACAGTATTTTTTCAAGGTGCTCAAATCCAACATCAAAAGAAAACAGAATTAAAACCTGGAAGGCAAGTCTTGGTTTTCGAAAAACTAACAGATTTCATGGATCCAAATTCTGTGCAATTGAAAGCGTTGGGTGATTTGACGATTTTATCGGTTTCAACGCGAAAAAATTTCGAGGATTTGAAAATGACCAATTCTGAAATCACGGAGTTGAATAACAAGAAAAATCAATTATACGACAAAGATCAATTGTTGCGTGATGAATATGCGATTTTGCAAAATGACAAAAATCTTTTGCAAAGAAACAGCGATTTAAAAGGAACCACTGTTGGATTGAAAGTAGTTGAATTGAAAGAAGCCTACGCGTTCATTCATATCAAAATGGAAGAAATTGTC
This sequence comes from Flavobacteriia bacterium, assembly GCA_947450325.1. Classification (GTDB taxonomy): domain Bacteria; phylum Bacteroidota; class Bacteroidia; order Flavobacteriales_D; family Crocinitomicaceae; genus JAQVCM01. The sequence continues at coordinate 90,501 of CANFUT010000007.1, forward strand.
AATCGACAAACTGTTTTGGTGAAAGAATTGGAAAAATTGCAAAAAGAGATCAATAAAATTGAACAGGAAATAGATACGCGTCAGAGTAAACCAGTAACCAATTACACTGAAATTTTGGTTGAAGTTGATGTTGACAAAACCACAAATGCTTCATTTGAATTCAATTATATTTCTCCACGTGCTTCTTGGTCGCCTTACTACGATTTAAGAAGCGATGGAATTGGAAAACCAGTTCGATTGGAAGCCAAAGCTTTGGTGAATCAAAACACAGGAGTTGAATGGAAAGACATTGATTTGGTTTTGTCGACCAATGATCCTTATGAAAATTCAAAAGAACCGATTTTGAAAGAATGGTATTTGAATTACAACAATTATCCGCAACCTAAAAATGTAAGCGGACGAACAATACCAACTTTCGACTATTCAGGCCAAAAAATTCGTGGTGAGGCGATTGATGCTTCTACTGGTGAAGCCTTATCGTTCGCAAAAATTAGTTTCAATTCATATCCGCAAACTTCCGCAGTAACTGATTTTGATGGAAAATTTGAATTAATTGTACCAAAAGGCGAGCATTACATCAATGCAACTTATGTGGGTTATACTACTTCGCAACAATACATCAATGCACCATATATGAAATTTTTCTTGCAACCAGAGGCGATTGTGATGAATACCAATTCTACCATGGCAACAGGAAGCGCAACGCAACTTTCTGCTGGATATGGCGGACAAAGTTACACCTGGTCAAATGCTTCTTCACCTGCTTCAATTGCCACAAACGGGACTTATAATACTCCGGTTTCATTAGAAAGTGAACTTCAAACAAGAGGAAGTAGAAAAAGAAATTCTAAACAAAGATCAGTCGCTTACAGTTATGATGGAGACATGAAAGCGGAACAAGCAGCAAGAAATGTAACGGCGACAGCTATCAAAAAAGATTTACGTGTGGAGTATGCAATCCAAACCAAAATGACAATTCCCTCAAACGGACAAGATCAACGTGTTCAAATTTCAAATTATACGCTTCCCGCCAATTATGAATATCACGCGGTTCCAAAATTAGATCCGTCAGTTTATTTGGTAGCACAAGTTTCTGGGTGGGAAAAATTGAATTTGTTGAATGGCGAATCTAATTTATATTTTGACGGAACTTACATCGGAAAAACGTACATCGATGTCAATTCTACCAAAGATACATTGTCATTCTCTTTAGGAAAAGACAACAAAATTCAAATGGAGCGCAAGAAAATCTCTGAAAAATCCAAAAACAAAACCATCGGTTCTCGTCAAAAAGTCGATGTAGCTTGGGAAATCAAGTTAAAAAACAATGGGGGTGCGAAAATTCCAATTTACATCAAAGATCAATTCCCAATTTCAAACTTAGAAGATATCAAAGTGAAACGCGGAGATTATCTGGAAGGGAAAATTGCTGAAAATTCTGGAATTATTACTTGGAATTTCATTTTAGATCCTTCTCAAAGTAAAATCTTGAACTTTGATTACTCAGTGGATTATCAAAAAGGTTACGTGCTTTACATCGAATAATAAAAATTAGAATATATGAGATTAGTATTATTTTTTGTTTGCATTTCCTTCTTCACTTTTGGTCAAAAAGAAATCAAATTGTCGTCGTCTATTGACAAAGTGACTATCTTTTTCCAAGGTGCACAAGTGCAACACCAGAAGAAAACAGAATTAAACCCAGGAAGGCAAATCTTGGTGTTTGAAAAATTGACCGATTACATGGATCCTAATTCTGTGCAGTTAAAAGCCACAGGAGATTTGACGATTTTATCTGTTTCAACACGCAAAAATTACGAAGACTTGAAAATGAGTATCACCGAAATCGAAGAGTTGAACAAGCGTAAAAACATGCTTTACGACAAAGATCAAATGTTGCGTGATGAATATGCGATTTTGCAAAATGACAAAAATTTGTTGCAAATAAACAGTGATTTGAAAGGTTCTGAAGTTGGAATGAAAGTTTCTGAATTGAAAGAAGCTTATGCGTTCATTCATTTGAAAATGTTGGAGATTATTGGTCGTCAAACTTTTATAATCAAAGAATTAGAAACACTTCAAAAAGAAATCAATAAAGTTGAGCAGGAAATTCAAACGCGTCAAAGCAAACCGGTGATTAATTTTACCGAAATTTTGGTCGAAGTAGATGTTGCTAGTACAACCAACTCAACTTTTGATTTCAACTACATTTCTCCACGCGCATCTTGGACACCTTATTACGATTTACGCAGCGACGGAATTGGAAAACCAGTTCGTTTGGAAGCAAAAGCGCTCGTAAATCAAAGTACTGGAATTGAATGGAAAGAGGTGGATTTGGTTTTATCGACAAATGATCCTTACGAAAATTCAAAAGAACCAATTTTGCAAGAATGGTATTTGAACTACAACAATTATCCGCAGGCGAAAAATGTGACAGGAAGAAATATTCCAACTTTCGATTATTCAGGACAAAAATTGCGTGGCGAAGTGATTGATGCTTCGACAGGTGAGCCGCTAGTATTTGCGAAAGTAGCATTTTCTAACAATCCTCAAGTAGGCGCAGTAACAGATTTTGATGGAAAATTTGAGGTGATTGTTCCGAAAGGAGAGAATTATATAACAGCCTCATATATTGGTTATAATTCCATTCAATTGCCAATAAATGCACCTTATTTGAAATTCTTTGTTCAGCCTCAAGATGTGAGTTTGGAAGAAGTTGTCATTTCTTCAAACAAGAAATCGAGTGTAACGAGTCAAGACATGATAAGTATAGAACAAATGGAAGGAGTGAAATTATCAAAGCGTAAAAAGTTAAACTTGTCCCTTAAGAGAGAAAGATCAGATAATGCAGGATGGGATTACGGAGGCGAAGTGCTTTATGAAGCTGACAAAGCGGAAGAAGCCAAAAATGTACAAACTGTCATTTCTAAAAAAGAATTGCGTGTTGAATATGCAATTCAAACTAAAATGACCATTCCTTCTGATGGACAAGACCAAAGAGTTCAAATTTCGACCTATGAATTACCAGCAAATTATGAATACCACGCTGCGCCAAAATTAGATCCTTCGGTTTATTTGGTTGCACAAGTTTCTGGTTGGGAAAAATTGAATTTACTGAATGGTGAATCGAATTTATATTTTGATGGAACTTACATCGGTAAAACGTACATCGATGTTAATTCAACGAAAGATACACTTTCATTCTCATTGGGTAAAGACAATAAAATCCAAATGGAGCGTACCAAAGTGAAGGAAAACAGCAAAACTAAAACGATAGGTTCTCGTCAAAAAGTAGATGTGGCTTGGGAAATCAAGTTGAAAAATAATGGTGGCGCTAATATTCCAATTTTCATCAAAGATCAATTCCCAATTTCGGTTGTTGAAGATATCAAGGTGAAAAGAGGAGAATTTTCTGAAGGTAAAATTGCTGATAAATCAGGAATTATAACATGGAATTTTATGCTTGATGCGTCGCAAAACAAAGTTTTGAAGTTTGATTATTCAGTAGATTATCAAAAAGGATATGTTTTGTATATCGAGTAAAAATTGAAATCTTAAAAATGTAGCGGTTGTTTGTTCTTTTGAATCGGCAACCGCTTTTTTGTTCCTTAAATAGTCCTTACTTTTGTTTCATGACGCGTTACAAGTTTGAACTTTCATATAATGGAAAACCCTTTTTTGGTTGGCAAAGACAGCCCAATCAAATTTCTGTTCAGGAAGAAATTGAAACTGCGTTATATAAATTAAATCACAATCAGGCAATTGCTGTCGTTGGTTGTGGACGCACAGACACAGGTGTTCACGCGAAACACTACGTTTTACATGTAGATTTAGAAGATGGATTTTACAATGCCGATTTGAATTTCAAGTTAAATCGCATGTTGCCCGATAGTATTTCAATCCAAAAGATTGAAGTTGTTTCTTCTGATTTTCATGCCAGATTTGATGCTAAATCAAGAACTTATCGCTTTTTTTTGCATCAAGCTAAAGATCCGTTTAATGTTGATTTTAGCTTATTTCATCCTGCGCAACTAGATTTCAACGCGATGAATGAAGCCGCTCAGTTTTTGATTGGGAAACAAGATTTTACTTCACTTTCGAAATTGCATACCGATGTGAAAACCAATATTTGTGCTGTTTCTGCTGCAAAATGGGTGAAAACAAATGATAATCAAGCGTACTTTGAAATTACAGCAGATCGTTTTTTGCGGAATATGGTCCGTGCTACTGTGGGAACTTTGTTAGAAGTTGGCACAGGAAAAATTCAACCTGCCGATGTAAAAAAAATCCTTTCACTCAAAGACCGACAAGCAGCAAAAATGTCTGTTCCTGGCCACGCACTTTTTTTGTGGGAGATTATTTATTGATCGATATTTTTTTGTAAATTTAGGTAAATGACTTATCACAAACTAAACATAGAATCTTGATAAAAGCAAAAATTGACAAGTATTTACGAGAAAATTGCAGCAAAGAAATTCTGAAGCGAGGACAATTGTTATTTAGTAATTCGGCAGTCAGTGATTTGGAATACGATCCTGAATTAGACGAAGGAAATGCAGCTGTTTTAGGTTCCAAAATATATAATGTTTCTGTTCATTTTTTGCTGGACCAAATGAGTGAGATAGAAAGTTATTGCTCGTGTCCTTATGATTGGGATTCTGTTTGCAAACATCAAGTTGCTGCCTTGTATGCGCTTGAAGAAAAATTCGACAAACAATCAAATATAGAGAAGCCAAATAAAAATGAAAAAGGAAATCTAATTCTTACCGAAAAATTTTTCAACGACTTTCACAAATCAGCTCAAATCAATGGGATGATTAGCAATTTAAGTGCATTGAGTGAAGTCAAAGTTGATATTCTGGTCGAACCTTCAGATTTTTTTTGGAATGAAAAAAAGACCGTTGTTTCGTTCGTGAAGAAAAACGAAAATTGGTTGCTGGAAAATTGCTGTAACAATAGTTTATTGTCGGTTTGTAAACACCAGCAAGCAGCGATTCATCTGATAAAAAAATACTACAAAGGGTTTGAATTTTTTCAAAAATTGAATGATTTAACCCGTTTGAAAGACGAGGCACGAATTGAATATCATGTTGGAGAAGACATCGCTTTTGATTCATTCTTTCAATTAACGATGAATGAAAATTCAGATTTTGCTTTTGTACCGAAAGATGGTGCATATTTTAGTAAAAAGGACGCGCAACATTTGATTCAAAGTTTTCAAGAAATCAATAAAATCCATACTAAAATTGCCATTCCATTTTCTCACAATCAAGAGAATGGCTTTGGATACGGTATTGCTTTCAACTTTGAGAAAACTTCGAGAAAATTATTTGATTTTAAGATAAATATTATTGAAGGAAAGGTAAGTAAGGACAATTCTAGATTAATTAATTCAATTGATTTTTATCGTGGATCTGCTTATATTCCAGAAGATTTGCGACTTTTTATCAACGATTTCGATTATTTGAAAGGGGTTTTTGGTTATACAGACCATCCTGAATCAAAATACAATCAAATCAGTGCTTTTTTAGCCAAAAATACGCTTTTGTTTGCGTCTCATCTTTGCTACGAAAATGATTCTTCTTATTCTGTTTCTCGTTCAACTTTAAAACCAATTAAATTCGCTGAACTTCCACTTGAAATCCGTTTTCAAGTTCAAAAGAAAAAGGAGAAATTTCACCTAGTTTCATATTTCAAATTAGGTGAAAGTTGGATTCCATTTTCCAAGAAAAATGCGATTTTGAGCGGGCATTTCTTTCTTCACGAAGAAGTGCTGATGGTCATACCCAATTACATTTCCTTCAGCGCAGCTTCGATGTTGGTAGAAACAGAAAAGCTGATTTTACATCAAAGTGAAAAACATGAATTGGTTGAAATTATTCAAGAATTTTCCAAATATCACGAAGTTGATTTAAATAAATGTTTCAAAATTTCAGAAGTTTACCTTGCCAAACCTACTCTTGAAATTTATTTATACGAACAAGATGGGTTCCTAATTTTGAAGCCTGAAGTCATTTACGAATCGGGAGAGCGATTTACATTGTTGACTACTGACAATGGTTTTCACTTTGACGAAGATGAAAATGTTGCCCAATCATTTGTGCGAAATACAGAGGCTGAGAATAATTTCAAAAATGCGCTTCAAAACTTTGACTACACTTTTGATTTAGATACCAATTTCACCTACTTTTTCAAGTCTTTTGATGAGGTTCAGGCGCAAAATTGGTTGATGCACTTTTTTGCTTTTTGTCGTGACAATCAAATTGAAGTTTTTGGATTGAAGAACTTGAAAAGTTTGAAATTTAGTCCTTTTCCTGCAAATATTAGCATTGGAATCTCGTCAAACATTGATTGGTTTGAACCGCACGTTGCTATTCGCTTTGGCGATGAATTAATTCCGATGAAAAGATGGATTGATGCGCTTGAACGCAAAGAGAATTTCATCAAATTAAATGATGGTACCAAAGGTATTTTGCCAGATAAATGGATCAAGAAATTGGAATCGATTTTAAGAATTGGTTATGTTGAAGACCAAACCTTGAAAATTCAAAAATTGAAGTTTAATTTGATTGATGAACTTTTTGAGGAAATTGATGATTTTCAGTTAATCAATGAGCTGACAGAAAAGAAAAACCTACTAAAGAATTTCAATAAAGTTGAAAAAATTGCAATTCCAAGAAGCATCAAAGCGACGTTGAGAGATTATCAAAAAGAAGGATTCTATTGGCTGAATTTTTTAGATAATTTTGGTTTTGGTGGTTGTTTGGCGGATGATATGGGACTCGGAAAAACAATCCAATTAATTGCTTTTTTAGCTCGACAAAAAGAAATCAATCGTGGAACTTCCTTGGTTGTTGTACCGAAATCTTTGTTGTATAATTGGAGCGCGGAGTTGGATAAATTTTGCCCAAGTTTAAAATATTTGCACTATCATGGAAGCGATAGACGATTAAATCAACATGATTTTGAAAATGTTGATTTGGTAATCACAACCTACAATACCGTTGCTTTAGATTTGGTTGATTTGAAAGAATTTACATTCAATTATGTGATTTTGGATGAATCACAAGCAATCAAAAATCCGACTTCTAAGCGTTACAAAAGTGTTTGTATGTTGAAGGCGAAAAATAGAATTGTCGCTACTGGAACGCCCATAGAAAACAATACTTTCGATTTATATGCACAATTCAATTTTTTAAATCCTGGATTTTTTGGTTCTCAGAAGGATTTCAAAGACAAATATGCCAATGAAATAGATGGTAAAAACGACATCGCTCGAGCTGATGAATTGAAGAAAATGATTCATCCTTTTTTATTGAGAAGGACAAAGAAACAAGTTGCCAATGATTTACCAGAGAAAACCGAACAGATTTTGACGGTTGAAATGGGAGCAGACCAACGCAAAGTATATAATCATTATCTAAAAGAGATTAGAAGTCAGATTTTAGGATTAATTGCCAAGGACGGTTTGGAAAATTCCAAAATGTATATCTTACAAGGAATGATGAAATTGCGTCAGATTTGCAACAGTCCTGATTTGATAAAAGACAGTGAATTTGATTGTCAAGAATCCGCTAAAATTGATTTATTGATGGAAAAATTGATTTTATTGATAAAGACGAATAAAGTATTGGTTTTTTCACAGTTCACCTCAATGTTGGCATTGATTCAAGCGAGACTAGAATCTGAACAAATTGCTTTCAGTTACTTAGACGGAAAAACGAACAAACGTTTGGAATTGGTGAATGAGTTCAATGAAAATGAATCTAATCGGGTGTTTTTAATCAGTTTAAAAGCGGGCGGAACTGGTTTGAATCTCACTTCTGCGGATTATGTGTTTTTAATTGACCCTTGGTGGAATCCGGCTGCTGAATCTCAAGCCATTGATAGAACACACCGAATCGGACAAAAAAATCATGTTTTTGCCTATAAATTGATTTGTGAAAATTCTATTGAAGAGAAAATAGTTCAGTTGCAAGAAAAGAAAAAAATGCTTTCAGAAGATTTGATTCAAGCGCAAGAGAATTTTGTGAAGAAATTAAATCAATCTGATATCGAGGTATTGTTTAGCTAATTTTCAGATATCTATTATCTAATTTATTTCAAATATGTGCTCCACAGATGCAGAACACATATTTGAAACTTCATCTTTTATTCAATTACTAAAATGTAATTGTTTTTCTTCCCTTTTCCAATCAAAACAAATTTTCCATTGATTAAATCTTCTTGGGAAATTTTAAAGTCTTCGCTTACTTTTTCTTTATTTACACTTACAGCATTTGCTTTTAATTCTCTTTTGGCTTCTCCATTTGAAGCCAAGAAGTTTGTTTTTCCAGCCAATGCATCTACGATTGACAATCCACTGTCAATGTTTTCCTGAGACACTGTTGCTTGCGGTACACCGTCAAAAATTTCCAAAAATTGCTCATTGGACAATTTTTTCAAATCGTCAGATGTTGATTTACCAAACAAGATATTAGATGCTTGAATTGCTTTTTCTAATTCTTCTTTTGAATGCACAAAAATGGTGATTTCTTCAGCCAGTCTTTTTTGAAGTAGACGCAAATGCGGTGCTTCTTCATGTTCTGATATCAGCTGATTTACGGTTTCTTGGTTTAAAAAAGTAAATATTTTAATGTACTTGATTGCATCAGCATCAGCAGTGTTTAACCAAAACTGGTAGAATTTGTAAACTGACGTTTTATCAGAAGTCAACCAAATATTTCCTCCTTCAGATTTACCGAATTTTGAACCATCTGCTTTGGTAATCAATGGACAAGTCATGGCAAACGCTTTGGCGCCATCTCCGTTCATTCTGCGAATCAATTCTGTCCCCGTAGTGATATTTCCCCATTGGTCAGATCCACCCATTTGCAATTTGCAATTGTGTGTGTTGTATAAATGAACGAAATCGTAGCCTTGAATCAATTGGTAAGTAAATTCAGTAAACGACATTCCTTCACCTTCTCCTGATAAACGTTTTTTGACTGAATCTTTCGCCATCATGTAATTGACAGTGATGCGTTTTCCAACTTCACGTGCAAAATCGATGAATGAAAAATCTTTCATCCAATCGTAATTATTGACTAAAACAGGCGCGTTTACTGCTGTTGAATTAAAATCTAGAAATCTAGAAAGTACTGATTTGATTCCAGCAACATTTTTAGCCAAGGCTTCTTCATCTAAAAGATTGCGCTCATCTGATTTCCCTGAAGGATCGCCAATCATTCCTGTGGCACCGCCAACAAGTGCAACAGGCTTGTGTCCGAATTTTTCTAAATGAACCAATAAGATAATCGGAACTAAACTTCCGATGTGTAAAGAATCTGCAGTTGGATCAAAACCAATGTAAGTTGAAGTCATTTCTTTCAACAACTGTTCTTCTGTTCCTGGCATGATGTCTTGCACCAATCCTCTCCATTGTAATTCTGTAATGATATTTTGTGACATTTTGTGTTGTCGAAACTCTTTTAAGTTTCTTATTTCTATTTCGTTAAAGATTTGAAAACTTCTTCTAAAGTTCTTTCTTCCTTACGAAGTGTTAATACTAAAACATTGTTTTGTTGCGCAAATTGAGCAATAATTTTTCTCAAATCAAGATTGCCATTTGATTCAACCAACCAACCGTTTTCTCCCACTTTTTCAACTTTGTTGATTCCTTTGATTTTGATGATTTGATTTTTAGTTACATTTCCTTCAAACTCAACAAAAACAACTTGGTGATCTTCTTCGTATTGCAATTCTGAAGCTGTATTATCGGCCACAATTTTACCTGTTTTAATGATAATCACACGGTCGCAAATCGCTTCTACTTCTTGCATGATGTGCGTTGAAAGCATCACGGTTTTAGATTTTCCAATTTGGCGAATCAATTCTCGAATTTCAACCAATTGATTTGGATCTAATCCTGAGGTTGGCTCGTCTAAAATCAAAACTTCTGGATCGTGAATAATCGCTTGTGCCAATCCAACACGTTGACGATAACCTTTCGAGAGCATCCCGATTTTTTTGTTTTGCTCAACTTCCAAACCAACTTGTTTGATCATTTCATCAACGCGTTTTTTAAGATTTGGAACATGGTAAATTTTACCTACAAATTCCAAATATTCACGTACATACATATCCAAATAAAGTGGATTGTTTTCAGGTAGATAACCGATTTTTTTTCGGGTTTCTAAAGAATCAATATCCACAGGAATTCCGCAAACTTTTACTTCTCCTGAAGTGCTTGGAATAAAGCCTGTAATGATTTTCATAGTGGTCGATTTTCCTGCTCCATTTGGACCTAAAAAACCAACGATTTCACCTTTTCCAACTGAAAAGGAAATATCATTCACCGCCGCTTGTTCTCCGTAAAATTTAGTCAAATGACTTACTTCAATAGACATGTCTTTCGTTTTGTTGTTGCGAAGATACGGATTAATTCAAAATTAGGAATTGACGAATTTATTTTTGTTAAACTGTTTATTCAACTGTTAGATTGACCGAATTAAATTGTGATTCAACTATACTTCACGCTAATTTCTTAAATTTGTGGCAATGACTTCGAAAGGAAAAGTTTTAAAATCTACAGGAAAATGGTATATCGTCGAATTAGAAGATGGTCAAATCATTAATTGCAGAATACGCGGGAAAATTAGGTTGGACGGATTAAAAACAACCAACCCAATTTCAGTCGGTGATATTGTGATCGTTGATCCAAAAATTGATGAAGAAGGAAATCGCGTGATTTTAGATTTTGAAGAAAGAAGAAATTACATTGTCCGCAAATCAACCAATTTGAGCAAACAAATGCAGATTTTGGCCGCAAACGTGGATCGCGCTTATTTGTTGGTGACAACGGTCGCGCCAGTGACTCATTTGGCTTTTATTGACAGATTTTTAGTTTCCGCTGAATCGTTTCGAATTCCTACAACTTTGCTTTTCAATAAAATCGATACTTACACAGCTGATCAACTTGAATACATTGACGCATTGTGCGATTTATATGGCTCTATCGGCTATCCTTGTTATAAAATTTCAGCTGAAAACAAGACCAATATTGATTTTTTAAGGGAAGAAATCAAAGACAAACAAGTCATGATTTCTGGTCACAGTGGAGTAGGGAAGAGTACGCTGGTCAATGCGCTTGATCCGATTTTGGATTTGAAAATTGGCGAAATTTCTGAATATCACCAGCAAGGTCAACACACCACAACTTTTGCAGAAATGCATCCACTTTCTTCTGGTGGATATATCATTGATACACCGGGAATTCGAGCTTTTGGAATCGTTGATTTAGACAAAGAAGTCATTTCCCATTATTTCCCTGAAATGCGCGCGTTGATTGGCGAGTGTAAATTTCACAATTGTCAACATTTGAACGAACCAAAATGTGCCGTAAAAAAAGCAGTTGAAGAAAAGCAAATTTCAGAAAGTCGCTACATGACTTATTATCAGTTAATGACAGAAGACGACAGCGAAGTTCACCGCAAAAAAGAAATTTTCGGATGAGAGTTTTGTTGCAACGTGTAAGTGAGGCTTCTGTGAAAATTGAAGGAAAAATCAATGGTCAAATTGATCAAGGATTGCTACTTTTAGTTGGAATTTGCGCTGAAGATAATCAAGAAGACATCGATTGGTTGATTCAGAAAATTGTCAACATGCGAATTTTTAGCGATGAAAATGGAAAAATGAATCTTTCCATTCAAGATATTCATGGCGAGATCATTGTCATTAGTCAATTTACTTTGCATGCTTCTACCAAGAAAGGAAATCGTCCGAGTTTTATTGATGCAGCTCGACCAGAAATTGCAATACCTTTGTACAACCAATTTATCCAGAAATTGCAATCGTCTGATTTGAAAGTTGAAACAGGAATATTCGGCGCCGATATGAAAGTCAGTTTGGTGAATGATGGACCAGTGACAATTTCACTCGATAGTAAAAACAAAGAATAATCTTAACTTCGTCTTCCTAAGCAGATAATAATGACTTTTAATTCAGTACAATTTTTAATTTTTCTTCCTTTAGCACTTTTGCTTTACTATGCAGTAAGTTCTAAAAAACGATGGATTGTATTGTTGATTTTGAGCTATGTATTTTATGCAGGATGGAAAATCGAGTATTTAGTATTAATTATTTACTCAACACTAGTTGATTTTTTTATTGCTCAATTGATTTTTAATGCCAAATCTGAAGTTAAGAAGAAATGGCTTTTAACTTTTAGTTTAATTTCTAGTTTTGGTATTTTAATTGTCTTTAAGTACTTCCATTTCTTAGTAGGAGGTAGTTCTTGGTTCAAAGATGTTGCAAATTCACATGAGCAAATACTTTGGCTTCAGTTTGTTTTTGAATATGGAATACCTGTTGGAATTTCTTTCTATACTTTTCAAACGGTAAGTTATACATTAGATGTTTATCACAAGCGAATTGAACCAGAAAAAAACTTTGGAAAATTTGCATTATTTGTTACTTTTTTTCCGCAATTAGTTGCCGGTCCAATCGAACGGTTTTCAGATTTACATCCTCAATTATTCAAAGCTTTTAAGCCGAAATTAGAGACATTTCGATTGGCTTTTCAATTGTGTGTGTATGGTTTTTTCTTAAAAATGGTCATTGCAGATAATCTCGGCGACATTATCAGTCCGCTGTTTGCGAATCCCATAGCGTACGATCAAACGAGTAAATTGATTGCGCCATTTCTTTTTGGATTTCAAATTTTTGCTGATTTTTTCGGATACACCTTAATCGCTATCGGCGTAGCACATTTGTTTGGAGTTAAATTGATGGATAATTTCAAATCTCCTTTTGGTTCATATTCTTTGAAAGAATTTTGGAGTAAATGGCATATTTCTCTTTCCACATGGTTTCGCGATTATGTTTACATTCCGCTGGGAGGTAGCAAAAATTCTAAAAATCGTTGGATATTTGCGATTCTGATGACTTTCGGCTTGAGTGGATTATGGCACGGAGCAAGTGTTACTTACATTTATTGGGGATTGTTTCATGGTGCTTATTATGTTTTGGAACAATTTCTTTTCCCAGTCAATTACCAAAAGAAAATGAAATTTATTGAAAAAGTAATTCGTTGGACAGCCACTTTTTCAGCTGTGACTTTTGGCTGGTTGCTTTTTAGGTCGAATAGTATGAAAGATATTTCATATTTTTTCTCGAAGACCGGAGATTCAAGTATTTTCAAGCAAGAATATCTACTTCTATTAATCCCATTAATTGGATTTTTTATGTTGGAATTCCTATTTAGAAAAAGTCGAATTGATCAATTTTTAGACGAAAAAAACACAATGACAAGATGGTCAATTTATGCTTTTGCTTTAGTCAGTATTCTCCTTTTTAGTGCTCGGGGAGATATGCAATTTATCTATTTTCAGTTCTAATGAAAAATCCAGTAAAATACATATTTTATCGCCTTCTCGTAGTAATATTGATTGTGATCATAGGCAGTGTAATTTATCAATTCGCGATTTATCCTGAAATAAAAAAATCGGAAGGTTGGTTGCAAGAATTGGCTGAAAAAAAGCTAGATAAACATGCAAGCATTTACTATTTTTCATCGTCCACCAATAAATCCACCGCTCCCAATGACAGCGATAAGCGAAGTATTATAGAAATAGTACAATCGACCGTGGGTCAAAAAATTGTTTCGATTGATACAGGTGCAATTCATTGTGGGATATTTTACGAGATTTTAAAAAAGATTCCTGAAAGTCAATCTATTGATAAAATAATTGTGGATTTAAATGTCCGCAGTTTTGGCAATAATTGGATTCATTCAGGATTAGAGAATTCATTGCAAAGAAATTTGGTTTATTGGAACAACTATCCGGGAGTTTACAATCATTTGAGAGCTTCGTTGAAAATGTACAATTATCAAGCTCCAGCTGTCCATATTCGCGCCATTGAATATGGAGAAAAATTCACAAAACTTCCTTTTAGAAAACCGCATAACACCATCAAAAATTGGTGCGATTCACTTTTTAAAATTCCAGATCATGATGAAGCTGGATTAGTATTGATTAAGCATTTTGGTCATTTCATAGAGGAGAAGAATCCGATGCTAGAAAATGCTGATTTAATCGTTGAATGGTGCAAAAAACGCAACATTCCCCTTGTTTTTATTATCTTGCCAGAAGATGTGTCTAAAATGCGGAGGTTGGTCGGCGAAGATTTGGCAAGTTTGGTGGAGAAAAATGCCGATTTTTTAGAGAAAAGATATTCAAGTAAATCCGTTGAAGTGATCAATTTAGTGAATGATTTCGATGAAAACGTTTTTTATGAATCTTTTCCAACTGAGCACTATAAAAGTTTTGGAAGAATGTATGTTGCACAAAAAATGATTGAAATAATCAATGTAAAAAGATAATATGGAAATCAAAGAAGCACAAAAAATCGTTGATGATTGGATTAAAACTTTTGGCGTTCGTTATTTTAATGAATTGACCAATATGGCCATGTTGACGGAAGAAGTTGGCGAAGTTGCGCGGATCATTGCCCGAAGATATGGTGAACAAAGTGAAAAACAAAGTGACAAACAAAAAGATTTAGGCGATGAAATGGCAGATGTTATGTTTGTTTTAATTTGCTTAGCCAATCAAACTGGCGTTGATTTAGAAGCTGCCTTGAAGAAAAATTTAGACAAGAAAACACAACGCGATAGCACGAGACACCTCGAAAATAAAAAATTAACTGATGACAATATTTGAAAAATTAAATCTGCATTTCGAAGAAACTTTTCCTTCTGCTGGAATTGAGAAACCGAATGAATTACAGGAAAAGGTACTTCAGCGCGTAAAACAAGGCGGAGATTTACTAGTAATCGCAGGAAAATCTTCGGGAAAATCGATGGCTGCTGCAATCGCTGCTTTGGAAAAAGTTCCAGAACAACTAGAAGGTTCGCCACGCGCTGTAATCATCTGTTCAACTTCTGAACAAGCCAAAATTACCGCAGCTTTTATCGTGAAAGTTTCGAGAAGAAAAGAAATTTACGTTGAATTGGCGCACGACAAGGGAAACATGATCGAACAGCGAAATCATATTTTTGAAGGGGCTGATATTGTCGTTGGAACTGCGAAAAGAATTTACGATTTGTACATTCAAAATGGAATCAACATGGGGAAATTGAAACTTTTCGTTTTGGATGATGCGGAAACCATGCTGAAAGAATCAACAATCGCCCAAATGAGAAGAATTGCGGATAGTTTACCGAAATGTCAACGAATTATTTTCGCTAATTCAGTTTCTTCCAAACTAGAAAAAGTGATGGAAGATTTGATGCTAAATCCATTGGAAATTCAGGCATAATTATTGAAATGACTTTTCAAAAAGCAAAAAAGATGAAAAAAATAGTTTATTTATTGACAATCGTTTTGTCTAGCATTATTTCGACGTATTCCTTCAGCCAAGAAAGTGAAGCATATTCCAATGAAGATGTTTCTGTTGGCATTGTAAGAAAAGGAAATTTTATTATAGACCCGTATTACGGAGCTCCAAATTTTGGTAAAACAATAATTAAAAATATCACATTCGATAACCAAAAAATCAATACCACTGGCGAAGGTGGTCTTGGTCCGTTGGGACTTCGTGCTGAATATATGTTGGCAGACAAATTTGGTTTGGGAATTGATTTCATCTTTAATTCTACAAAACTTGGATTGACGTATGATTCACTAAATACTGACAATACTTTATACAGAAGATACCAAGGAGAATTGGCAATGAAAAGAATTCGTGTTCAGTTGAGATTCAATTATCATTTTGTTTCAACAAATAAAATGGATGCCTATGTTGGAATTGGTGCTGGCTCAAACACACGAATTTGGTCAGTAACAAACACAGATCCCGCGTATCAATTTGAAAAGGGAAAAGTAAAAGGAACTTTGTTACCTTTTTCAATGAGAGCCGCAGTCGGACTTCGATATTATTTCATCCCGAATCTCGGATTAAATGCAGAAATAGGAATTGGAGGTCCACTATTGTCAGCAGGGGTTTCGGTTAGGATATAATCAAAGATATTTAATAAAAAAGGTCAGATTTAACGATGGAATCTGACCTTTTTTTGTTTCTATTATTTTAATTTAAACTGCGACATTATGCTCTCTCAATGCTTCGTTTAATGATGTTTTAAGATCTGTAGAAGCTTTTCGTTTTCCAATGATTAAAGCACAAGGAACTTGAAAATCTCCAGCAGGAAAAGTTTTGGTGTAAGATCCAGGAATTACCACACTTCGTTCAGGTACATATCCTTTCATTTCAACAGGTGAATCGCCAGTAACATCAATGATTTTGGTGGATTGTGTCAACACAACATTGGCTCCCAAAACGGCTTCTTTACCAACACGAACGCCTTCAACCACAATACATCGTGAACCAATGAAAGCATCGTCTTCGATAATTACTGGTGCAGCTTGCAAGGGCTCCAAAACACCACCAATTCCAACACCACCACTTAAGTGCACATTTTTACCAATTTGAGCGCAAGAACCAACTGTCGCCCACGTGTCAACCATCGTTCCTGAATCTACATATGCGCCAATATTGGTGTAAGAAGGCATTAAAATTACACCTGGAGCGATGAATGCACCGTAACGCGCAATGGCATGAGGCACAACACGTACTCCCAAATCTTTGTAATTTCTTTTCAACGCCATTTTATCGTGAAATTCGAATGGACCAACTTCAATGGTTTCCATTTGACGGATTGGAAAATACATTACGACGGCTTTTTTTACCCATTCGTTCACAATCCAATCGCCATTTTCAGTTGGCTCTGCAACGCGTAAAATACCTTTGTCGATATCTTCAATCACATGCTCAATCGCTTCAATGGTTGATTTTTCTTTCAATAATTCTCGGTTTTCCCAAGCTGCTTCTATTGTTGATCTCATATTTATCTTTTTTTCCTAATGGTTGGAATGAATTTCATTTTTTGCAAAGATAAGCATTGCGTTTATTTTTCATCTCTAAAAACCTTCCACGATTCAATGATTCATTTTCGTTCAATTCCAACTATCTTTGTGTCATGGGAAGAAAACTTGCACTTGATTTTGGTTTGAAAAGAACAGGAATTGCCATTACCGATGAAATGAATATCATTGCTTCTGGTTTAACAACGGTTGAAAGTCGCGAATTAATGGGTTTTCTTGAAAAAACGGTCTTGGAAAAAAATGTCGACACCATTGTTTTGGGTGAACCGAAAAGATTGAACAATGAAGATTCACATATCACACAAAATGTTCGTTTTTTGAAAGAAGATTTGGAGAAAAAATTCCCTACATTGAAAATCGTCATGATGGATGAAAGATTTACTTCCAAAATGGCCTTTCAGTCGATGATTGATGGCGGATTGAATAAAAAACAACGACATAATAAAGCACTTGTTGACGAGATTAGTGCAACCATTATTTTACAATCATATATGAATCAATTCTAAAATGATTTCATTCCCAAGGGCATATTTTTATTCTAATCCAGCGCAATCTTTATTCTTTTTTGGAGAAGGACCAATCTTGAAATGTCAAGTTGGAAATGCCTTACATGAACTCGATGAATTCGTTGCAGAAAATCAAAACAGATATTTGGTTACTTTTTTAGGATACGATTTAAAGAATGAAATCGAGGTTTTGAAAAGTGAAAACAAAGATTTTCTTCAATTTCCTGATTTGTTTTGTTGGAATCCAGCTTTTGTAATTTCCTTAGAAAAAGGAAATGCCCCGATTTATTTACAAGGAGAAAAGTCTGATTTCTCAGAAAAAGAAATTGAAAATTGGTTGAATGAATTGAATCAACCTAAAAAAGAATTACCGAAAATTCATTTCAAATCACAAATATCAAAAAGTGATTATTTGGGAACGGTGAAGTTATTACAAAATGAAATTCAACAGGGAAATACCTATGAATTGAATTTTTGTCAAACATTTATTGCTGAAAACGTACTTGATTTTAAGTCAATTGAATTACTTAAACAACAAATTGAACTTACTCAAGCACCATTTTCAGTCTTTTTGGAATTTGATCAATTTCAGGTGTTTTGCGGCAGTCCAGAGAGATTTATTCAGAAAGCTGGAAATAAAGTCATTTCAGAACCAATCAAAGGAACAATCAAGCGCGGAAGTAATTTGGAGGAAGATGAACAATTTAAAATCCAATTGAAATCCGATCCTAAAGAACGCGCAGAGAATATCATGATTGCGGATTTAGTAAGAAACGATTTGTCTAGAATTGCCCAAAAGAATTCTGTAAAAGTAGAAGAGTTGTGCGGCATTCATACTTTTGAAACGGTGCATCACATGATTTCGACTATCAGTTGCGAATTGAAAGAAAATTTAAAGTTTTCAGACATTCTCAAAGCAACTTTTCCAATGGGTTCAATGACTGGCGCGCCTAAAATTAGTTCGATGGAATTAATTGAAAAGCACGAATCTTTTAAACGCGGATTGTATTCTGGTTCGATTGGATATTTCAAACCCAATGGTGATTTTGATTTTAATGTTGTGATCCGATCGTTTTTATATAATTTAGAAAAACGTTGCCTAACTTGCTCTGTCGGTGGTGCAATAACCATTCAAGCCGATGCCGAAAAAGAATACGAAGAATGCTTGGTGAAAGTGAAACGCATGTTGCAATTATTTGGCGATGATCAAGGAATCTGATTTTCAAAATAATTGGTCATGGCTGAAAAACAAAAAACTTTTTCTAGCATGCAGTGGTGGTGTAGATTCCATGGTTTTGTTGCACCTTTTAGTAAAAGCTGAATTTCAAGTTTCAGTTTTACATGTCAATTATCATTTGCGTGGTGAAGATTCAAATAATGATGCGCAATTTGTAAAATCAACATGCGAAAAATTGAATTTGCCTTTTTATTTGAAAAGCGTCGAAACAAAGCAAATTTTGCAAGAAAAAGGCGGGAATTTACAAGATGTAGCAAGGAAAATTCGCTATGATTGGTTCCACGAAATTACTGACCAAGATGCAGACAATTTCATCCTGTTGGCCCATCACAACGACGATCAAGTGGAAACTTTCTTTCAGCACATTGCACGTAAATCTGGAATCCTAGGATTGGCAGGAATGTTGGAAAATCACAATCAAATTGTGCGACCACTGTTGAATTCTTCAAAAGAAGAAATTCTTGAATTTGCAAAATCACATGACATTTTGTGGAGAGAAGATAGATCAAATGTAAAGAATGATTACACACGCAATAAATTGAGAAACATATTGTTGCCAGAAGTAATAAATCAAATTCCAACATTAAAAGATTCAGTCTTGACTTTGGTGAAGGCTTTTCAGGATACCCAACAAGATTTAGAATTAGAAGTCAAACCAATCGTTTTTAGTATTCTTGAGACAAAAAAATGGAGTCACGATAATTTTGATCAATTGTCAGAATTTGAACAAGTTGAAGTTTTGAGAAGTTTGGGGATTCGTCAAACAGCCATTTCGGAACTGCAGAAATTGAGAAAATCTCAAAAGGGAAAAAAGATTCAGATAGACGAATTTGATATGTACCAAGATTCAGATTGTTTTATGATTCTCAAACCTGAATTGATTATTGCCAAAAAAGAAGTTTGGAAAGTTTGCCAACGTAAAGTTGAATTCTTGCCCAATCAATTTAATTTAAACGAAATATACCTTGATTTATCAAAAATCAAAGGTGAGTTAAGAATAAGAAAGTGGCAAGTTGGCGATCGAATGAAACCTATTGGTATGAATGGTTCAAAGTTAATTTCGGATATTTTAACTGAAGCTAAATTGTCATCAATAGAAAAAGAAAATTCCTTGGTTTTGGTTGATGACGAAAAGATTATTTGGTGTGTAGGATTGAAAATTTCACGAGAAGCGATGCCAAATGAGCAAAGTGAAGCAATTGAGAGCGTTTGGATAGAAAAGCAGTAAATTTTTTTCGTACTAAGGCAATTTAACACTAAAAATATTTGGAATTTACATTTACTTTTTTTAATTTAAACTTCTAAATCAAAAAACCATGCAAGTATTAGAAGTCCAAACAATTGAAAAAGAGATAGTTCCTACTCTTTCTTTCCATGGAGAGAAGCTTTTCAAGCAACATCCAGAAATTAGACAACAACTTGAGCAAGCTACGAGGCTTGGAAATGGTTACCATACAAAGGTTTCAATTTATTTTCATGACGATGAAGGTTTGAAACGTGTTGAAACTACAATTTGGGCAACTGGTGCAAACTATATTTGCCTCAAAGGTGGTGTTTGGATTCCAATCTCAAGGATTCAGGAAATTAAATTTTAGCCAATAAAATAAGGGTTTTTTGTGATTTGTTTTCTTTATCTTTAATTTGGAAATTCAAGAATAATTACGAACTCGTTAACAATTAAGTCCGTTTCATTTTGTAAATTTGAAGTTGAAAATTACAAGCCATTGTAGTCTTCTCTTAATTTCTTTCAATGAAACGGATTTTTCTTTTTATTACATGTCTTTTCTTGGTGTTGAATTTGAACGCCCAAGAAGCAATTCAATGGGAGTTTAATTACAACGAGAAGACAAATCAAGTTGAAATTGTTGCAAACATTAAGGATGGTTGGCATTTGTATAGTCAGCACATTAAGAATGATGTCGGACCAATTCCAACCTCCATTACTTTCAAATCTTCAGATGATTTTCAATTAATTGGTGCAGTTGCAGAACCAAAAGCCATTCAAAAATACGATGAGAATTTTGAAGCAACATTAGACTTTTTTGAGCACAAAGTAGTTTTTACTCAAAAAGTAAAAGCAAAAAAAGCGAGCGTTCTTGAAGGTTCAGTTACTTTCATGGTTTGCAACGAAACTATGTGTTTACCTCCGGTAGACAAACAATTTAAAATCACAATACCGAAAAATTAACAAACATTTATAGCATTATGCATTTCAAATTACGACCAATTTTAATGCTTTTCTTAAGCATCTTTTTCCTAAGCAATCTTGCATTCGCACAGCCAAGTTGGAAAGACAAAATGACTTTAGATTATTCGGTAGCCAAAGATGGAGACTGTAAGGCAGTCATCAAATTTAAAGCGAAACTTGTACCTGGATTTCACATTTTCTCAATCTCTCACGATCCAGAAAAAGCTGATTTTACAGGAACACCAACAACCATTGAAGTAGAAGCATCCAAAAATTACAAACTTCTTGGTAAACTTGCTGAATCAAAAAAGCCTACTGTTCACAAAGATGAATTTGGTACTTCTTTGTATTTCGAAAATACAGTTGAATTTTTGCAAAAAGTGGAAGTGTTGACCGACAAATCATTCGTGATGGATGTGCGTTTAACGGGTCAAATTTGTGATGAAATGGGTTGTGTTTTTGTAAATAAGGATTTCAAAGTTGAATTCAAAAATTACAAGCCTTGTTCGATAACAGAAGTTCCAGAAGAGAATACAAATCAAGCTGTTTCAAATTTAGATACCAACACAAACGCTGTAAAAGAAAACAACGACAACGTCAACAAAAAATCTACTGCCGATGAAATTAAAGAAGCTACTCCAAGCAAAAAGAAAGCTGATTCATTCTGGATTACTTTCTTGAAAGGTTTTGGTGGTGGATTAATCGCCTTGTTGACACCTTGTGTTTTTCCAATGATTCCAATGACTGTGACGTTTTTTACGAAACAATCTGGTTCTCGCAGAAAAGGAATAATGAACGTTTTGCTTTATGGTGTTTCAATCATTCTGATTTATGTAACAATCGGATTGGTCATCACAGCCATCATGGGACCTTCAGGATTGAATGATTTATCAACGAATGTTTGGATGAATTTACTGTTCTTCTCCATTTTCATGATTTTTGCCTTTTCATTTTTGGGTGCATTTGAAATCAGAATGCCTAGTAAATGGGTGAACAAAGCCGATGGTAACGCTGATAAAGGTGGTTTAATCGGGATTTTCTTCATGGCTTTTACTTTGAGTTTGGTCTCGTTTTCGTGTACAGGACCAATTATCGGAACTTTGTTGGTTGAATCTTCTACAAGTGGAAGCATGATGGGACCAGCAATTGGGATGATTGGTTTTTCTTCAGCACTTGCCATTCCATTTACTTTGTTTGCAATTTTCCCAGGATGGTTGAATTCATTGCCTCAATCTGGAGGTTGGTTAAACTCTGTGAAAGTAGTTTTAGGATTATTGGAATTGGCCCTTGCTTTGAAATTCTTGTCCGGAATCGATTTGGCTTATCATTGGGGAGTTTTGACAAGAGAAATCTTCATCGCTATTTGGATTGTAATTTTCTTTGTCATTGGTTTCTATTTGCTCGGTAAACTCAAATTTTCGCACGATTCTAATGTCGAAAGATTAACTGTGACTCGATTCATGTTTGCGCTATTAGCATTGGTTTTTGCTGTATACTTAGTTCCAGGGATGTGGGGCGCACCTTTGAAGTTAATTGATGGTGTAGCACCTCCAAGATCTCATTCAGAGGACAATTTCCGTTTTGTTCGAGGCGAATCGAATGGGGGAGGAACTGCTGTTGCTAATCCAATTTTCCAAGAATACAGAAAAGACATGCACGAAATCGATGGAGATTTATTGGTTTTCCATGATTTAGACAAAGCGCAAGAATACGCTAAAAAGGTAAATAAACCTGTTTTGTTAGATTTTACAGGATACAATTGTCCTAATTGTCGCAGAACTGAATCAACTGTCTGGACGGACACCAAAATCAGTTCAATTTTGAAAAATGAGGTCGTGATTGCTTCTTTGTATGTAGATGACAAAGCGAAATTGCCAAAATCTGAATGGAAATTTTCCAAAGTGTTGGATAGTGAAATTCGCACCGTTGGAAATAAATGGGGCGATTACCAAATTCGCAAATACAACCAATTGTCTCAACCATTGTATGTCTTGACTGATCCAGAAGGAAATGATTTGACCAAACCAATGGGGTATGAATCAAACATTGATGTTTACAAATCTTTCTTGGAAAAAGGGTTGAAGAAATATAAGAAATAGGATTTTGAAATAGTTATACCGATTATGTTTTCACTATTGTCCAATTAAACAGGACTATGTTCAAACTATATCGGCATAAATCAAATTTCTCCAACAAAAAAACGGAAGTAAATCAATCGCTTCCGTTTTTTTATGAGGAATAATTTAGTTTAATTTTCAGCTCGTTGCTCCCAAATTGGTAACAGTTGAGCCAACGTATCAACCGCTTTTTGCATGTCTTGTACACTCACATATTCATGTTTGGAATGAATCGCCATTTCTCCGGTAAAGATATTTGGACAAGGTAATCCCATGAATGAAAGGCGCGAACCATCTGTTCCACCACGAATAATCGTTGGTTTTGGTGTGATTCCAGCTTTTTCCATCGCTTCAATCGCGTAATCCGTTACAAAAGGGACATCTTGGATAATTTCTTTCATGTTGCGGTATTGCTCAGTCACCTGACAAGTATAAGTCGCTCCAGGAAATTGCGCAATTGTTGCTTTCATCAAATCTTCCAAACGCGTTTCATATTCAGCCAATTTAGCGGTGATATGATCACGAATAATAAAAGTAACTGTCGCTTCTTCCAAACCACCATTAAACGAAGTTGGATGCACAAATCCTTCTCTTCCAGAAGTTGTTTCTGGCGTCCAAGAATCTGTTGGCAATGAATTGATAAATGCAGAAGCAACTTTCATAGCGTGCACCATTTTTCCTTTCGCGTATCCTGGATGAGCGCTCACTCCAGTGATTTGGAAACTCATCGCATCAGCTGAAAAAGATTCGTCTTCAATCGCGCCTAATTCTCCACTGTCCATCGTATAACCGTAGTCAGCGTTTAATTTTTCCATGTCTAAATGTTCCACACCGCGACCAACTTCTTCGTCAGGCGTAAACAAAATACGCACATCACCGTGAATTACTTCTGGGTGATTCACCAAATAATGCGCAAAATCCATGATGATGGCAATTCCCGCTTTGTCGTCAGATCCCAACAAAGTCAATCCGCTTGCAGTGATGATATCGTCACCAATTTTTTCTTTCAGATATTTGTGTCTTTCCGAAGTAATGATTTGTTCATTGTCATCTGGCAAAATAATCGGCGAACCGTCCCAATTTCTATGAACAATTGGTTTTACATTCGTCCCGCTGCAATCTGGCGCTGTGTCCATGTGAGAACAAAGACAAATGGTTGGAACATTTTTCTTAGATGAATTACTTGGAACCGTCGCAAAAACATATCCCCATTCGTCCATTTCCGCATCTTTGATGCCCATTTCCAACAATTCTTCAACCAGCACTTTGGCCAAATCTTTTTGTTTCATCGACGAAGGAAAAGAAGGAGAAACTGGGTCTGCAGTAGTGTCAATTTGAACGTATTTCAAGAAGCGTTCTTCAACAGTGTATTTATAATTCATTTGATTTCGATTTTGGGAATAAAGATAGGGAAATGTTGGGAGATTTTGAGTTTCGTTTGTTCAATGACAATTTTCAACCAAAAAAAAAAGACCAGCCAAAGCCAGTCTTTTCAAAAATCTATTTAAAAATCAATTAGATAATTTCGTTTGCAGAGAAATGAAATTTACCTTCGATTTCAGCATTTTCGTCTGAGTCAGAACCGTGAACAGCGTTACGACCTTTTGATTCAGCGTAATATTTACGGATTGTACCTTCAGCAGCTTCAGCTGGATCTGTAGCACCGATTAACGCACGGAAATCAGCTACTGCGTTTTCTTTTTCCAAGATTGCAGCTACGATTGGTCCAGAAGTCATGTATTCAACTAATTCACCATAAAATGGTCTTTCAGCATGAACTTCGTAAAATTTTTGCGCTTGTTCTGTTGTCAATTGTGTCAATTTCATCGCTTTGATTTCAAAACCAGCTGCGATAATCATGTCGATAATTTTTCCTGTGTGCTTGTTTTCAAGTGCATCAGGCTTTAACATTGTAAATGTTCTATTTGTTGCCATTTTCTTTTTTCTAAATTGGGTGCAAAGATACGTTTTTTAGACCGAAGTCGGAAACGATTGGGTAAAAGACTTGTTAATTTTGTGGAAAAAAGATGTTAGGATGTTAAGATATTAGGATATTAAGACGATTTACTTTGTAAGTCTAATAATCCAACAATCTAATAATCCAATACCGACAAAGTCAGCCACGAAGTGAATCCAACACCGCCGCAGGCAGACGCGCAGCGAATCCAATAATCTAACAATCTAATAATCTAAATCATTTCCGTTCATACTGGCAGCACGCATGCAATTTCTTGTACGCTTTGTCGTCGCCTTTGTATTTCACGTTGTCGTATCCAGCCAAGGCGATGTTTTTTTGAATTTGGTCTAAATTGATTTTGTTGGCGTCGAATTTCACGTTAATCAACTTTTTGTCCACGTCCCAATTCGCGCTTTCAACTCCCTCGACTTTCAGCGATTTTTCGATGGTTTCTTTGCACATTTCGCAATTTCCCCAAACGGTAAAAGTTGTTTCACCTTTGCCGTCAACGATTGTCGTTTTAGTAAATTCGTTGATTGTTTTGCTAACAGTTTCTGTGTTTTCACTACCGCATGAAGCGAAGAAAACAATTGAAACTATAATAAGTAAAAAGTTTACAATTGATCTAATATTTTTTTTCATTTTAAACAGTTTATTTTTTAATAAATTTCTGGTGAAAATACTGATTTTCTCTTAAAATTGAAATCATGTAAATCCCATTTTCAAATTGACTAATATCTATACTTTCTTCGTCTTTAGATGAGGTTGTTTGAAAACAAATTTTTCCGACATTGTCAAATATCACAATTTCAGAAGTTGATTTTCCTAGAGGCATATTGACTTTAAGAATAGAGTTTGATGGATTTGGATAAACGTTTAATATTTGATTGTTTGGTTCTATTTCTGAATTCCCAGCAAAACTTTCTGTTACCACAAATTGTCCCATCATTCCAGCATCTTCATGCATCAGAATATGACAATGAAACATATATGGAACCATCGAATCCGCAAAATCTTCGAATTTAGTTATGAATTTCAAAGAATCTCCTGGTGGAACTAAAATCACGTCTTTTCTGCCACTTTCTGATGGAGTAGGCATCACAGTTTCATTTCTATTCAGCAAAAAGAATTGAACATCATGAATGTGAAACGGATGTGCAACCATGGTTTCGTTCACCAATTTCCAAATTTCAACATTGTTTAATGGAATGTTATAATCTATTCGCATCATGTTGAATAAACTGTCATTGAAGTAAAATGGACCGTCCATCACCATCATGCTATCCGCTGTGAATCGGATTGTACGAGTGACATTGGCATCGGAAGCTAGAAAAGGAATGTTATTTTCCAAGGTACTTGGAATACTTGTTACGGGATTTATTGTTGGAGCAACAACATTAATTTGCAAAATATTAAAGTCAATCCCGTTCAAAGGACTGTCCATCGGCGGTCCATTTGGCATCGGCATGGTTGGTCCTCCTTGGATTCCCATGGCTAATTCGGAAGCGTAACTCATTAGTTGCAAGGTTTGTCCGTTCAAAGTGCTCAAATTAACCAATATCTCTGCGCGTTCTCCGGGAGAAAGTAAAATACGCGTGGTATGAAAGGCTTCATTTAGCAATCCTCCGTCGGAACCAATTTGGTGAAATGGAAAATCATTCGTAAATCCAAATAAAAACGAGCGTTCTCCGGAAGCATTCAATAATCGCATTCTAACAATTTGTGCTGGAAAATCGCCATATACCGAATATCCATTGTTTGCTCTTGCTCCATTTACCAGGATGGTACTATCCTGCATTCCCAATGGCATTGCTTGATTCAAAGAATCGTATTGTTGGCATTGAATGATAATTGGAAAATCATCAACTCCATATCGTCTAGGTAGATTTAGTGACCTTTCAGTAGAATCTCGAACAATGATTAATCCTGCGGCGCCTTTGATTGCTTGTTTGGCTGTTTTCATGTGCCAATGCGGATGATACCAATAAGTTGAAGCATGATCCATAACTTTAAACGTTGGATGCCAAATTTCACCAGCTAAAATTGGTGTGTGTGGTCCGCCATCCCACATTGCTGGAACATGCAAGCCATGCCAATGAACTGTAGTTGTATCATCGATGGAATTTGTTACATCAAAATTTGCTACTTGTCCTTTGTTTAAAATAATTGTCGGACCTAAATAAGCAAATTGATTGTACCCGAATGTTTTGGATTTCGGACCAGAAGGAAACAGTTGTACACTGTCATTGTGCATATTCAGCGCAATATTTGTTCCCGAAAGTGTATCTGGAATCACTATAGGCGTTTGACCTAAAGTGATTCCTGAATACAATAAAATAAAAACGAACCAAGTGGAATTTTTCATCTGACAGAAAACAATTACTTATTCTACAATGAATTTTTCAGTTCTTAATTCGCCATTAGCTTGGATTTTCAAGAAATAGATTCCTTTTGAATAGCTGGAAATGTTAAATTCAAAATTGTTTTTCCCGTTGGCAATTATTTTGTTTTCATTTGAATAAATTTTTCCATCAAGTCCAACGATTGAAATTGTAATGTCTTGATTTTTAGCTGACGAAATTTCAAGATTGAATACGTTTTGAACTGGATTTGGAGTAATCAAAGTGGAATTGATGACAGCAATATTTTCCTGGATTCCAGCAACAGAGCCAGAAAAAGCCAAATTATCTAACCACAAATAGTCATTATTTGCAGGTGTCGAGCCACTTGCTTGCATAAAAATGATACAACTGTCAGGAGTTTCTGAACTAGTGTAAGTAAATGGAATTGTAAATGACGCCCAATTCATTTGCATGCCGTTCAATGCTTTGTAGGCAGTTGCAATAATGTCGCGTTGATTGGTGATGTTATTCCATTTTGTTAATTTGACATCAACTGATCCTTGTGATGTGCCATAAATCATGTGTTGCCATTTTCCCGTGAAATTTTGAGGTTGTCCTGTAAATGCAAAGCCAGATTTTGGTGCCATAGTCATTGAATCTAAAATTCCACAAACAGCAATTCCATTTATCACAGATGGTCCAACAGTTTGAGACGTTAGTTTCAAATAGGAGGATCCGGTCGCTCCCGGAGTACCAGCGGTTGCAGTAAAAACAGCTCCAACTGCAGTTGTATTATTCATCGTACCCCAATTGTCAGGTGTAGAATATGTTCCGTGTGAAGTCCAATTTTCAAAATCAAAATTTGGAATTTGAGCGACTGCAGAAAAGCTTAATGCGTTAACAGCTAATAATATAATGAATATTTTTTTCATCTTTAATAATTTTAAATTTATAAATACAAGTTTAGTTGACATATTGATAGTCAAGAAATGTATCTAAATCAAATTATTAAAGCTCTGTTTTTGAGGAAAATTGCTGTTTTTTGTTGAGGAGGAGGATGCTGAAAGTTTAAAGGTACTCTAGCGGTTATATTTCTAGTAAATTGTTGTTCAAAATTGACTATCACATTCGTGACTATTGCAAATTGATTGGTGGAATTTACTTTTATTTCAAAATTTGAAGAATGATTGTCTTTGATTTTGAAAACAACTAATTTATTGTGGCAACAGCGATTAGATTCTATTTTACTTCCACAGCAAGATTTTTCATCATTCTTGAAAAGTGAAATTTTTTGCACTGTTTTACCACAATAATGGATGTTAATTGATGTACCTGTTGAAACTAACAGATAAAACACACACAAAAATATGGTCAAAAATGATTTCACATTTAATAAAATTCTAGACAAATGTACAACAATCCCAAGTAGAAAATATGATTAAAAGTTTAGGTTCTATTGAAATGCTATTTAAATTTTAAATAATGACTTTGATTTTTTCAGCAACAATTTTATCCACTGGAAAAGTCATTTCTTCGGATGAAATATTTTTCAATGCAATCCAACGAGGCATTTCTCCATCTTGGTTTAAAATTTGTTTTTCGCTATTCGCTGTAATGTTTTGCCAATTTTGAGCACTTACCCAAAAATAGAAAATCAACAATTGGTGATTTTGATTAAAAGCGGATTCTTGGTAAAAATCGTTGACAAAAAATAATTCTCCAACTTCAATTTCAAGCGATAATTCCTCTAAAAATTCGCGTTTCAAACCGTCTGTAAGTCCTTCACCGAATTCCAAACCGCCACCAGGAAATTTGGTAAATGCGTGATTGAATCTAAATTCATCTGTGATTAAAACTTCTTCGCGGTCGTTTTTCAACAGACCATAAACCCGCACATTGAAACTTTTCATTTCAATTATTTCTCCAAAATGGATTTGATGTCTGGTCTGAAATACAGTTCTGATTTCAATACTTTTCCATCTTCGCGGTAAATTGGTTTTCCATTTGCATCTAATTTACTCATGTTTGAGCGTTGAATTTCTTGAAAAACTTCCACAATTTTGTCTTGCAAACCATGACGTAAAATCGTTCCACACAAAATATACAATTGATCACCCAAAGCATCCGCTACTTCCACCAAATCGCCATTTTTAGCAGCTTCAAGGTATTCTTCGTTTTCCTCTTTCATCAAGTTGAAACGCAATTCTACTTCAGCTTCCGTAAGGTTAACTGTTGGCTCGTAATGATTTTTGATTCCAAATGCGTCATGAAATTGTTCGACGTGTCCGATGGTTTCTTGAATTTTCATTTTTGTGGATTTTATTTTTCGTAAAATTAAAAAAAGGGATTATCAATGAAGACAATCCCTTTCAGGTATTTTAAGGTGTTGAGATTATTCTCCTACAACTTCAAATGTAAATGTTGGTTTAACACCTTTGTGTAAGTTAGCTTCCGCTTGGAAAGTTCCAACTTCTTTAATTGGCTCATCTTTGATTTTCAATGATTTTCTATCGATATCAAAACCAGCAGCACGAAGTGCTTCAGCCAATTGAACAGTGTTAACAGAACCAAAAATCTTACCGTTTTCACCTACTTTCGTAGAGATAGAAACAGTAATTTCAGCCAATTTAGCAGCAATTGCTTCTGCTTCAGCCATTACTTTAGATTCTTTGTGAGCTTTTTGCTTCATTGTTTCAGCGTGCGCTTTCTTGTTAGAAGGCGTAGCCAAAATTGCATATCCCTGAGGGATCAAAAAGTTGCGTCCGTAACCGTTTTTTACTGAAACAGTTTCGTCTTTATAACCCAACTTATCTACGTTTTTCTTTAAGATAATTTCCATTTTACTTCAAGTTTTATTTGTTTGACAAGTGGCTTATTTCAACATATCACCAACATATGGCAAGATTGCCAAATGACGTGCTCTTTTGATAGCCTTGTTAACCTTAGTTTGGTATTTTTGAGAAGTACCAGTGATACGACGAGGAAGAATTTTTCCTTGTTCGTTTACCAATTTCAACAAAAAGTTTGGATCTTTATGATCGATGAATTTAATTCCACTTTTCTTGAATCGGCAATATTTTTGTTTTTTAATGTCGATGTTAATCGGCGTTAAATAGCGAATATCATTTTGTGCCATTTCTTTAAAATTTTTGTGTTAAACAATTAAGCTTCTGCTTTCGCAGTTTTAGCTTCACCCATTTTAGCGCGTCTTTTCTCAGCGTAAGCAAGGTGATTTACGTCCATTTTTACAGTAAGGAAACGCATAACACGTTCGTCACGTTTAAAAGACAATTCAAGGTTTGCAATTATATCACCTTCACCTTCAAATTCCAACAAGAAATAAAATCCTGTTGTTTTCTTTTGGATTGGGTAAGCTAATTTTTTCAAGCCCCACTTTTCACTGTGCTTAAGTTTACCACCAAAATTGGCGATTTCACTTTCGAATTTTTGCACTGCTTCCTTTGCCTGATCATCAGACAAAACGGGAGTTAAGATGAAAACAGTTTCGTAAGAATTCATAATGTTAATAAATAAAATTAATAATTTAAGGGTGCAAAGATAGGGAATTATTTTTAAAATCAACTATGGTGATGATTAATAACTTAAAAAACTATCCAAGTTTAAGAACAATTCCAAATGTTGAACTAAAAATCCACTTTCTCACCGTTTGTGGCGGCTTTGAATCAAAATTATTACTAAACTCACTTTTCAAGTCTATATTTTTCTTCAGTTTGAACAAAAAAGTATATTGACCTGAAATACGATAGTCTTTGAAATTTTGAATATTTGCTTGATAGTAGGTTACTGCTGTAAATGCATAAGTAGGCTTATTTATAAACCATGACAAGTAATTACTCCAACGGACATCGTGGTTGAATTCTGTGTATGGCTGAATTTCTTCGTATTCAAAAAAGAAAGAGCTCCCAGTGAAAAAACGAATTTCTTTACTGTCGTAAATTTTCCATCGTAATCCAGTTCCTGCTAATGAACGATTTCTTTGCAACAATAATTGATTGTATTGGATTTGAAGATAACTTTCCCATTTCCAAGGACCATTTTTGATTCTGTATGCGTATCGAAAATGGGACATGCCGCGATTTGCATAAACTACATCGCCTTTGGAGTAGCCAAAATCATTGATTAAAAGAAAAAAATGTTTTCTGGTTTTATATTGTGCCAAAGTTCTAAAATTCAAACTAAACAGTAAATCTCTTGTTCGTTGAGCTGAAAACGAAGCATCCACTGTGCCACTCCATCCAGAAGTGTCATCGTAAATTCTTTTATTTTCAATGTTTACAACTTGAGCAAAAAATTGAAAATGCAAAAGCATAAAGAAAATGCCAAAAATTAATTTCATCAATGACAAACTGATTTATTTAGGTGCAATCTTATATAAGTAAAGGCCAACTATTCCAAATAGAAAATTCGGTAACCAAACAGCTAACATTGCTGGAAAACCAACGTTGATGGCCGCTACAGTTGTTACTTTCATTGCAAAGATGTAAATGAAAACAAATCCCAATCCTATCGCGATATTGACACCGATTCCACCTCTAGATTTTCGACTTGAAACAGCAACACCTATTAATGTCAATACATAAGTAGCAAAAGGATAAGATGTTCTCCGATATAATTCAATTTCATACGTTGGAATGTTTCCTGCACCTTTGTCTCGTTCCTTTTTAATAAATTCTTTGAGTTCTGAATAACTCATTGTTTCCGCAAAATTGTCCCGAATGGCAATGTCTTCAATTTGAAAATTAAAAATTGTATCCATTTTGACACCTGCTTTCAAATCGTCTTTTAAAACTTTATTGTCTTGAACTTCCTCGTTTGGATTTATTTTTCTGACGTAATAATCATTCAAAATCCACTTTTTCGATTTAGGTAAGTTGGTTGCCGATTTTGCAAATAGATATGATTTTAATTTTCTGTCTTCGGTCCATTTTTCTATTTTCAAACCATAAACAATCCCATCATCACTGGCATAATTGTCGAAATATACTGAAACATTTCCAGGGAATTCTGCATGGTAATTTGTTACAACAATTCTATCTCGATAATACTTCTCCTCAAAGTCCAATCTTTTTTGATTGGAGATTGGAACTATAAAATGGTTGAGCCACAAGGAAAGTAACATTAGAATTGTCGCTGCAATCATGTACGGTCGCATAATCCGCGTAAATGGCCTTCCGCTAAACATCATCGGAATAATCTCAGAATCTTGAGCCATTTTAGCTGTAAACCAGATTACCGAAACAAAAATGATCATTGAAGAAAAAGTATTCCCGTAGAAAATCAAAAAGTTAACATAATAACTTCCAAAAATCTCTAAAATAGGTGCTTTATTGTCAATTAATTCGCTCAGTTTTTCAGATATGTCAAACACAATTGCGAGCAACATAATTACTCCCAGCATGAAAAAGAAAGTCGTTAAAAACTTTCGAATGATATATATGTCAAACTTTTTAAGCATCAATTATAAACGTGTACCTAATTTTTTTACTTGAATATCTTTCCACTCGCTGAAAGTTCCATCTAAAATACGACGACGGGCTTCTTTCATTAACGCTAAATAAAAACCTAAATTATGAATGGTCGCAATTTGAATTCCTAAATTCTCTTTAGATTTAATCAAATGACGCAAATATGCTTTAGAATAAACTTTGTCAACAAAGGTTGTTCCGTTCGGATCTAACATGGAGAAATCTTTCGTCCATTTTTCGTTTTTAATATTGATTGTTCCTTCAGAAGTAAATAACATTCCGTGACGTGCATTTCTAGATGGCATCACGCAGTCAAACATATCAACACCCAAAGCAATGCATTCAAGCAAATTCACAGGAGTTCCAACACCCATTAAATATCGTGGTTTTTCTTTTGGAAGAATGTTGCAAACCAAATCGGTCATTTCATATAAATCTTCGTCAGGCTCACCTACGGATAATCCACCGATTGCGTTCCCTAAACTAGGATAAGCAGCAATCGTTTCAGCTGATTCAGTGCGTAAATCTTTACAGGTACTACCTTGAACTATCGGAAAAAGTGCTTGTTCATAACCATACAATGGCTCTGTTTTTTCCATTTGATCGAAACATCGCTTCAACCAACGGTGTGTCATATGCATTGAACGCTTAGCATATCCGTAATCACAAGGAAAAGGAGTACATTCATCAAAAGCCATGATGATATCACCACCAATCACGCGCTGAATATCAATTGCTCTTTCAGGAGAGAAAAAATGGTAACTTCCATCGTGAAAGGATTGAAATTTAACACCTTCTTCTGTGATTTTTCGTGCACCCGAAAGTGAATAAACTTGATAACCTCCGCTATCGGTCAAAATTGGACCATCCCAACCATTGAATTTGTGCAAACCGCCAGCGCCTTGAAGCACTTCCATTCCAGGTTTAAGATACAAATGGTAAGTATTTCCCAAAATAATTTGAGCTTCTATCTCGTTTTTTAGTTCATGCTGGTGAACACCTTTGACGGATCCTGCTGTACCAACAGGCATAAATATCGGAGTTTCAATCACGCCATGGTCTGTGTGCAAGCTACCAGCTCTTGCTTTTGTCTTTGTATCTGTATAATGTAAATCGAAGTGCATATCTTTGTTGAAAAATAAACCGTGCAAAGATAGTTGTATTTAGCTAAGAGTCCCATCTTTGCACAAAAGGAAATTGTAAATGGAGTTTTTACCTGATTTTAACGTAAGTATTGTATTGTATTTATTTGTTGCTTTCGCAAGTTTAGCGTTTCTCCAGTTGCTTTATGTTTTGATTATTCATGCAAGATTTGCTTTTTATAGAAATAGCAAAAGTTTTAATAATGAATCACAACCTTCAGTGAGTATTATTATTGCAGCTAGAAACGAATCAGACAATTTGTATTTGAATTTACCTCTAATCCTTCAGCAGAAATATCCAAATTTTGAAGTTATTGTAGTGAATCATCAGTCAATTGATGAATCTTACCATATTTTAAATGCCTATAAAATGCAATTCCCAAATTTGCGCGTGGTTGAAGTTGAACCAAGTAGACATTTAGGAAACGGAAAAAAACTCCCGTTAACATTGGGGATAAAAGCTGCTAAAAATGAGCATTTGATTTTTACGGATGCTGATTGTCAACCTGCTAGTAATTTATGGTTGAAAGGCATGATGTCTAAATTTTCAGATGAAAAGCAAATTGTGATTGGTTATGGACCCTATCAAACAGAAAAGGGTTTATTAAATAAAATTATTCGATTTGACACTGCATTTATCGCTATGAATTATTTTTCATTTGCTTTGTCGAAAATGCCTTATATGGCAGTTGGTCGCAATATGGCGTACACAAAGAAAACTTTTGATTCAGTTCATGGATTTAAATCACATTACTCAATTCATTCAGGTGATGACGATTTGTTTATTCAAGAAGCTGCAAAAAACAGGAATTTTAATATTCAAATAGAAAAAGAGACCTTTTGTTATTCGAAAGCGAAAACGACTTGGAAAACTTGGGCTCAACAAAAGTCGAGACATTACAGCACAGCAGGGCATTACAACGTTATTAAAAAATCATTGTTAGGAATCTATCCGCTGACCTTGTTGATGTTGTGGATTTCCTTTGTTATTTTGATGTTTGATTCAGAATATAGATGGATCACATTAGCATGTTTTGGTTTTATTATTGGAATTAAATGGTGGATTCAAGGAATGTGTTTTGCTAAATTAAAAGCCAAAAGCTTTATAGCATTTTTACCTTTCTTAGATTTATTTTATGCGATTCTTGTACCGAGCATGTTTTATACTGCAGAAAAATCGACAACATCGACATGGAAATAGGTGAACATTTATCAGAAAAAGCGAAACACGATTTGATGCTTGTGGAAGCAGCAAAGAATGGGAGTCAAGCAGCTTTTGGCGAGCTAATGGAGCGCTATAGAGAGTCTGTTTATTTTACCATGTTCAAAATGGTGAAAAATACGGATGATGCCGACGATTTGACAATCGAAGCGTTTGGAAAAGCCTTCAATAGATTAGATCAATATTCCCCAAGCTTTGCTTTTAGTACTTGGCTTTTTAAGATTGCATCAAATAATTGTATCGATTTCATCCGCAAAAAAAGGATTAAAGTTACTTCCATGGATACTGGTTTTACCAGGGATAGTGGAGAAATTATTTATTTTGACGCAAAATCAAATACTCAAAACCCTGAGGAAGCCATCATTCAAAGTCAGAAAGTAAAAATGATGCGAAATTTAGTGTCAAAACTAAAACCTCGCTACCGGGAATTGGTTGAATTGCGATATTTCGAAGAATTAAGTTACGAGGAAATCGCAGAAACTTTAAACTTGCCTTTAGGAACTGTGAAAGCACAATTATTTAGAGCAAGAGATTTTTTAGCAAATATGATTGAAAACACAAAGGATACGATTTAATTTTCCCATAAAATATTTCAAAAAAGAAGCCTCAAATCGTAATTTGAGGCTTCTTTTTTGCGCTAAAATTTTTCTTTTTTAGTTTTTCAAATGATTCCTGACTGATGTGTGTCAACTTAATAGTTGAGTGTTTTTTCCATTTAATAGTTCTTTGAAAAATGATGTAGATTCAAAAAAAAACAGCTTAAAATCTCTTTTCAAAACCAAATTAACTAGAATAAAAAACGAAAATTTAAGAATAATTTACTGTTCAATAAATTGTAAAGGACTACAATCTAATAGTGAAAAATAGTCATTTTATTTTCCAAAATACTGTCTATAAATTAGTTTATATAAAATAGTTATATTTAATATAAAATATTTAAAATTGAGACTCAAAAATTAGTTTAATTTTATCTTTTAAGATCAAAAATGTTCTAAACGTGAGCTGGAAATAATTAATCATTTTTTTTGACTAGTTAATGATTTTTCTTTGATTTTAAATGATTTAAGCGTAATTGATTACGTTATTAAATTTAATTATAAAATATTGATTTAGTTATATATGCTTTTATAATCATAAATAAATAGTATTTAATTTTAAATGAAAATCGATTTAAATTGATTGAAAAAAAACTTTTATAATGACGCTATATTTTGCTCATTTTTTTTCAAGTATTTTTTGCAAAAAAGAGATTAAAAATTTCTTTAAAAATTAAATAGTAATAGATTAAGTTATTAACTTTTTAAGAAATAAATAGTTTAAATAAAGGCGCTAAAATTTTTCTAAAAAAATATTAAAAAATGTTTGAATTTTAGTTCGTAATTAATTGAGATTAAATTTTCAGACCTCGACTTTTTATGTGAGATACTAGATTTAGAATCTAATTGGAAAAGACGCCTTGTAAAAAATAAAATAATTCACTTTAAAGTAATTTTTGGAAATTTAATTATTCTACCAAGAATCTAGTTCCAGAAAAATCCGAGTGAATTTTGGACCTTCAAATTTAGGGATCAAAACAAATACCTGTGGAGCTAAATTTAAGATTTTTTTATAACCTTTGATTCCTAAACGATTTTTTTTGGAAAATATTGATTTGTTAAAGTTGCTTTTACCTGATTATTTGGTTGAGTATTTTGATGTTTTAAAAGTTGAGAAAAAAGATGAAGAGTTGCATCTTTTTTTTGAGGAAAAAAACCAGTTACCTCGGGAGTGTTCAATAAACTGTGTCAAGTTCCTATTTAATTCTTTCACTAAAGTAGCTATTTAAATCATTTCTAATACTTGCCCAAGCGAAGATTTGTCCATTCCATCTTGTATGAGCGTTTTGTATTGCGAGGTAAACTTGTTTAAGAA